>DASRXR010000549.1:0-11792 GCA_035687405.1 Polyangiales bacterium
GAACGCATCGCGCTGACGCGGTTGGAAGAGTCGGACATCACCGCGTACACGGCCGAGATCTTCGGCGTTTCGGATGGCGCACTGACGAAGGCCGTATTCGCGAAGAGCGAAGGCAATCCGTTCTTCATGGTCGAGCTGCTGCGTCCGTGGATCGATGGGCCGACTCCGGCCGCGAGCGAGCTCACGCTCTCGGGGTACGCGCTCGACATCGTGCGGCAAGCCTTGCGGCGGCTCGACGCGCTCTCGCGAGAAGTGTTGTCAGCCGCGGCGGTCGTGGGGCGCAGCTTCGACCTGGGTTTGCTCGCGACGGTCACGCGCCGCAGCGGCGAGCAGCTGATCGAAATTCTCGAAGACGCGATGACGAGCCACGTGATCGTCGCGGCGCGCGAGAGCCACACCCACTTCGTGTTCGGCCACGATCTGATCCGGCACGTGCTCTACGAAGAGTTGCCGAGCATCAGCCGCGTACGGCTGCATCAGCACGTCGCAGATGCGCTCGAAGCGCGATCGGGTACGGCGAGTCCGGCCGAGATCGCGCATCACCTCTTGTCTGCGCTGCCGAGCGGCGACGTGGAAAAGGCCGTCACGGCCGCACGGCGTGCGGTGGGTGCAGCTTCGCGGATCGGCGCGTACGCGGATGCCTGCGCGTTTTTGCGGCGCGCGCTCGAGGCGTTGCGATTGCGGCCGCAAGCCGATCCACATCTCACGTGCCGGCTGCTCTTCGATCTCGCGCGGTGCGAACGTGCCGCTGGCGAGCCCGGTTTCGCCGGCCACTTCGAGGACGCGGTGCGGCTGGCGATGAAACACGGCTACGCCGAGGTGTTGTTCGAGGCGGGCCAGCGCATGAGCGGTAGTCCGGGTGCGGTGCCGATGCCCAACACGCTCGCCGTGCTCGAAGCGGCACGCGACGCGCTAGCGGAAACCGATCACCGGCGTCGCGCGATCGTGCTCGCGCATCTGGCCTGGACGCAGCCCTATTGTCAGGACGCGACGAAAGTCGAACAGCTACTGGCCGAGGCGGAAACGCTGGCTCAGCATGCGACCGACTCGGCGAAGCGCACCGTGCTTCGAGCGCGGCTGTACTTCGCCGGTGGCCCCGACGACTACGAACGTGCCCTCGGGATCGCGGCTCAAATGGAGCACATGGCGTCGCTGCGCGATCGCGATCCGATGAAGCGCGCGCTCTGGATGCTGGAGCCGCAGCTCGCTCGGATCATCGCGCTGTTGCAGCGCGGGGAGTTCGCGCAGGCGCAGCGCGTGCTCGATGCGTTTGGCACTGCGGCGCGCGAGCTGCATCACGCCGAGCTGATGTGGCACTACGAGCGGATGTGCGTCGTGTTGCGGATGAACGCTGGAGAGTTCGAGCTCGCGCGCCGCAAGCTGGCGGAGCTCAAGCAGCAGGCCGATCGGCTTCAGCTGCACGGGCGCAAGGCGATGGAAGCGGTCGACTGGGGCGAGCTCTTCCGGCAGACGACCGACATCACGCCGTTCGCCGCTCAGTTCGCGCGCGGGGTCGCCGCGGATGTTGCCGACAATCCAAACGTGCAGGCGGCAAAGCTGCGCACGATGGTGGAGCTCGGAATGGTCGAGGAGGCGCGTGTAGTGCTCGAGGCACGACCACCGCGCGAGTTGTACACATTGCCGAAGAACCGCGACTATCTCGCGACGCTCGCGCACCTCGCGTTTGCGTGCGCGACGACGAAACGACTCGGGCACGCCGAGGTCTTGTACGAGTTGCTGAAGCCGTACCCACGCTTGTGTGTCGCTGCGCTCTCCTGTCACTGCCATGGGGTGGTCTCACACTATTTGGCGATCCTCTCGCGCGCCCTCGGCGATCACGATCGCGCGCTCGGGCACTTCGAATCTGCGCTGGCCGACCAAGAGCGCCTCGGGTTGCAGCCACAGCTCGCGCGCAGCCGGCTCGAGTTCGGGTCGATGTTGATCGAGAGCAGTGATCAACGGCAACGCGAGCAAGGCTGCGCGATGCTCGAGCTGGTGCAGACGAGTGCAACCAAACTCGGCTTGCGGCCGGTAGTCGACGCGGCGACCAAGCTGCTCGCGCGTTAAACGCGAACGGCGCAAGCCTCGCAGCCTGCGCCGTTCGTAAGGCCGCTCGCGATCAGCTCACGCGCGGCGCTTGCTCCTGAGGTAGCTGCGCAGCGTCTCGGTACTGCATCGGCGTTTGGCCCGTCCAGCGCCGAAACGCGCGATGGAACGCTTGCACTTGTGAGAACCCGAGCAGGGTCGTGATCTCCATCAGTGAGGGTTGCGTCCGCGCGACCAAGTTCAGCGCGAGCTGGCGACGCAGCTCGTCGAGCTGATTCTTGAAGCTCGTACCTTCACTGTTCAACCGGCGCACGAGCGTGCGACGACTGATCTGCAGCTGCCGCGCGACATCCCATGAGGTCGGCCGGCCACGCCGCAGCTCGCACGCGATCAATTCGCGCACGCGCAGGGCAAAACTACGCGGCTCCCACAGCCGCGCTTGCAAGAACTCCAAGTGCTCGCAATGCGCGGCGTGCAGTGCCGTGTCTGCGCTCACGAGCGGCGTGTCGACCAGCTCGGAGTCGAACGCAAACCCGTAACAAGGCGCGTCGAACACGAGCTTGGCGCCTGGAAACGCACGCTCGTATTCGGCCGTGTTCGCGGGCTGCGCCTGGGCGAACCAAGCTTCGAGGCTCCTGGTCTCCGGCAGCAGCACGCTCACGTGCATGTTGTGCCAGGCAGCGAGTGTGAAGTCCGACGCGGCGCGTGGCCACGCGAGTTTGTTATCGAGCCGAAGAACCGCCTTCGATCCATTCACCTCCAGCTTCGGTTCGAGTGCATCGCTGAACAAACGCGAATGACGACCTGCGACTTCGACGGACTCGCGCAATGTACCCGCGGAGTGGATCGCGAAGTCCAGTGCACCACCTTCTCCAAGTCGCATCGACGTTCCGGCCTTGAGGCCCAAGTCGACATCACCCGTCGTTTTGACCCAGTGCTCGAGGCTCTCGTGACCAGCGGCGAGGCTCACGCGTTCTTCTTGACCGATCGCTTTGAAGCGATCGATCGAAGGTGCGGAGACTCGCGGATAGCGCGCGAGCAGGCGAACAAAGGGTCGAACAAAGCGGCCGTTACACGACATCTGCTCCATGGAAACCGCATTCCTCCCGACAGGCGACAGCGATACCACAAACTTGCGCGGTGCGAAGCACTCGAACAGTGGTTGCGAAGTGTTAACGATCCAGTCTCGGGTAGGTTTCGCTGCAAACATCTCGAGCATTCGCGCGTCTGCGCGTGATGCCTAAGCATTGCTGTTAATACCTACGAAACGCTAAACGCATTTCGGACGGCATCTCGACAGGTTTTGGACCGCATGCACAGTGCAGCGGACAGCTGCAACGACCGTTCGGCGGTCGCGTGTGAGTGCCTCCTGTGCGCCGAATCGGTGCAGCTTCCGCGCGTCGTCGCAGAAGCGGCCAGTCCATCTGATCCATCGACCACGGTTATGCTGTGCATCGGCCGGACGTATCGAGCGAGCGCCGCATGCCGTTTAGGCCGGGCACAGAGCGCTCTCCGGTTAGTCAGCCAAGCGAACCAAAGTAGTTCACCATTCGTAGAGCTCACGACTGGCGCGGCAGATCCAGGCCATCGGCACCACGGGGAAGACAGCATGAAGCTCTTCAATCCGACTCCGACTCCGTACGACCCGCTCGAATGGGTCCAAAAGCCGCTCGCCGAGCGCGGTCGAATGGTGTGCGAAGCCTGGGCGCTTCAAGGGTACGGGGCGCCACTCGGCGTCTACGCCGTGTACGTCATCAAAGCCGGGCTCTACATCGCGGCTTGGCTGTTTTTCTGCAGCATGTCGCCGAGCCTAGGTGGCGTCTCGACCATCGCCACTTGGGGGCTCGCCCCGCTCGCGTTCCAGAAAGCAATTCTATGGAGCATGTTGTTCGAGGGGCTCGGCCTCGGCTGCGGGAGCGGCCCGCTCACGGGTCGATACGTTCCTCCGGTTGGGGGCTTCCTCTACTTCCTCCGGCCGAACACCACGAAGCTGCCAATCTTTCCGGGACTGTCGGTGTTCGGGGGACCGCGCCGAACCTGGCTCGACGTCGCGCTGTATGCCGCGCTGGTGATCGCGATCGTTCGCGCCTTGTGCGCGCCGGAGATCGCGAGCGACATGCTCTTGCCGATCGTGTTTCTGCTGCCGGTGATGAGCCTGTCGGATCGCACGCTGTTCCTCGCCTTTCGTGGCGAGCACTACTGGACCACCTCGGTCGTGTTCGCCTTCGCCGGCAACTGGATCGCGGGTGCGAAGAGCGTGCAGCTCGCGCTCTGGTTTTGGGCAGGCGTGTCGAAGCTCAATCACCACTTTCCTGCCGTCGTGTGCGTGATGACGAGCAACAGTCCAGTGTTGCGCTGGCAGTGGCTACGCAAGCTCGTCTATCGATCGTACCCGGACGACTTGCGACCGTCGCGCACGGCTGAGTGGATGGCCCACGCTGGAACTGCGCTCGAGATCGGCGTTCCGATCGTCATGCTGTTCGCGCCTGCCGGTATACCGCTCATGGTCGGCGTGCTGCTGATGTTCATGTTGCACGGCTTCATCACGAGCAACGTCCCGATGGGTGTGCCGATCGAGTGGAACATCTTGGTGGTGTACGGGGGGCTCGCGCTGTTTTGGGCACATCCCGAAGTCAGTGCGCTTCAGGTCGGAAGTGTCACGCTCGGCGCGTTTCTGATTGTCATGTTGATCGGGCTGCCGTTGTTCGGAAACCTATTCCCCGGCCGGCTCTCGTTCTTGCTTGCGATGCGTTACTACGCAGGCAACTGGGCTTCGAGCGTGTGGTTGCTGCGCGGTGAGAGCTACAAGAAGCTCCAGCGCCTTACGACGAGTGCGCCATGGGTCTACGATCAACTCGCGCTGCTGTATGATCGTTCGACCTCGATCGGCATGGTCGGGCGAGTGATGGCGTTTCGGATGATGCACCTGCACGGGCGCGCGTTGCCGTTGCTGATCCCGCGCGCCGTCTCGCGCTTGCAGGACTACGAGTATCTCGATGGGGAGATCGTCGCGGGGCTCGCCCTCGGTTGGAACTTCGGCGACGGACACCTGCATCACGAACAGCTCCTCGCGAGCATCCAAGCGCAATGTGGGTTCGAAGAGGGTGAGCTGCGTTGCATCTTTCTGGAGGCGCAGCCGCTCGGCCGGTCGACGCTGGAGTTCCGCATCCACGATGCAAAACTAGGGCTGCTCGAGCGCGGCCAGCTCGAAATCGCCGAGTTGCGAACCCGCCAGCCCTGGGCTGCAGCGGTAACCGACTTGGCACCTAGTTCTTCCACTTTACGTGGCCCTGCTCGTGCTTAAGTCCCGAAGCCTGAAAGGACGATTTCGCCATGGTCGATACGAAGGATCTCAAAGGCCTGCTACAGCAGGAGCTCAACCGTCTCGCCGAGATTCGCGATGAGCTGCGCGTCCAGCTCAGCCTCGCCAAGGCGGACGCCCAGACCGAGTTCAACAAACTCGAGGTGCACTGGGAGCGCGTGCAAGAAGAGCTGCAACGCGTCGCGACTCACACGAAGGAGCCCGTCCAGAACATCGGTGCCGCTGCGAAGCAGCTGATCGAGGAGTTGAAGCAGGGTTACGAGCGGGTTCGCGAGCAGATCAAAGCATCCGCGAAGTAGTGGTAGCGCGCAACGCTCCGTCTGTGCGTGCACCTGCCACGTGATTAGTGGCGATTAGTGCCCGGTGCACGCACGCGAAGTGCGTTCGTGCTGCAAAGCCACAGGAAGTTCACGTGACCGTGGTCGGTTTGGTCGCTAAGCAAGCGACAAATCGAGGCCATGCGGTCTACGCGAACACGACGTTCACGTGAGCAGGGCGCGGCAGCCGTACGCGGCGCCTCTTTAGAACTAACAACAGCGGGAAACCGTCACGTTCGCGCCACGCCGGCAAGGTCGTCATGACCTTACAGCGTTTGGCGTTAGTGACAGATGCGTGGCATCCGCAGACCAATGGCGTGGTCAACACGCTGTCGCGGCTGGTCAAACATCTCGAGTCGCAGGGTATTAGCGTGCTCGTGATCACGAACGAAGGGCATCGCACGTTCCCACTTCCGTCCTATCCGGAGATTCGTCTCGCGTCCGATCCTTGGAATGCAATTTCGCGGCTACGAAAGTTCGACCCACAAGCTGTCCACATCGCGACCGAAGGGCCGCTCGGCTTCTGGGTCAGCTGTTGGCTCCGCCGCCGTGGGCTGCGGTTTACCACCAGCTTCCACACACGTTTTCCAGAGTATTTGAGTGCACGTTATCCGTTCATCCCCCTCGGCATCGGATACGCGATCGAGCGGTGGTTTCACGGTCGCGCCGAGCACACCCTGGTCGGAACGCAGTCGTTGATCGGCGAGCTGAGCGCGCGCCGGATTGGCCGCCGGCTCGTCCACTGGCCGCGCGGTGTCGACACCGAGCGTTTTCATCCGAAGCACCGTCGTCTCGACACTTATCCACTACCGCGACCAATCTGGTTGTACGTAGGTCGCGTCGCATTCGAGAAGCAGCTGCAAGACTTCCTGACACTTCCCCTGACGGGGACTAAAGTCGTAGTGGGTGATGGTCCCTCGCGCGCGGAGTTGCAGCGACGGTTTCCCCAGGCCGTGTGGAGAGGGTGGCGGTTCGGTGACGAACTGACGGCGCACTTCTCCAGTGCTGACTGCTTCGTGTTCCCGTCTAGGACTGAGACGTTCGGCAACGTGTTACTCGAAGCACTCGCGTCAGGACTACCGGTCGCGTCGGTGCCTGCACCCGGGCCGGTCGATCTGATTCAGGAGGGCATCAACGGCGCGATCGACGAGTCGCTGCTCGCGGCTTGCTCGCGCGCGCTCGACTGCTCGCCGCACTACGCGCGTGCGAGCGCGTTTCGCTACACCGTGCGCGCCAGTCACGATGCGTTTCGCAGCAACTTGGTTCCGGTCTCCCGCTGGCTACCGTCGTCGCTGCCGCAGACCATTCCGGTCTTCGATGGGTCATCCCTGGTCGGGTAAGCCGGGTAGGCGGAGTAGGGCTTCACCCATCCTTACCCGCGCGCCCGGCAGGATGCGCTCGCAGAGCTCGAAGCCCGCAGGCGCGAACACGATGATCGTGGAACCGTGTTGGAACCAGCCGAGCTCCTCGCCTTTGCGCGCGGGAGCTCGGCAGCTCCATTCATTCGGGCCCGAGTGATCGAGCCGCAGCAGGACGTCCAAGCAGTGCAATCGAATGCTCGCGACCAGGATCGCTGCGACCGGGACTAGCGTGATCAAATGGCCCGTCGTAGCCAGCCGAGCTCGCAGCACCGCCCGCTCGTTCTTGCAGTACAGCTTCTCCACCCGCGCGAGCGCGATCGGATGTGTATTCCAGGCGTCGCCTGGCACGTACGTGACGTGCTCGAGCGTGCAGTCATGCGGCGCATGAAAGCGGTGGTACATCGACGCCGTCAGCCGCAATGTCACATAACTGCCGTTGCGGTAGACTGCGGCGAGCTGTGGGTCGACTAACAGCTCGTCGAGCGAATACGCCTGACCCTTCGCTTGAATCAACTTCGAGTGTTGCACTCGACCCGAGCCGCCGACGATTCCATCACACGGGCTCACGACCAGGGCCGGATCGGAATCGATCGGTCGTGCGCCCGGCTTGAGCTCGCGCGTAAAGCAGTCGTGGAGGCTGCGAAACTCAGTCTTGGCCGCCTCTTCCAGCTGCAGGTCGGCAAAACGCCGCCACAACCCAATCGATACATCCCGCACGAGCGGTTGTTCGATCTGGCTGAACCAGCCCATGAACTGTGTCCATGCGCGGCGCGGAATGCGATTGGTGACGAGAAAGTGAAGTTCCTCGGCGGGGCTTCGAAATGCGGTTCGAAAGGTCACGGGTTTGTAACCTCGTTCAGCTAACGTGGCCGACTCGAATCATGAACGAACCCACGGAAATTTCGGTGATCTGGTACGCGTTTGGAACGCTGGTTGCGATCTTCGCGTTCACGAAGCTGTACGCACGTGTGCTCTTGTCGCGTGCGAAACATCGCTCGCTCGCCGGGCACGCGCGAATCTCGCGCCGCATCGCACGGCTCGTCCCGTTCTACGAGTACGAGGCGGACTACGTGTTTGCCGCAGACGACGCGCCTGCTGCGATCGTCGAACGCCGGCGCTCCGCGTTCGAGCGCCTCAGCGAGCTCTACCGTTCGCGCTTTGCGCGCACGGCAGAGCTCACGCGCGAAGTCGCGCCGGCAGTCTCGGACTTGCAGTTCACGTCGG
Source organism: Polyangiales bacterium (assembly GCA_035687405.1). Lineage (GTDB taxonomy): Bacteria > Myxococcota_A > Polyangia > Polyangiales > JAFGIB01 > JADGRF01. The sequence continues at coordinate 8,271 of DASRXR010000549.1, forward strand.
CCTATCGAGTCCCGTTTCAGTTCAACCGCTATGTGACGTCGCGCCTGAGTGCCGGGTCGTTCTTGCAGGCGTCTGACGGCGTTAGGGTGACGGATCTCGACGGTAACCAGTTGTACGACCTGACCGGCTCTTATGGGGTCAACGTGTTGGGTTACGACGTCTACAAACAATGTATTGCTGCCGGTAGTGAGAGGGTCGCGGATCTGGGCCCGGTGCTCGGCGCCTACCATCCCGTGATCGCGCACAATGTCAAACGCCTGGGCGAGATCTCCGGGCTTCCCGAAGTGTCATTTCACATGTCCGGCACAGAAGCCGTGATGCAGGCAGTGCGGCTCGCGCGCTATCACACCGGCCGCTCGCACTTGGTTCGGTTTTGCGGCGCCTATCACGGCTTCTGGGGCGACGTTCAACCCGGTGTCGGCAATCCGGTGCCCGCGCACGAGACCTACACCCTCAAGGATCTGGATTCGAAGTCGCTCGCGGTGCTCAGGACGCGGCGCGACATCGCCTGTGTGCTCGTGAATCCGCTGCAAGCGTTGCACCCGAATACGAACGCGCCGAGTGATGCGAGTCTCGTCGACGCAGGCCGCAGCGCACACTTCGATCGCCGCGCGTACACGGAGTGGCTCGAACAGTTGCGTGAAGTCTGCACCGAGCGCGGCATCGTGCTGATCTTCGACGAAGTTTTTCTCGGCTTTCGGCTGGCGATCGGTGGCGCTCAGGAATACTTCGGCGTGCGCGCCGACGTGGTCACGTACGGCAAGACACTCGGAGGCGGCTTGCCGGTCGGCGTCGTGTGCGGCCGGCACGAGCTCATGAAGCGCTTTCGCGACGACAGCCCGACTGACATCTGCTTCGCACGCGGCACGTTCAACTCGCACCCGTACGTGATGGGTGCGATGTACGAGTTCCTGCAGCGGCTCGACCAGCCCGAGATTCAGGCGCTGTACCGCGAGCTCGATCCGCTTTGGGACACGCGAGCAGCGAAGTTGAACCAGCGTTTGTCCGATGCCGATTTGCCGGTGCGGGTCGCGAACCTCAGCTCGGTGTGGACGATCTGTTACACGCATCCGTCGCGCTACAACTGGATGTTCCAGTACTACTTGAGGTTGGAAGGCCTCGCGCTCAGCTGGGTCGGAAGCGGCCGGTTGATCTTTAGTCTCAACTACTCGGAGGCCGACTTCGACTCCGTCGCCGACCGCTTTCTGGCTGCCGCGCGCGCGATGCGTGAAGACGGGTTCTTCTGGGCTGGCCTAGCTTCGAATCGCGCGATCCGACGCCGCATTCTGAGTGAGCTCGTGCGGCGCCGGCTCGGAATTGCCACGCCCGGAATCAGAGCCGGAATCAGAGCCGGACTTTCGGCAGCATCGGATCGATCAGCTCGCCTTTCAGCAGGTACAGCGGAGCCTTGTAGTACAGCTTCAGGTCGTGAAACGGGTCCGTGATGATCTTCGTGATCCAGACGAGACCCGTCTGAACGTCACGCACGAAGAATAGCTGGACCGTCCGAAACACCAGCGCTGCGCCGGCGAGGCACAGCCAAAAAATGGCGAGGTTGTGGACGAAGCCTGCGCCGCTGGTATGGGGTGTGACGAGCCCGCCGAGGCTCGGGTCCACATACAACGCGAGCGGCGACAACGCCCAGAGCGCGTGCAACACGACCTTACGCTTCAGGTTGTAGCCGACCTTCACGTCTTCCTTATAGTCGTGTGTCACGGCGTTCACTTCGTCGTAACCCTTGGGCTCGAAGAAGAAGTGCCCGGACTGCCGGCTCACCATCGCGACGAGCCAGCCCACGAGCGCGGCGGCTGCCGGATTGACGAAAAGCAATCCATAGCCACACAAGAAGCTGAGTGCGCTCAGGAAGTGGAGCGACTGATTGATGCGGCTGTGGTGGTAGAAGCGATGGTCGTCCCAGCGTTGCTCGTCCAAGGCGCGTAGAAATCCGTTCATGATTCCGTCCTCATGCCGATATGTTCGTGCTGTGTGTATGCGTTCGCGCGTCTTGCAGCGTAGAGCGCGCATCTCGGATGCTGGATACGCGCGCAACGAAAACGCGGCATCTGACATATCATGGTTTGCAACGCTTTGTGGCGTGCTTCCGGCGTCACATGTTTGCAACGACGCAATCATCGCGCGTCATCGCGATTTCAACTGTTTGCCTTCACACCGGCACGTGAGTATGGTGCGACGATGTCGTTGTGGTCGCTGATCATTCTCGCGGTCGGGCTAGCGATGGATGCGGCAGCGGTGGCCGCAAGTTGCGGGCTTGCCGCACCCACGTTACGTGTTCGACACTTCGTGACGGTCGCGTTGTTCTTCGGCAGCTTTCAAGCGCTGATGCCGTTGCTCGGCTTCTTGATCGGTCGTCAGATCGGATCCGCAGTCGAAGCCTGGGATCATTGGATCGCGTTCGTGTTGCTCGGCGGGATCGGCGTGAAGATGATCTACGAAGCGCTCGACAAGCGTGAAGACGACAAGAGCAAGCGGAGCGAGCGCGACGTGTTTGGACTGCGCGTCATGGCCATGCTTGCGATTGCGACGAGCCTCGATGCGTTTGCGGTCGGCGTCACGTTGCCGATGCTGAACGCGCCGCTGGTGCTATCGCTCACGACGATCGGAGTCGTCACCGCGGTGCTGAGTGCTCTCGGGCTCTTGGTCGGCCGGCACTTCGGAGCGCGCGTCGGAAAGCGCCTCGATGCGTTCGGTGGCGTCGTGTTGGTGTTGTTCGGGACAAAGATCCTGATCCAGCACCTGACGAGCTGAGCCGCGAGCTCAGACGGGCTCAGACCGGATCGACTTCGAAGATCGAGTCGCGATCCATGTTCAGCGGCATGCGCTCGGGCGCGAGATCCGGTTGCGCGGACGGCTTGAACACACGCAGGCCGTCCTGCACGAGCTTGACCTCGAGCGGAGCGCGCAACACAACGATCTCACCATCGATCGCAACCTTGAGCGCACGCCGGCGCGTCGTGACTCTGACGCTCGTAGCGGCAGTCGCATCGACCGAACGCGCTTCTTCCGTTTTGCCGTGGAGCGACGCCCAAGCCGCGCCCGCGATGTCGAGCCGCGAATCGAGGCGTAGCGACAACACCGCAAGCTTGCCCTGCTCGACGAACTTCGCCGCTTCGACGTTGTAGTTCTGAAGTTGCAACGCGTTGACGCCGAAAAACAGTGTCGTCGTTTTCAGCGTGTGTTCGCGGCCGTCCGCGGTGATCTGAATGTGATAAAGCGGGTGGCGCTCCGTCAGGACTTTCAAAGCGGATAGAAACGCGACCACACGGTGACGCCCGAAACGGCGCTTCGCGAGCTCGCGCTGTTCGATCATCTGAGAGTACAGGCCGAATCCCGCGTTGTTCAGAAACAGCCGACCATTAATCTCACCGACCGGGATCGGTTCTGCGTTGCCCGCTGCGATGACTTCAGCCGCTTCCGAGACGTCGATCGGCAGACCCAAGTTGCGCGCGATGTAGTTGAACGTGCCGGCTGGCAAGATGCCGAGTGGGCGCCGCAGCTTGCGAC
>DASRXR010000550.1:0-7345 GCA_035687405.1 Polyangiales bacterium
CAGTTCATCGTGCGCTTTGCCGACAATGCGATCGTGCCCGAGGACGAGCTCCGAGCATTGGTCGCGCGGCACGCGTTCACGATCGCGAACTTGAGCTACCGGTTCGACAAACAGGATGGCTTCTTCGAATACCGAATGATCATCCGGACAGGCCGTTCGCAAAACGCGCGCGCCCTGTCCGAAACGCTGCGCGCGATGACGGCCGTGAAAGAGTTCCGAGTGTCGCCGGCGGGAGACTGATCCCGCTTCGTGGACAGTATTCACGCAAGGCGACTTGCCAGCATCGTTAGTCTAACGTGAGCACACGCGCAGGTGGCGTAGCGCGTTACGACATCTGTCACGAGTTGCTTCACTCAGAGCGAAAGCTTTGCATTGACGGGCAGTAGTCCCTCCACTAGAGCTCGAAGAATAAGGGGCACGCGTCTTCGAGCCTGTTCGAGCATCCGAACTCGCCGGCTTTCGTAGACCGAAGTTTTATGTCGCAGCGACGCCTGAGCTTCGTCTTGGCTTGCTTTCTCGCAAGCTGCAGTTCTTCGCATGATGTAGACCCGGACGGCCGCTCGAGTCGGAACGACCGCGAGGATGACAACGACCGACCGAGCGTGTCTTCGCGCGGCGCGAAGTCGCTGACGTACTACGAGGACGTCAAACCGATCATCGACGCGAAGTGCACGGCGTGTCACGTGGACGGGGGCATCGGCCCGCTGCCGCTCACGAGCTTCGAAGAAGTGGACCTGGTCAAAGAGCTGGTCTCGCTGGACGTCTCGCAGGGAAAGATGCCGCCGTGGCGCGCGAACGCCGCGCTCGACTACTACGTCGGCGAGCGCCGCCTGACGACCGAGCAGAAGGACACGATCGTGCAGTGGGTGAAACAAGGCGCGGTCGAGGGCGATCCGGATGCGGAGCCCGAGCCTCCGCCCTCAGCACCCCGCGGGCTCTCGCGCATCGATGGAACGATGAAGTTCGAAAAGCCGTTCATGCCGAGCGGCAAAGAGGTCGACGAGTATCGCTGCGTTCCGCTCAAGTGGCCTTACGACGAGACGAAATACGTCACGGGCTTGAGCGTGGAGCCGGACCGGCGCGAGATGGTGCACCACGGCGTCGTCTACTTCGTGCCGCCCGAGAACGCCGAGGAAGTTCTCGAGCGCGACGCGATGACCGAAGAGGTCGGCTACCCGTGTACGGGCGTAAACGTCGGCGGCGCGACGTGGCTGACGTCGTACGAGCCTGGTGGGTACGGACAAGACGTGCCGGGCGGGCTCGGTTTCGAGGTGAAGCCTGGCTCGCTGTTCGTCTTGCAGATGCACTACAACACGATGAACGGCGCGTTCCCGGACCAGAGCCGCATCGACTACAAGGTCGAGGATCAGGTGGACCGCGTCGGCCGGGTGCAGCTGCTGATGAATCCGCTGTGGCTCGCGGGCGCGATGCGGATCCCGGCGGGCGAACCAGATGTGGTCCATTCGACGGCCATGCGCGCCGTGCCGGCGACGGCGACCACGGAGCTCGCGCTGTACTGGGCAGATCTCCACATGCATACGCTCGGGAAGTCCGGCTCGATCGGCGTCGTTCATGCCGACGGGACTCGCGAGGGGCTTCTGGATATCCCCGATTGGTCATTCGCCTGGCAGGAAACGTATATTCTTCGTAAACCGGTCCGGCTCGCCGCAGGGGACCAGCTCTACGTGGAATGTCACTTCGACAACACTCCGGAGCATCAGACCCCAATCGATGGGCAGCGTCCGCAGCCGCGTGATGTAAACTGGGGAGACCACACGTCGGACGAGATGTGTCTCGGCGCCGTGTTGATTGGTCCTCCCGAGTGAACGATGGCGGAGAGAAAACTGAAGAGTGATGCCGTCGTGCTCGCACTGCGCGAGTACGGCATGGCGTATCCGGGTGCTCACACGAAGAGCCCATGGCCAGGCCACGCTGACTTGGCCGTGCGCGACAAGACGTTCGCGTACCTGAGCACGCCCGGTGAACCCTTCGTGATTTCGTGCAAGTTGCCCGAGTCGAGTCACACCGCGCTCTCGCTGCCGTTTGCCGCCCCAACGGCATGGGGGTTGGGCAAGAGCGGTTGGGTGACAGCGACCTTCACGGAGAAGCAGTCTCCGCCGCTCGAGCTGTTCAAGCTCTGGCTCGACGAGAGCTATCGTGCGCAAGCGCCGAAGAAGCTGGTCGCACAGATGGACGCGCATGCCGGGACCGCAGCTGCGAAGGCCGCTGGAAAGTCGCACGCGGCGAAACGCACCGCGAAGGCCGTGGCGGCGAAGAAGAGGGCGGCCAAGACTGCCGCTGACGCGAAGACGAAGCGCAAGGCTGCACGAAAGCGCAAAGCGGCTCGCGCGCTGAAAACCGCGCGTTAGCCGCTCAACGAACGTGTCGTTGTGCACGACGTCGACGGGCGACGATCGCGCAGCGCGAGCGCACCGAGCGCGATCCGCCCAGACGTGCACCGCAACGCGCATCCTCGAGATGCGGCGAAGGGTTCACGTCCAACTTCTCCAACTTGTCCACATGTTCAGTTAACCCGTAGATTCGCGAGGATTTTGGCCTCAGAGCGAACGCGCCCGGAAGGCCGGGACCGGGCAATACTTCTGGATTGCGCAGTGTCCAGACCGAGGACGAGAGCCGCTCTAAGGCCAAAAGCCGAAGTGAATCGGGGTCTCATTGGTCGCAGGCGGAGGCTTGGTCTACATTGGGCCCTGTTATGATGGACGGCGGTAGGATGGCCGGTGGTGCCGAAGCGGTTTCCGTAGAAGAACCGGTAGTTTGCAGCTACCAGGGGTGGTTTCGGCGTCTGCTGTCCGTCGGCATCTTCCCGTTCACCTTCCTGGTCTTCATCGGAGTCGGCATCTGGGCCATCCGGCACGGCTTGCCGCCCGCGTGGCTGAGCCCGCTCGCGGTGCCTCCGTTCATCCTCTGGATGAGCTCGCTCGAGCGCTTCCATCCGTACGTCAAAGCCTGGAACCGCGACCACGGCGATACGAAATCCGATCTGATCCACATGTTCGTCTCGGCGCTGCTAACGCCGCAGGCAGTCACGTGGATCCTCACAGCCGCACTCGTTCCCGTGAGCGCAATGCTGACCGCGCGCTTCGACTGGTACCTGTGGCCGAAGGACTGGCCGATCCTCGCGCAACTCGCGCTCGCGCTCTGCATCAGCGAGTTCGGTGGTTACTGGGCGCATCGCGTGCAACACGAGTTCGCGTTCATGTGGCGCTTTCACGCAGCCCACCACGGGGCGGCGCGGCTCTACTGGCTGAACGCGGCGCGCTTCCATCCGATCGACATGGCGATGCTCGCCGGCGCGGGGTTCGGCCCGTTGATCCTGCTGGGCTGCCCACCCGACACGATGGCCATCACGCTGCTGTTCGCCGGCATGCACGGCACGTTTCAGCACGCGAACATTCACGTCCGGCTCGGCTTCTTGAACTGGGTCTTCAGCATGGCCGAGCTCCACCGCTGGCACCACTCGCGCAACATCGCAGAGAGCAGCTCGAACTACAGCGGCCACGTGCTCATCTGGGACATCGTGTTCGGAACGCGCTTTCTCCCGAAAGACCGTGAGCCCCCGTGCGATATCGGCATCGCCGGCATGCCCACTTTCCCGAACGGCTACCTCGAACAACTGAAGTCGCCGTTTACGCTGGACCGACTTCAAGTTGAAGCGGTATCCGCGTCGACTGCGCCGATCGGTCGCACCCTGCCCCGCCCGGAAGCCTCGTGAACGCTGCGCTGCACTGCAACATTTGTCAGAAGGACGTCACCGGCGACGTAGAGCGAGCTTCGGTGCGCTCCAACGTTCGACGGTTCGCGAAGGAACAGTTCGGCGTGTGGCGTTGCCCGCACTGCAAGAGCATCCACGCAGCGGACGACGTCGACCTCGGCTACTACTACAGCAAGTATCCATTTCACGGCGGTACCGAGCTCGATTGGGCCGAACGCACCGTGTACCGCAACATGACCAAGCGCCTCGAGCGCAACGGCCTGCGGAAAGACCATCGCGTCCTCGACTACGGTTGCGGCAGCGGCGCGCTGATCCGGTACTTGAGAAGCGTCGGTTACGCCAACGCCCACGGCTACGACGAGTTCTCACCCGAGTACCGCAAGCCGGAGCTGCTCGAGCAGAAGTTCGACTGCATCGTGAGCCAAGACGTGATCGAGCATGTTCTCGAGCCTTGGGACTTGCTGCGCATGTTCGATCGGATGTCGAACCCCGGAGCGTTGATCTCGATCGGCACGCCGAACGCGGAAGGCGTCGACCTGAACGACACCGAGTGGTTCGTGCACGCGCTCCACCAGCCGTATCACCGGCACATTTTGGGCGGCACCGTGCTTCGCGAAATCGGCGAGAAGCTCGGCATGGAAGTCGCGCACTACTATCCCCACGAGTACTTGAACACGCTCGTGCCGTTCATCAACTTGCGCTTCGTGCTGCACTACTTGCAGTGCTTCGACAACTCGATGGACGCCGCGTTCGATCGCACGCGCCGCGACAGTTGGAAGCTGCTCAGCCCGCTCACGCTCTGGTACGGGTTCTTCGGCTACTGGCAGACGGACAACACCGGGGTGATGGTGGTGTTCCGCAAGCCGCGCGCGCCGGCTGCACTCACAGCGTAGGCGCTGTCCCTAACCCACGCGACGCAGCGCGTCGGCTTCGGCGCGCAGAGCCTCATCACTGTTGTCGGCGGCGAGTAGCACTTCGTAGATTTTCAGCGCGCGTGCGCGATGGCCTTGCCCAGCGAGGAGGCGAGCCATCGACCGAGTGCAGATCGGCTCTTCGTCGCCGTCTTCCTCGTCGTCCGCCGCAGGAGGCGGTGCAGCTCTGAGCGGCGGAGGCTTCGCTCCGATGGGCGGCGGGGGCGGCAGAGCAGATACTGCAGCAACTCGCGGCGCGGGCGCTGAAGCTTTCGGCCGCGCGACTTTCGCGGTGATCGGCGGCGGAGGCCGCGTAGTGATCGGCATCGGCGCGGCGACTTCCGGCGCGGGCGGCTCGAGTTCTGCGAACATGTCGTCGTCCGCGAACGAAGCCTCGTCATCGTCGTGGCCGTGCCCGTGGCCTGGGGCCTGGCCCTCGTCCGTGCGCCGGAGCCACTCCGGTGACTCCGAAGCGACCGGCGCGACGCCTTTCGGCATCGACGTCATTTTTGTCGCGACTCTCGCCTTCACATCTTCGAGCCTCGCTCGCACGACTTCAGAAGGCCGCGTATCCACACGCTTTCGCGGTTCGCGCGCCTTGCGAAGCTCTTCGGCCACGAGCTCGGTGAGGTCCTGATCGACCGGGGTGAGCTCATCGGGCGACTCCTCGATGATCTCGAAATCTGGAATGCTCTCGAGTGCATCCGGCTCGTCGCGCTTGGTGGTCTTGGCGCGGGCAGTCTCATGCGACGCGAGCAGCGTGCGATCGTTCCAGAGCACGTCGCTCAAGCGTTGTTTCGAGACGGAGACGCTCTTCGGGGTGGGCGAGAGCACAGAGCGGATCGCGCCGAGCGATCCACCGACCGCCCGACTCAGCTGGGCACGCAAGCCCTGCCCTGCCTCCGACGGTTCACCTGAAGTGTCGCGACGCTTCACGAGGTTCTCCAGTCACACGCGACTGTAAAGCACGTCGCGTCCGGTTGGCCATAACTCCTTGGGGAGAGCGCGACGATCACATTCCGCGACGCGTGCAAGATCGTCACGCTGGCGGCGGACGACTCACTCGGAGGCTCGGACCGGTCTTGATCTGGCCGGACTCGAGGTGGCTCACGAACTCGGTTCGCAGCGGCTCCGGCAGCGTCGTGTGCAGATACTCCAGCGCGGTTCCGCGCTGCATCGCATCGCCGTGCGTCAGAGCGCGCCGCGCGAGCCAGAGCGCGTCTCGCTCGAGGACCAAGCTCAAAATCGCGAACAAATGCTGCAGGGTAGCCGGCTCCTCTTCACTCGCGCGCAGCTCCTCGCGGACGAGCTCATGCACGACCCGACTCTCCGGAGCGAGTTCGGGATGCCTCTCCGTGAGCTCCGCGAGCGCCGTCGCAGCCCGATGCCTCAGCTCCCGTTCCGGCGCTCGCAGGGCCTCGATCAACCCCTGGGCGGCGCGCGGGTGATTCGAGCTCTTTAGAATTCGCGGGATGCGACGCCGCGCCACGAGCGACAATCGCTGGTCGTGGAGCGCGTCGACCAGCTGGCCGACGATCTGTTCGGCGATCCCGCGCAGCGACGCAGTCACCGGCTCGATCAGCGCGCCGTGCGCGAGTAGCGGCATCGCGAACCCGACCAGACGCGTATCGAGCGGGCCGTGATCGAGCACGCGAAGCACTCGCGGGCGCTCCCCACTCAAGAGCTCGCCCGCATCGTGCATGAGGGATGCGTTGCCGATCATCTCGGCGGGCGAGATGTGCGGCAGAGACATACGGGGCGAGAGATCGCTCGCGGGGGGCACCGAGGACACGGCCGAGGCGGGCGTAGTCGTAGTAGTGGGTTGTGCCAGCGAAGCTTGCGAGGAAGCGGTCGGCGCCTGAGCGCTGAAAGGCGGAGCAGTCGCAGGCGGTGCAGTCGCAGGCGGTGCAGTCGCGGGCGGTGCAGTCGCGGGTGGCGAGCCCGAGGCTGCCGCCAGTGGCGGCCGCAACGCGGCAAGCTGCGCGAGCAACTCCACGCGGCTGATCTCCGCGTGGGTTTGCGAGAGCGTCAACCGAGTCGTGCTGTCCGCGATCTCCGCCGCTTGTAGCTGCACCGAGCCCTTGCGGAGGCTCGCGGTCAGCGCAGCGACGTATCCGCTGTGAAGCTTCAACGACAGTTGCAGACACAGCGCCGCCCCGAGCACGATCAACAGCCACAAGACACGCCCGCCCGTGCGCTGCGGCACGAATGCGAGCGCGAGCAGCAAACCACTGCCGATCGCTTCACCGAGCCGGCCGGCCGCGACGTCGATCAACGTCTTCGTAGACCGACGCGTCCGTTGCGACAGTGGCGTGTAGAGCGGCTCGTACGCCGATCGAAACAACGAGCTTTCGAGCACGCTACTCGCGCCCCGCAAGAGCAGCTGACCCCACAACTTCGGAAGCGCCGCGCCGATCGCGCCACCGAGCAAAATCGTCCCCGGCAACGTCGCGAGCGTCGCCGACAAGCCCAAACGCTCGAGCGCGCGATGCGCGAGCGCGACTTGCACCACCGCGGTCAGCAGCGCCGTCACGCTGTGGAACACCGCAAACAACTGCATCAACTCAGGCCCCGAGCCGAGCTCCTGCGCCGCGCCATTCTTGAATCCGAAGTCGAGCAGCGCCGAGACGAGCCCGGTGAGCAGCACGAGGTACGCGATGCTTCGCAAGTACGCCGACTTCTGCAAGCTCGTGAGCACGAA
>DASRXR010000551.1:0-7667 GCA_035687405.1 Polyangiales bacterium
AGCGCCGTGACACAACGTCCCGATCAACTTGACCGACAAGACCGGGCTCGCGCCCCAAGGCATGACAGCGACTAAAAGCACCCAAAGCGGACTGGAAAAACCAGTCTCGTGATCGCCGGGGTTGTAAGACAGCCCATCGCCCAGGCGCAGGCTCTTCGCGTAGGCGAGGTGGATCCACGCGTCATCGAGGCAAAAATCGACGCCACCGGCCAGCATGAATACTGCTGCGGCCAGTGCGATCACGAACGCGATCGGACCGGGAGCAATCGCCTTGCGACCCATGTGCGCCAAAGATCTTACGCGCGTAGTGGAAGCGCGTACACAACGGAGTCGGTTTCGGCGCTCCACACGTGCGCGCGCTGCCCACACGAGCCGTCGCGTGCGCTCGAGCTACAACGCCTTCTGATAGACGCGGTACTTCTTGTAGATCCGGCCGCCCATCATCTTGATTCCGATGTTGACCGGCGCGTCGTCTTCACGAGTCCAAGAGAGTTCGCCCCACTTGTAACCCTTGCTGAAGCCACGCTTCGCCGTCTCCACGTACATCGCGGCAGACAAACCACCGTACCGGCGCTGTTTCCGAATGTCCTCGCGGATGCCCAACATCATCAGGCGCGTCGAGGTCGGATGTTTCACCTTCATCCGATACAACAACTTGAATAACCCGGTCGGGAACAGCTTGCCGTTCAGATCCGAGATCGCCTCGTTCAAGTTCGGCAGCATGATGCACATGCCCGCCGCTTTTCCATCGACCTCGGCCACAAACGCGATGTCGGGATCGAGGATGAGCTTCAAGTCGGTCACGACCTTCCGCACCTCTTCCGGCAACGCCGGCACGTACGCCCACTTGCCGTTCCACGCGTCGTTGTAGATCTGCATGAAGACTTCGACCTCGTGCTCGATCTGACTCAGATCGAACGCACGCAGCTTCACCTCCGGCATGCGCTTCACTTCTTCCCAAGCCTTGAGCGCACGCGGAGGCAATTGCGGATCGTCGAAGCGGAATGCGAAGAGATCTTTCTCCTTCGTCAGACCAGCATCGTCACACAACCCAGCCTGATACGGCCGCGAGTGCGCCATGAACATGACCGGCGGGTGCTCGAAGCCCTCGATCAAAATCCCGACCTCTTCATTAACGTACAGCGAGAAAGGTCCGAGCATTCTCGCCGCACCGCGCGAACGTAGCCAATGCGCCGCGCTATCGAGCAACGTCCGAGCGACCTCCGGATCATCGATCGTGTCGAAGAAGCCGAAGAATCCCGCGCGGTCTTGATGTACGCGCCAGTGCTCGTGATCGATCTGGGCAGAACATCGGCCGACGAGCCGACCGTTGCGCCACGCCGTGAACAACACGACGTCGGCACGTTTGAAGAACGGATTGGACTTCGGCGACAGTCGATCCCGCAGCTCGAAGTGCAGCGGCGCGATCCACTTTGGGTCGCTTTCGAACACTACGTGTCCAGCTTGGATGAAATCTCGAACGTCTTCTCCGGGGCGATGCTGTCTAATTTCCACGGGCATGACGACTTTGGGGGCGGACCATAGCCAACGCATGCTGGGCAGACAAGTCAGGCAACCACAACACACCTGCTCCGCTCATCGACGCCATGATCCAATATGTCGTGGGGCAACTTCGACGACCCGCCATTACTGGGCGTTGGTACGTTGGACCCCGCAGCATGGTCTGGCATAATGCAGCGGGGTGAGGAACAGGGGGTTCGGCATGGGTATTGGGGAGGCAGGGCCCGAAAGGGCGAGAGCCGCGTCGGCCGAAATCCAGATCGGCGATAAGCTCGATAAATACCGCGAAACGCGCGAGTCCGACATCGAACGGCTTCGTGCGAGCGGATCAGATCTGCGACAACGCGCGCGCGACCGGGCGCTCTTTCAATCGCAGTCAGATGCGCGCCAACAGCAGCGCCTCGAAGCGATCGGCACGCTCGCCAGCGGCGTCGCCCACGAGATCAACAATCCCGTACAGAGCATCATGAATTACGCTCTGCTGATCGAGCGGCGGTCAGACACGCCGGACGTCGTTAAGTACGCCCAGGAGATCCTTCACGAGTCCCAGCGAGTGGCCGCAATCGTTCGCGGGCTCCTGTCGTTCTCGCGCCAGGAGGGCGGGCCGTACACCGAAGTCGCTGTCCACGAGCTCGTCTCGAGCACGCTGTCGCTCTTGTCCGTGATGCTCCGTAAAGACGGCGTACAGATCGAAGCGAGCGATCTCGAAGACGGCCCGGCCGTGCGTTGTCATCCGCAACAGATTCAGCAAGTGCTGATGAACCTACTCGCGAACGCACGCGATTCTCTGAATGCGCGCTACCCGGGGCAAGACGACGCGAAGCGAATCATCATCCACAGCCGCCCATGGCTGCGGGAAGGCGAGCTCTTCGTTCGGCTCACGGTAGAAGACTTCGGGATCGGAATCCCCGAGTCACAGCGCGAGCAGATCTTCGATCCGTTCTTCACGACCAAGGCGCAGGGGAACGCCGCGGGCCTCGGGCTGGCGATCTCGCACGGGATCGTGGTGGAGCACGGTGGGATGATCAGCGTCGAGAGCGACGCAACCTCCACACGATTCCACGTCGATCTGCCGGCCGCGAGCCTTCCGAGAGCGGCAATGCGCGAAGTCGTGTCTCGCTAAGTACAGTCTGTTATCGTGTTCAGCTCGGACTGATCACGACACATGGCCCAGCTGCACGAGACGCGGGATGCCGACCAGCGCGCATCGAGCGCGTCCCCCGGACCTCGCTGGCGTGCCTGGCTGTGGCGCGGGCTGCAGCTCGTAGCGACCATCGCCGCGTTCGCGTACGTGCTCTCACTCGTGAGCGCAAAAGCGCTGTTTGCTGCGCTCGTCCGCGTCCCGTTCGGGATTTTCGTCTGCGCCGCGTTGCTCACCATCGTCGCACTCCTGATCGGCGCACTCCGCTGGTGGCTGCTGTTTCGCGCTTTCGGTGCACCGCGTCCTCCGCAGTTTGCGCCGCTTTGCCGCTACTACTTCGTGGGCTTCTTCTACAACACGTATTTGCCGGGAGGGGTCGGCGGCGATCTGGTTCGCGCACTCGCTTCACGCAAAGCCTGGGACGCGGACCAGGCGGCGACCGCCGGGATCGCAACCGTGTTCGTCGATCGCGTGTTGGGCCTCGCCGGGCTACTCGGCCTCGTCTCGCTCGTCTCGCTCGTGCACCCACTCCCGATCCTCGGCTCGGCGATCGTCCCGGGCATCCTCGGACTCTGCGGCGTAGCGGTCTGCTTACTCGCGCTGTCGTCGGCGCGCTGGCTCGCGCCGCGCGTTCCCGACTGGCTCGGTCGGGCGCTCTTGCGGCTGCCAGCTGCGCAACGCTGGTTGCCGCTCATGGCTGCAGCGGCACTCTCGCTCCTCACCCAGATCTTGCCGGCGCTCTCGGGACACCTGCTGCTTTCCGCACTCGCGCCTGAAGCACGCCTCTTGGACTCGCTCGCGATCGTACCGGTCGCGGCAGCGGCCGCGTTCTTGCCGATCACCGTCTCGGGCGCCGGAGTGCGAGAGGCGCTATTCGTGAAGCTGTACGCAACGGTGGGCATTCCCGCGAGCGCAGCGCTCGCAGCCTCGTTGTTGCTCTGGTGTTCGCAAGCCAGCGTTGCAGCTGTCGGCGGCTTGCACGCCCTCTGGCATCCGCTCGCCGACGAGCGCTGAACGCCACACGTGCGCACACGCGCAGCCGATGTGCGAGCCACGCAGCGCCGATCGAGCGTCCCGAGCCTGTGATAAATTCGAGGTCCGGATCGTGGCAGCGAGCGGAAAACAGCACGCGGGCGGGGGCACTGGCGGCGACGTTTTCGACGTCCGCGTGGTGGCGTTTGCGGGAGGCGCTGCCGCGACGCTTCAAGGCCTTCAAGAACTGTTCGGTCTGGACCGCGAGGGCGCGCAACGCCTGGTCGACAGCGTCCCGCTCGTCGTGCGCCGAGCCGCGCCCGCGAACGAGGCGCAGAGCTTCGTCGCCGCCCTGCGCGGCATCGGTGCTCAAGTCGCGTTGGAGCGGCCGAGCAATCAGAACGCGGTCGAAGGCCGCAAGCTCGATCCCGTTCCAGCGGCGAGACCTGCCCCGCCTGGGGCACGACCTGCACCACCCGCGCCAGTGAGGCTTGCGCCGCCGCCGCCGCCGAAAGCTGCACCGGGCAAAGCTCCACCGCCGCGCCCTCGCGAAGCCGATCCACTCCCGCGACCGATCATGCGCGCGCCCACCGCCGATCTGGAGTTCGACTTTGCGAGCGTGTCAGGAGGCGATGGCCTCGATGCCGGCTTGCGGAGCTCGCTCCAGCCGGGGGGCAATGGCCCGGGATCGCGCGGTCGCTCCGAGATCGACTTCAGCGACGAGCCCGACACCGGCACGCTGGAGCTCGACATCGGCGGCAGCGCACGCACTCCGGCTTCGGATCGAAGCGCCGCCGTACGCAACACTGTCTCTGAACGTGCGGCTGCAGTGCGTGCGGCGATCGCCGAACGCAACGCCTCGAAGACCCTGTCGATGCCGACGCCGGCGCTCGCGGAACAACACGCCGCGTCCGAGCCCCGCCCGGAACAGCTCGCGGGTCGCATATCGAATCCTGACATCGTGCGCGGCGTCCCCGGGCCGATGTCTCGCGCGGCGATCGTGCACAAGCCCGGCGTCGATCCAAAAGATAGCCCGGCGCGGCGCCGCCAGATCGCACTCCTGCGCGTGCTCGGTGCGATCGGAGTCGGCGCGCTCGGAGTCGTGTTCGACAGCTCGATCGTGTACGGCAACGCGAACCTCATCAGCGTGCTCGCACACGCGGTCGGCATCTATCAGCTGGGCGTCGGCCTACGTGGGTTGACGCGGTGAGCGTGCGCAAGCTGATCTGGGCAGCGCTCTGCGGGGCCCTCGCGTTTGGAATCAACGTCGCGGCGCGACCTCACGTCGAAGCTTCGTTCGAGCGTGGCGGCGCGCAAGAAGCGCAGAATGGCCTGCTCACGTTGTCGGATCCGCCGCTCGAGATTCCGACGACGGGCGTTCACGTGGTCGCTGAAGATCTCCAGCATTTTGGAAAGACGTATGAACTGCGCGAGATCAGCCTACGCTCGACGCTCGCGCGCGGTGGCCTGCCGAGTTGTGAGTTGTTCATCAAGTTGCCCGATCGCGCGGGCGCAGCACCGGGCCGAGCGATCGATCCGAACACGCTGCTGCAGCTCGAGCTCGCAGTTCAACCGACCGGACGGCTCGGTGCGCGCGAGTCGTTCGTGCAGCGGGAAGCAGCACAAGCCGGACCCGTAGTCACCGGGACCTGGCAGTTCACCGACGTTCGCGAAGTCTGGGACACCGGCCAAGCCGAGCTTCAAGCGGATGCGCGCGTCGAGCTGCAAGTCGAAAACGGGCGCGGCGTCGATCTGCTCACGGGTCGCTGGACGGGCCGACTGATCTTGCAGTGACGTCGCCGCTCACGGCAGCACACGAAAGCTGAACTGGTCGAGCAGCGCGCGAAGCTCGGGGTCTTCGGTCTTCTTTTGCATGCCCGCTGCGTAAAAGCGCGCGAGCGAACGCCGCCCTTCGCGCAACTGAGCTCGCGCGATCTTCTGCAGCGCGTCGTCGGGCAGCTTCTCGCGCGCGATGATGATCTGCAGCGGCAGCTCGAGCGTTCGCAGGTAGCCGCGCTGTAACAAGAACGAAGCGAGCTCCTGCAACCCCTGCTGACTGTCCATGCTTTCGTAGTAGCGCTGCGCGAGCGTGCGCGCGTTCGACGGCGTCAAGCCGCTGATGCGTTCGTCCCGAAGCGCGACCGCTTCGAACAACGCTGCGTGCGCGAGTTTTCGTAGCGGTGCCACTTGAATCGCAGTCTGAAACGCCACGATCGCACCTTCGAGCTCAGCGTGATCGCGCCGCACTTCGCCGAGCTTCAGCCACGCGTAGTCCGCGTCGGGCTGCGTGCTCGCGGCGTGGCCCCACAAGCGCGTCTCGCTTTCCCATGCGCCCACGTATTGAACGGTGCGGAGCCCGAGCGCCGCGACGAGCAGGCTTCCTACGATCGCGGCTCCGCGGCGATTTGCACCGCCCGCGCTGTCGATGAATGCCGCAAACGCGAGTGCGAGGCCTACGAGCGGCAACGACAAGTACCGGTCTTGCAGCGTGAAGTACATCGGCACGAGATTGCTGACGGGCAGCATCAAAAGTCCGAAGCCGATCAAGCCCGCGAGCACCAACCGAGCTCCGGTGCGCCAGGCTGCAGCGCAGACCGAAAGCCAGGTGAGAACGGCGACGAACGCGCTCACGTCGTATTCGATCACTTGACCAGTCGCGTACATCGGCGCCGTTCGCGACGGCCATACCGCAGTCAGAAGTTGATGCCCGACTGTTTGGACGAACCGCAGCGGCGCGAGCGACGCGCCTCCAACGGTCGTGCGCAGCATCACGTTGTCGCGCCAGATCACCAACACGCCCGCAGTCGCGGCTGCACCGATCGCAAAGCTCGGCAGTTGCCGGAGTAGCGCCGGCCCCAATCGCAGATTGCGCGCGAGCAGATCGATCGCAAGCAGCACGAGCGGCAGCGGAAGCGCCGTCGTTTTCGACAGCAGCGCGAGCGCATAGGCGAGACGCGAAACCCAGGCGAATCGATCCCACGCCGTGCTCGCGCGCAGATGCGACCACAAGCTCGCGCTCGCAAACAACATCGCGAGCACATCTTTGCGCCCGGTGGCCCACACCACCGCTTCGACTTGCACTGGATGCAATCCGCACGCGAGCGTTCCGAGCACTGCCACCCAGGGCGTGATCGAAAGCGCACGCATCGCAGCGTACAAAAACCAGAGTCCGATCACCCAGAGTGCGAGGCTCGTCGCGTGCAAGACCCACGGCGTCGCGCCGGACCACGGCACATCCAGCCAGTAGCCGAGCAGATGCAGCGGATGGTAGGCCTCGAACTGCGGCTTACTGACGATTCGTTGCAGCGCAGCGAAGCTCGGGTGAAGCACGTCGGAGTTGTCGAGGATGAATCGACCATCGTCCCACGAACGCTGCAGCGGGTACGGCAGCGCACGCGCGAACACTGCGAAAGCTGCGACCGCGATCACGGCGCGTGCAGTCCACTCGGTTGCAGCGCTCAGCGGCAGTGGGCGAGACGCTTCGCGCGCATGGGGAGCATTCGGCGCTGCGCCGGCGCCTTTACGCCGAAACGCAGCGTGCTGCCTACGTGCCATCTCGATTCAATCCAACGTCACGGGATAGTGGACCACCATGTCGGGCCCATTGAATGAACGAAACTGCATGGAGGACGCGGCCTTGCGTAGGCAGGCTCCGCATTCCCCCTGCGCGACACTCGAGGGTCCGCTCAGGTTCACGGCCGAGACTTTGCCTTGGCCAGAGATGCGCAAACCGAACGTCAGCTTGCCGTGCGCCGGCTCGTCGCTCGCGGCGAGCACGAGGCAGCGACGGATCTGCGGAAACGCGCCGTCGAAGCCTTTCTCGATCTCGGTCCCCTTCAACTGTTCCTCGCCGCCACCAGCGTGCATGTCGACGTTGCGCGCGTCGTTCTCACCGAGATCGTCACCGGTCATCGTATCCCGATCTTCGACCTGTCCGGACGGCGAGCGCCGCGTTTTTGGTGCTAGTGTCCGCTTGCGCCGAGGCCGGCCGGGTCTGTCCGCTGCCTCGGGTTCGTCGTCGGGAGCGGCAGTA
>DASRXR010000552.1:0-3343 GCA_035687405.1 Polyangiales bacterium
TGTGGATGTCCGTCAGAAGCGCGATCGTGTAGCCATCGAGCTCGCGGGGTAAGCGCGGGAGACCCACCGCGACTTCGGGTGTCGTGATGTCCCACAGCGCTGCGCGCACTCCGAAGACCGACACGCCGCCGGCCGCGAGCACCGCGGAACCAGCAACCGTGCGCGCGATGAATAGCCGGCGCGTCTCGCGCGCGAGCGCGGTCTCTTCCGCTGTGCTCGCGCGTGAAACGGGCGGGGGCGGCGGCGATCGGCGCACGAGCCGCCTGAACCAGCCCAAGATCCGCACCCCATCCCAAGCGACGAGGATCGCCGTGGCGTAACCGATCGCCCCGAGCCATCCGAACGCGATCGCGAAGTGCAGCGGGTGCGCCGAGTGCACCCGAAACCACACGATGAACGTCGCCGGGAACAACGTTGCGAGCCCGATCAGCACGATGGTCGCCGTCCACTTCGCGCGTTTCGGCAATCGCGTGTCGTGCACGAGGCGCAGCCACAGATACGCGTGCAGCGTCGCAATGAACAGCGTAGGAGGCAAAACGAACAGATACCGCATTGAATCGAACGTCTCGGACTCAGTGCGTGAGCGCCGGCAGAGGTGCCGCGTGCACGTGCAACTCGTCCATGGAGGCTTCGTTACCGGTGCGCTTTACGTGGTACACGGCGCACGAATCGACCTCGCCGATTTGTTTCACCGCGTAGTCGGGCCGATTCATCAGCCTGAGCTCCAGCCAGCGGTAACCAGGGTTGTCGGTGCGGTGAAACACGAGGAACTCAGCGTGATCGCGCAGGAATTCGCGGACCTGCTCTACGTGATAGAGGTCGGAATGGTACTTCGCAAGGTTCTCGAGGATCACGTAGTCGTTCGCGGCGTGGCCCGTGTTCAGCTTGTCGACCGCGATCTCGAGGTCGAGCACGTAGTGAAACCGATTCCCGCGACCCGCATAAAATGCACGCGGGACGAAGTCGTGCGCGTGTTCGTAAACCACCGGTAGGTCAGCATGACCGACGCTTGCGTCGTCGTAGCCGGGCGTGGGCGTCTTCTTGTTCACGATCGACTGCCCGACCGGAACAATCAACAGCACCGCCACGTACGCGATCATCAAGCCACGACGCAGCGGCGCCGAAAGCAACGCGCCCTGCTCGGCCGATAACTTCGAGACGACCGTACGCTCGGCGAGGTGCGTGAACAGCACCGAGTAGCCGATCACGACCGGAATCATGTAACGCGGGATGTACGCCGGTGAGATCACCTGGCACAGCACCCAGACTAAGATCGGCACGGTCGAGAAGAGCAGCCCGAACACCACCAGGCGCCCGCGACCCAATTGCTCTTCGGGCGTCTCACTTGCAGCCGTCAGCCGCAGGTTCGCCAAGCGCCCTTGGCTCGAGAGCTCGAGCAGCGCCGCGACGCCGACCATCAAGAGCAACGCGAGATAAACCGGGTGAATGTACGCGCCCGCCATCAGAAACATGTCGAGGATGGCCGGCTTCGGCATGAACCAACCGTGCAAGCGCAACACGGCCGACTGCTGATGGAGCTGCGTGTGCCAGCTCGCGTAAAAGGCGCCGAACGCGACCGGCACCGAAGTGTAGAGGAGCGGGCGAAATTTTTGCTGCAGCAGATCCGCGATCACGAGCGCTCCGAGCGCGACCGCTGAAAAGATCAGCCCGTACAAGTGCAACATCACCCAGGCGTATGTCGTCGCTGCGAGCGCGGCGTACTTCGCGATCCAAGTTCGCCAGCCTGAGCCCGAGGGCGCGGGTTGCGCCACCCAGTCGTAGACCCACAACATCACGACACCGAAAAAGGTGTGAACTCCGTAAAATCGGATCTCGATATTCTGATACAGGACGAGATTCGAAAGGCAGAAACCACTCAGCACGCCGATCGCGGTTCCGAACGCGCTGTAATACTGCCGGAGCTTCAGCCACAGCAGCAGCATGCTCGAGACCATGAACGCCATCGTCATGATCCGAATCGAGAACTCGCTGAAGCCGAACACCAGGCCCCAGGCGTGGCCCAGCAAATAATACAGCGGCACCGAGCCGATGACGTCTTGCGCTTGCGTCCAGAGGTCGGACCAGCTCGACTGCGACACGATCGTGAAGGCGAGAACCTCGTCGATCCACATCACACGCCGAGTCGTGTAGACGAGCCCACCCAAGACGAGTGCGCCAGCGCCAAAAGCTAGAAGATTGAGATCCGTTCGAGTGAGTCGAGCGCGAACACTGTGCATGAAAGGCCGAACCGCGAAGGCGTGTTAGGCCTAGCATGATTCAAGCGTTTGCCTACCAGTTTGCCTCACTCAGCTCGCGATGTTACTCGCCGCCGGGAGTCGTCGTCGGGAGGCGATTGCGGATCGACGTTGCAGGCGTCCACGTCTGAAACCGTTCGCCTTGCATCGAACGCCAGACGCCGAGCCCCGTGCCCGCAAACGCGCTCAGGATGTCCCAACCTTGCGCGAACGGGCCCGTTCGCGACAGATGCCCGAGCACCAGGCACGCAATCCCTATTGCGCCGAGGACCGCAGCTGTCAGCGTCCGATCGGATGCGACCAAGCCGAGCTCGAACAAGAACAGTCCGGAGCTCAAGAAATATATCGTCAACCAGCGCATCCACTTGTGAGAGACGTACTTGTAGAGCGACAGCGCGTCCAAGTGCCGGATGCGGTTCCACAACAAGCGATGCACGTTGAACGCCTGGCAACCGATCCGGACTTTGCGCGCAAACTCTTCGGACTCCGCCGTGACGGACTCCTCGAACGCGATCACGTCGTGGGCCTGAACCACGCGATGCCCTTCACAGAACACCATCATCGAGACGTACATGTCATCGATGATGTCGTCCGGCGGCGGACGATGGAGCTCGCGCCGAACCGCGAATAACGAACCGTCAGCCCCGACGGCGGTGCCGGTGTCGCTTTCTAGGCGCTTTATCGACTCTTCGAGCTTCCAATACGCCGAGCCGGTGTACGCGGTGACCGAGGCGCCCGCGTTCGTATAGTTCAGCTGACCGCACACGCAGCCGACCCCGGGATCCGCGAAGTAGCTGACCACGCGCTCCGGAGCGCGCGCATCCACGGTCACGGTGGCGTCCGTGAACATGATGATCGGCTTGTCGACCAACGCGACCAAACGATTCATCCCATGCGTCTTGCCGCGGCGCTCGCGCCCGATGACGAGCGTGATCTTGTGCTCGTATGCGCTCGCGAGCTCGGCCGTGCGATCGCTCGCGCCGTCGACGTAGACGTAGATCTCGAGCCCTGGGTACATGCGCTTCAGCGCGAGCAGGTTCTCGATCTTCGCTTCGATCACCTTCTCTTCGTTGTACGCGCACATGCAG
>DASRXR010000553.1:0-2554 GCA_035687405.1 Polyangiales bacterium
GCCTGACTCGCCCCGAGCTCGTCCGCGCCGTGCACGAGTCCTACGTCCGCGCGGGTGCGGAGCTGATCGGCACGAACTCGTTCGGTGCGAACCATTTTCGCCTCAAAGCTCACAGCCTCGAAGACAAGGTGAAGGTCATCAATCGCGCCGCGGTCGAGCTCGCGCGCGAAGCCGCAGCAGGCCGCGCGCAAGTCGCCGGGTGCGTCGGGCCAACGGGCCTGTTGCTCAAAGCCGTCAGCGCCACCGATCGCACGTCGATCGAAGCGGCGTTTCGCGAACAGGCCGAGGCCTTGGTCGAGGCCGGCATCGACGTAGTCGTGCTCGAGACGTTTCGGCAGCCTGAAGAACTCAGGCTCGCGCTCGCGGCAGTGCGCGCGAGTGTGGGATCGCTGCCGGTGATCGCGCTCGTATCCTTCGACACGTTCGGAACGATGGCCGACGGCTCGGGCCCCGAACAGATGGCGACGAAGCTCGCGGAGTGGGGTGCTGACGCGATCGGCGTCAATTGCGCAGACGGCCCTGCCGGCGTGTACGAGATGGCGACACGCATGTTGCAGCCGGGTTTGCCCGTAGTCGCAAAGCCAAACGCCGGTCTGCCGCATCGCGTCGATGGCCGCTACGCGTACATGGCCACACCTGAATACTTTCAACTGTACGCACGACGCCTCTACAAGGCGGGCATCAAAGCGGTCGGTGGGTGCTGCGGGACCACGGCCGACCACGTGAAAAAAATCGCAGCCGCAGCCCGGATGGTCGGCGGTGGAAGCGACCTCGGCGGAGGCATGCGTGACGAAGAGCACGAAAAACATGCCGCCGCGAGCGGCATCGCTCCGATGCCGACGGCCGACAAAGGTTTGATCGGCGCGCAGCTCGGAAAGAAGTTTCTAATCTCGGTCGAGGTGAATCCGCCTGCGGGCTTGTCGCTCGAGAAAGCGATCGAAGGCGCGAAGCTGCTCAAGGCCGGCGGCGTCGACATGATCAACGTCGCCGACGGCGCCCGCGCGAGCGCGCGCATGGGTAACCTCGCGCTGTGCATGCGCATTCAAGAGCAGGTGAAGCTGCCGGCGCTGATGCACGTGGTCACGCGCGACCGCAACTTGCTCGGGTTGCTCGCGCATCTGTTGGCTGCACACGAGATCGACGTGCGGAACTTGGTGGTCATCACGGGTGATCCCCCGAAGATGGGCGACTTGCCCGACGCGACGCCGGTCTACGACCTCGACTCGATCGGGTTGCTGCGTTTGATCTCTGGGCTCAATCGCGGGCTCGACCCGGGTGGTAAGCCGCTCGGAGCGGCGACCGCGTTCTTGTGTGCGACCGGTGTCGAACCGGCAGCGAAGGACTATCCGAAAGAGCTCGAGCGTCTGCGCGCGAAGATCGATGCCGGTGCGGAGTTCATCATGACGCAGCCGGTCTACGACGAGACGTTGCTCGATCGATTGCTCGACGACATTCAAGGCCACAAGGTGCCGGTGCTCATCGGCATCTTGCCGCTCGCGAGTCACCGTAACGCTGAGTTCTTGCACAACGAGGTGCCCGGCATGAGCGTGCCGGACGCGATTCGCGAGCGCATGCGCAAAGCGGGTGGCGGAGATGCGGGGCGGCTCGAAGGCGTGCAGATCGCGCGCGAGATGTTGGCGCGCGTGAAAGATCGCGTGCAGGGCGCCTACATCATGCCGCCCTTCGGTCGCTACCAGCTCGCACTCGACGTAATTCAGGGGATTGTCCGTTGAGCTGGGCGACTCGGCTAGCCCGCACGTCGTTTCTCCCAGTCCTGTTCGCGCTTGCAGCTAGTGGCTGCGGCGGGTTTCCTGCACCCAAATATCCTTTTCCTGATGCCGGGCAGCTGCTCGCTCGCCACGACAGCCTCGCCAGCTCGCTCAATGGCATTCGCGCCGAAGCTCGCGTCGACCAACGCGGCAATCAAGGGCGCGTTCGCGGCACCGTACTCATGTTCGTCGAACGCACCGGCCGCGTTCGCTTCGACGTCATGACTCAGTTCGGCCCGGTCGCGATCCTGACCAGCGACGGCGCCCGCTTCGCGTTCTCGGACTTCCGCGAAAAGAAGTACCTCACCGGCGAGACGTGCCCGAGGAACATCGCACGGCTGCTGGGCGTGCCGCTCTCCGCTGCAGACACGGCCCACTTCCTGCTCGGCGGCACTCCGATCCTCGTCTACACCACGAGCGAGCTGAAGTGGAACGACGACGGCTACTACACCCTCGTGCTGCGCGGGGTGAAAGGCGAGCGCCAAGAACTGGACTTTCAGCTCGACCCTGCGGACGCGAACCAGCAGCCGGGCTCCCAGCACGTGGCGCTGCTGCGAACCGAGCTCTTCGATGCGAAAGGTGATCGCATCTGGCGCGTGAGCTACTCTGATCTACAACCGGTGACGAGTGGGCAAACTCGGCTGCGGCTTCCGTATACGGTTCGGGTCGAACAACCCGCGTCGAACTCGGACACGCTGGTGCGGTTCAAAGAGCTCAAGATCAATCCCACCTTCTCGGATGAGATTTTCCAGCAGGAACCGCGCCCCGGCATGACTGAAGAAGAG
>DASRXR010000554.1:0-7452 GCA_035687405.1 Polyangiales bacterium
TTTGGACGCGCGCCACTTCGAACTGCTTCCGACAGCGCTCCGCTTCGTGGCTGTTGCCTTGCCACAGGTGGTGAACCATGCGAACCAGCCAGGCGTTACTCTGCAGCGTCGGATGCGTTTCGATCTGATCGGCTGCGTCGAGGCACGGCAGACCGCAGCTGGCATCGAGCACCGCGAGCCCGTTCATGACGATCAGGCGCGTGTACTCCACGTAGGTCGGTGGGAGGCCGGTGCTTTCGGGCACGGCGAGCCCCTCCAGCAATGCTCGATAGATCTCGCGTGCGCGATCGATTCGGCCTGCGAGCCGCGCTTGGACACCCTGCACGAGTTGCTCACTCAGCACGAGCGCGGGCGCGATCACAAACAGCGGCCGAAGCGAAGGCACGCTCTGGGCTGCTCGCAAGTCCAGCGAGATAGCTGCGAAGCCCATCACGCCGCGGATCGAAGTGGCGAGCTCTCGGATGGCAGTCACCGGATCGGTGAAGCGCTCCCGTTCCGCGCTGCCGGTGTAACGCGCCTGCGCTTGTCCGAACGCGCGCTGAAGGCGTGCTGCGGGGTCGAGCGCAGGATCCAATTGCTCCCAGTCCGTCAATCCGCACGCATCTTTGAGCTGAAGCATCAGCACGTTCATATGCTGTGGACCGACGCCGGCGATCGAAGCCATGCCGGACACGCGCATGCGGATCGCAAACTCGTCGCTCTTCGGCCGCTGTCGCTCGCGCAATTGTTGCAGCACCTGCTCGTAACTCTCGAACCAGTCTTCCGGCAGCGCGAGCAGCAACTGATGGAACGCCTCGGGATTGCGATCTGTCAACGCCCGCGATGCGACGGCGTGGCCGACGAACCGATCGAGCGCGCGTTCGACCTCACCCGCACGCAACAGATGCTGTGCGTGCCGAAAGACCTCCGCTTCGCGCGTCTCGAACACGCTCGCGAGCCGCAGATGCAGCGCACGTTCACGCTCCGGCGAGAGCCCGGCGCAGAGCAACGGCACCCAGGCTCGGTCCGAGAGCACAGCGCGATCGCCGAGCGCACGCAGCACTTCGGCTTGCGTGAGTTGTTCGATGTCTGCCAGCACCGCACCGGCTTCTTCGCGTTCCGACAACTGTTGGCACTCTTCGAAGCTGAAACTCTTTTCGGGACACAATGCCAGTGCACGTGCCAAGTCGACTGTTGGGCCCGCCAACTGTCGGAGCCGACTAGACAACATCTGCGACACGCTCGCGGGGAGCTCGGTCGCATCCAGGTCTGCCTGCAACGACCACGTACCCGCTTCGTAGCGCGCGCGCCGACTGTCGACTAAATGCTGCGCCAACCGCATCAGGTCGCGTGGACTTCCACCAGACAGTGCATGCAAGCGTTGCGTGAGCGCCTTGAGCGTGTGGCTCGCGCCGAACACCGATGTCAGTAAACTCTGCGCTTCAGCTTGCGTCAGGTTTGGGAGCTGCACCCTCCTCGCTGCGTTACTGAACAGCTTGAAGGCCGAAACTGCATTGGGTGTCGCGTCGCGGATGGTCGTGGCCAAGATCACGAGCGACTCCTGCTGCACCTGCTGAGCGATCAGGCCGATCGCGGCTGTGGACGGCTCGTCGATGGCGTGCAAGTCGTCGATTGCGAGTAAGAGCGGCGTCGCTTTCGAGACACCCAATAGCACCTGCCGCACTGCGTTCTGCAATTGCGGTCGCAGCGCGCCCAGATCAGAAGGCGCGACCAGAGTCAGATCGCGTCCAACGCTCAACTCCGGCGCGATGTGGCCGAGCACGGCCAACATCGGCTCGGCCGCCTCACGCAGAGCATCGGGGACGACCTGCTGCAGTTGAATCAACAGACGTCGGACGACGCCGTAGTCGACTTCGCCGTCGTTTGCGTCCGCCCGTACGACAGTCATACCCAGCAACTTGCTATCGAGTAGAATCGCTTCGAGAAGCCGGGTGCGACCCGAACCCGCGGCACCTTCGATCAGCATCGCCGTGCCACGTTTGCGCATCGCACGCATGGTCCTGGCTTTGATCCGGTTGAGCTCTTCGTCGCGGCCGACGAAAGCCGGAGTCGCCAAGTATGCTTGTGCGACCAACAGCTGCTCGTCGATACGCGTTCCGGCGATCGCGCTCAGCCGCGCCATCACCTCGGCGGCATTGCTGGGACGATCGTCGGGCTGAAGCTGCAGCAGATCCAAAACCAGTGCGTCCAACGCTTCGGGAATACCGGATACCACCTCCGACGGGCGGGCCAGACCGAAGCGCCAGGCATTCGGTAGGCTTGCGAAATCGCGCACGGGATAGGCGTGATGCCCAGTCAGCGCGTAATACAAGCTGGCACCCAGCGCATACAGATCCGTGCGAGCATCGAGCGCTTGTAGATTGAGGATCTCGGGCGCGCAGTACACGGGTGTACCCACGAGGTCTTTGCTGGGACCCATGTGTGTCATCGCGCCGAAGTCGATCAGCTTCGCGAGCCCGTCGCTCGTACAGCGAATGTTGCGAGGACTCACGTCGCGGTGGATGATGCGGCGCGAGTGCAGTAGTGACAGGGCCGAACACACGTCGCTCGCGATCGAGCAGGCGCGGCGATAGTCGACGGGCGTCAGCTCTTGCAAGTCTCCGCCGTCGAGAATCTCCATCGTGTAGTAAGGTCCGTGTTCGTCCACGCGATAGTCGTAGACTTCGACGATGCGTGGATGCGCGAGCTGAGTCAGCGTGTGGAACTCGCGCGCGAACAAGTCCGCGATGCGCTTGCGATGTTCTGGGCTGCCCTCGGAACGCGGCCGTTTCAGCGCCACGCGGCGCCCGTTCGAGCTGTCTACGACTTCGTAGACCACGGCCATGCCGCCGCCGCCGAGCTCACGCAGCTTGCGGTAGCGGCCTGCGATGATCTCGACTGAAGCGTTGGATTCAGCTTCGGCCGGGGCCCGAGATTGTCCTGCCACCCACTGATCCTACGTGGCGGCGCCTAGGAATGGACTTGGCATTTTCGTGAGGTTAGGCGATCCGAAGGTATGCACTTCACCGCACGTATGCCACTCGCTACTCCGATGGTTCTGTCATGTCACGTCCGGTCAGCTCGTATCAGCTATGCCCGCGAATCCAGGCCGCGTGTCAGAACGCGACGGCCCGTTTGGCTAGCGTTCCGTCGCTCACATCGCGGATGAATGCTTCGCCGAGCTCCCCGCTCTGAGCCGCAGCGGTTCGCCAGCGCTCGATGCGCTGCTCAGGTTCGTGCACGAAACGCTGGAAATCGTCGCGCGTGGGAATTTCACCGCCGGGGAGCGCTCGGACGAACGCCGGATCGGGGTAGACCAATAGCAGGCGATCGAGCGCGCGCCGGTCGAGCTTTCGCCACGGTACGAACTTGTCGAGCCAGCTCGGGATGATCCGCCGCTGATGCAGAAACAAGACCGTGATGCCGCTTCCAGCTGCAGGTCGATTCAAGTGGTAGTCGCTGAAGCCGCCGTCCAAATAGGCGCCCGCGGGAGCGCCTGCGATCTCACGCACGAACTGCATGAAGATCGGCACGGTGCCGCTCGCGAGCGCGACGTCGAGCAGGTTGTCCGCACGCAGCGGTGCGAGAGTTCCGTGTGGTGCGCCCAACATCGGATGCCGCGCGGCCAGGCTAGTTGCGAAGACCACACGTTCGTAGAACAGCGCTTGGCTACGTGGACTGAGCGTGTTGAGTAGCGCGGCGAGACCGAGCAGCGTGGCGCGAACGCGGCGCTGCTCCAATGCGGCGAGCGGTCCGTATGCGCGCACGGTCGCGATCGCGAGATCGATTCGAGCGTGAGACACGGCTGCCGCGAAGTCGGCCTCCGTGAACGCAGCGCGCAGCAACGAGCGATACGCGCCGCTGATGGCTGCCGGGTCATCGGCATGCGTGAAGCGCTGCGCGCAATACGCCTCGAGCAACCGCTCGTGAGC
Source organism: Polyangiales bacterium (assembly GCA_035687405.1). Taxonomy (GTDB): domain Bacteria; phylum Myxococcota_A; class Polyangia; order Polyangiales; family JAFGIB01; genus JADGRF01. The sequence goes on from DASRXR010000554.1 coordinate 3,912, forward strand.
GCGCAGCGGGTCGCCGGCGGCAAGCGCAACTGCGCGCCAGGCTCCCGCCGATGCTCCGAACAGGAGTAAGCGCTGGGACTGGTTGGGTTCGAGCCAACCGGCCCGAATCAGTGCGCGATCGAATCCCGAAAGGATGAGCCACTTGGGGCCGATCGCGGGCAACACGAGCGCTTCGACGTCGGCGAGCGGCAAGCCGCCGTGCTTGCGAAGCACGGAGAGCGCCTCGGTTCCGGCACGGTACTGAAGTAAGTGCATCGCGCGAGCGTTATCACGGGCGCTGAAGCACGCACCAGTATTTTACGCCTCGCTCGAAGCTCGTTCGCGTTCAGGGTCGAAGCGATCGATGAACAAACGCTCGTCGACTGGTTTTCGATTCACGCGACCGTAGCGGCCCAGGGGCCAACCGATCGGCAGTAATGCCGCGGTGGGGATTCCTTCCGGCAACCCCAAATACGCGTCGATTTCCTGACCGAATACGCGATGCACCGTGGTGAGCGACGCTCCGAGACCGACCGCGCGACATGCCAGCAAGATGTTTTGAATGCACGGGAACAACGCCTGACTTTGTTCGCGGCCGCGCCGCGTCCAGCCCGCGACGAAGAGCTGGACTGGCGCTTCGTGCAAATGTTCAGCGAGGTGGATCGCCGCCTGCATGTTCTTGCGTTTGGCTTCCGGGAAGTCTGGAGCCTTCGCGGCCTCGATCGCCGGCGCGATGTATGCGGTGAATGCGGTTCGATAACGTTCGGCGATGAACGCGCGTCGCTCAGCATCGGTCACGGCGATGAAGTGCCAGGGTTGGCGATTGCCACCGCTCGGCGCGAAGGTGCCGGCTTCACACACCTTGCGAATGAGTGCGAAGGGAACGGGATCCGGCTTGAGGCGTCGGATAGCACGAGTGGTGCGAAGGGCTTCGAAGAGGGCGATGTCTTCGCCGATCGTCGCGATGTCGACGTCTTGCATGGCCGCGGATAGTAGCAGGAGGCGATCACGCTGCTGCGGATACGTGCGCGCGGCCAAGTCCACGCCTCCAGAAATCCACACCAGCGCACCAACCTCACGCGAGAAACGCAGCCGCGGAGGAATCCTCCCGCCATCGAGCGTATGTTTTCAGATCCACCGAGCGAGGCCAGTGCGCACCGCGAAGTCAGGCGAGAGATCAACATGGAACGCACGGTCCAATCCAAACTGCTGGTCGCCACGGTTCTGATCGTCCTATTGCCAACCTGTAGCATCGCAACTCCGGTCGGAGAGTTCGAAGACGTGGGCATGGCCAAGCCGCCTCTGCTCGCCGCGGGATGCTCGCTCACGAGCACTCTCATGACCGTTACAGTGAAGGACGGCGAATCCGCATTCCTCTCGCTGCGGCCGAGTGATTCGATGGTCGTGCTGAATGGTCACGTCTTCAGCGGAGCGACCGATACGAACACACCCTGTCAGATCGCATCCACCGCGACAGTCCAGATCAACGCGGACATAGGCGGTACGCGTACTCAGGGACGCACAGTCATTCTGGACTACATCAACGGGCTCTTTCTGCTCGGCGTAGGCGCGGTGCCCGGCGTCAAAGTCGACTTCACGTTGGCGGGCGATACCGGTGCGCTGAATACGCTGAAGGTTCGCGGCTCCGAAGGCATCGATGACTTTTCGATCGGAGCGGGAACAGGCACCGGCGCAGCAGCCGTGAACGCGCTGAATGTGAACGCGAAGACCGGGACGCCCACGACGCAGGCTGGCGGGACCGGCGGCGTCACGGTGACTCTGGACACGATTGTCGACGTGACGTTCAAGAACATCTCGAACGCCGTGATCATTTCGGGTCCCGGCGATGATCGACTCGATGGATCTGGTACGGCGAACGTCGGCACTGCGTATCCGAATCCGTTGAAGCTCTACGGTGGCGATGGGCTCGACACGCTCATCGGTGGCCTCGCAGCCGATCGGCTGAACGGCGGACCGGACGCTGACACGCTGAATGGGTGCGCGGGCGACGACATCTATGACATGGGAACTGCACCCGCTGGTGCAGACGTGATCGCACAAGCCTGTACGACCACGCTGGAAGGCAATGACACTCTCGACTACAGCGCGCGGACAGGCAGTGTCAGTGTCAACTTGAGTCGAACGCTGACTGCGACAAATGCTGCAACGGACACCGGCGGCTTGTCCGGCGAAGCGAGCGGCGACGGAGCGCACATCAGTGACAAAGTGCTCACCATCAAGCTCGGTACGGGAGACGACTCGATCGCGATCGGCGCTGCGAGTACGCTCGTGCACAAAGTGTTGGGTGGGCCCGGCGACGATTCGTTTACAGGGGGCACCACCAACGATGTGTTCGATGGGCAAGCTGGAGATGACACATGCATCGGCGCGCTGTCGCAGATGGACTATCGTCTCCGCACGACGCCGGTCTCCGTTACGGTGTGTGCATCCGGTTGTGGCACGACAGCAGCTACGGATGCAAACGACGGTGAGTTGGCGGTCACGACCACTGGGACTGGCGCTGCGACGGTAGCGCCCGGTGCCGGAATCAGCGTGGTGACACTCAGTGGAGCTGGCTTCACCTCGGCGTCGGTCGGCAACACGATCACGCTTTCCGGCTGCACTGTGGGAAGCGAAAACGGTGCGTTTCAGATCGTGAAGTATCTGGGTGCGAGCGCAGTGAAGATCGACATCGGGGTGTCCGCGGGCTTCGCCTCGGCGTCAGACACTTGCAACTATTCCGAGTTGCGCCCCGACACCACGACGAATCCTGCTGCGGGAACTGCTGCCGCAACGCTGACTGTCAAACGCGCGACCGGCGGTGTGACCGGCTTGAATCACGCATCGAACTGGCTCGGACACACGCTCACGCTCACACATATGACTGGCGCCGCGACTGACGACGGATCGTACGCGGTTCTCAAGGCGCTCAGTCCGAGCTCGGTGGCGATCGACGACACCTCAGTGGGTACGTTCGCGGGTGGCGTCAGCGCTATGGGTTGGAGCGCAGTCGGGGCAGAACACGACAACGTGCAATGTGGGCAAGTGTTCGGAGGTTCGGGCAACGATCTGCTCGTCGGTGATAGTCGCGTGAACCTGCTACGCGGAGGCCCTGGCGACGACATTGTGGTGGGCGGAGCCGGCAACGACGTGTTGTACGGTGAAGCGGGCGCGGATGCAGTCTACGGCGGTGCGGGCAACGACTTCCTCTACGGCGGCGGAGGTACGGGCACGGATCTCGGAGACACGCTAGTCGGGGGCGACGGCAACGACACGTTGCAGGGCGATGCGGCGCCCGACGTCTTCCAGTGTGATGGAAAGAACAGCAACACTGCTGCGACGGTGGGCACGTCGCCGGGCGATGCGGACCTAACGGCTGACTTCACGCCAGGCGTCGACACGGGTCCCGGCGGAACTGCGACCGCGCCCGATTGCTGACTACAGCCGCTGCGATGCCACAAACCAGACGGCTTGTGGCATCGAGGCGGCTGCTGGAGCCACATGGCAATTGCATGCGTCGTACTAGGGCGCAGGCTCACAACCCTGTTGATTCACAGGCGTC
>DASRXR010000555.1:0-6829 GCA_035687405.1 Polyangiales bacterium
GACGACGATTCCGACGTCGCCATTGGCGCGGCGCGTGACTTTGAACGGTACGCGCTTCAAATCGTTCGCGGGAATCTCGTCGAATCGGCGGCCGATGAAGCGTTTTGCCGAAAAGACGGTGCCTTCGGGGTTTGTGATCGCCTGACGTTTCGCAATCTGCCCGACCAGGATTTCGCCCTGCTCGTCGACTGCCACGACAGACGGAGTAATTCGGTCACCCTCCTCGTTGACGATGACCTTGGGCTCCTTGCCCTCCATGATCGCCACGACCGAGTTGGTCGTGCCGAGGTCGATGCCGATGATTTTTCCCATGGTCCGTAGTCCTCCTGGGTGCGTGTTGCCCACCCATGACAGAAGGGTGTGGGTGCCGCGCGCCTGCCCCGCCTCTCGCGGGAAAATCTGCCGAGCACTTTGCTCGAGAATCCGCCGGTCCCACTCGTGAAGGCCGGGCGATTTGCGTGTCCGGCGGCCAACTTAACCAGTCGCCCTAAGCCGTCAAGCTGCCTGCCAGGCCCGAATTTGCCGTGACATGGCGCTTGACCGGGCTCGGGCTCGCAGGCACACGTACGGCCGAAGATGACGGCGATCGCTGGAGAAACGCCGGCTGCGAGCCAAGCAGCAGTGCTCGACGGAGCGGCGAGGCGGGCCGGGCGAGGCATCCTGTCGATGTCTGGCTCGAAGTTGTACTTCGTGGTCGCAGGCTACGCGGTGCAGCTGCTCATGCCGCGCCTGCTCGGGAGCCCGGAAGCATTCGGGTTCTTCTCGACGGCGATGAGCTTGGTATCGATCCTGAACAACGTCTTGATCTCGGCGACGATTCAGGTCGTCAGCAAGCGAATCAGCGAAGACTCCACGCGAGGGCCGCAGACGCTGCGTCAGGCGCTCGTGGTGCAGCTGGTCATAGGTCTCGGCTTTGCGAGCTTGCTGTTTGTGGGAGCAGAACCACTGGCGAGCCAGGTGATGCTCGACCCGCTGCTGACTCCGTTGTTTCGCTGGAGCGCGTTGGTCGTGATCTCGTACGCGCTTTATGCGGCTTTGATCGGCGCGTTGAACGGAAGTCAGAACTTTCTCGGTCAGGCAAAGTTCGACGTGACCTACACGACCCTCCGAAGCGGAGGCATGTTGGGTGCCGCCGCGTTGGGTCTGGGAGCCGTAGGAGCCTTCGGCGGTTTCGCGTTGGCGGCGGTGCTGGTGCTGGTTGCGGCGCTGGTTGTCGTGGGAATCGGCAAGCCGGTTGCAGCGGAAACAGACGGCAGCCAGGAGCGGCCTTGGAAGAAGTGGGCCGCGATCATGGCGCCCCTTTGGCTCTATCAGCTCTGTTTGAACATCGTCCTGCAGATCGACACGTCGTTAATGAAGCGAACGGTTGCGGAGTTGACGATAGCAACGGGGGTGTCGCCAGCGGCGGCGGCCGAGCTCGCGTCGCGGTACGTCGGTTTCTATCGAGCGGCGCAAACGTTCGCGTTTGTGCCGTATCAACTCATTCTATCGGTCGCGTTCGTGATCTTCCCGATGGTCTCGGAGGCAACGGCGTTGGGCCGAGAGGATCACGCCCGAAGCTACATTCAGGGCGCCCTGAGATTCTCGCTCTTGGTTCTGCTGGCGATTGCAGCGCCGATAGCGGGTGCCTCGGAGTCGGTGTTGCGCTTGGTCTATCCAAGCTCCTACCTAGCCGGCGGATCAGCCTTAGCGATGTTGAGCCTAGGAATGGTCTGTTTCGCCTTATTCGTGATCGGAGCAACGATCATGAGTGGAGCAGGCAAGCCAGGCGTATCCGCGCTGATCGCGAGTGCAGCGGTGGTGGTGGTGCTAACGAGCAACATCCTTCTAGTAAGGATGGCGGGCGTGGGTGAGCGGACCCTGTTAGCAGCGGCGACAGGCACGACGCTAGGCACGGTCTTCGCGCTGGTAGCGATAGGAATAGCGGTCTACGCAAGGTTCAAGACCTTCATTCCGCCGCTGACAGCAGCAAGAAGCCTATTGGCCGCAGCCTGTGGCTTCGCCATAGCAAGAACCCTAGTAGGCAACTCAAAGCTATCGGCCCTACTGGCCCTAGCAGCCGGAGGAATCGCCTACCTGATCGTCTTGATCGCAACGAGAGAGCTCGGCCGCCCGGAGCTGCAAGCAATCGATCGAGTGGTTCGCCGCCGCCGAGCCTAGCCCGCTGAAACCTCGAGCGACTCCAGGTCAGGTCCGCCCTGAGAGGACCGTAAGCGCGCCGAAAGCTTCAAATCACCGGCGCGGGTCACGCCCAGGACGAACGTAGTCCCCACTACGCCCGCCGCGCTTCTCCAACACCGCGAGCTCGCGAATAACCATCGACCGATCGACCGCTTTGAGCATGTCGTAAACCGTCAACGCCGCCACCGCTGCAGCCGTCAATGCCTCCATCTCAGCCCCAGTTCGGTCCAAAGCCCGAACCCGAGTCTGAATCGAAAGCACCCCAAGACGCGGCTTCGCGTCGAAACGAACTTCGCACTTACTCAGCGCGATCGAGTGACACAAAGGAATCAGCTCGGGCGTTCGTTTCGCCGCTTGAATACCGGCGACCCGCGCGACTGCGAGAACATCGCCCTTCGCAGCAGCCCCCGACTGCAGCAACCGCAACGTGGCGGGCTGCATATGCACTTCGACACCTGCCACTGCCTCGCGGGCTGTGACCGGCTTGTCTGCGACGTCGACCATCTGCGCTTGGCCGCGTCCATCGAGGTGGGTCAACTGGCGCGCGCGAGCAGCTGAGCGAGCACGCTTCTTGGAAGCCATGCCCAACAGTATCCTCACACTCGCGCGCGCAAGCGAGCAAACCGGCGTTGACCGGTCACTCGCGCGACGGAGCGGGCGCGGCGGTGGATGACCACCGCGCCCGTCGTACTCAAGCGGTCGCTGTCGCTGTCGACGCTACGCTGAGATCGTCGTCGCCAAGATCCGTATCCGTGTACTGATCGAGGTCCTCTTCATCGTGTTCGATGTCGTGTTCCTGATTCTGACCCGGATGATGAGCGACCGTACCCACCATGCGAGCTACCAGCTCGACGCGCGAGTGCACGCCCAACTTGGAGTAGATGCGCTTCAGGTACGTGTGGACGGTGGCAACCGTGAGCTTTGTTTGCTCCGCGATCGAACGCGTCGAAGCGCCCGACACGAGGAGTGAAACCACTTCCTTCTCACGCTTCGTGAGCGGAGTACGCTCGAGGCGGAGTTGGAGCTCGAGGCTCTTGCGGCGATTCTCCGGCCCGATCCGATTCATTCGGTGGGCGTAGGAGAGACCCCGAGCGAGCGCACGCGCACCCCAGCGAGCAAGACGAAGATCGGTTGTGTCGATCTTGTCATTCCCCTCTGGAAGGTACAGGTGGATCGTTCCGAGGACTTGCCGCCCATGTCGCAGTGGAAGCGACACCGGCCTTCCTTCGAGCGGAGGTGGAGGACTGCTGTCCAACTTTCGCTGATCGCCGAGCTCTAGCTCGACTCTGTAGGCAGTCGCGTTGGCGAGGTCCGCCACCAGCTTCGCTGCCCGGACCGGATAGGTCCGAATTGGATCTAGATGATTGAGACCTTCTGCTATCTGGAGGAACTCTGACGGAACCACGACATCACCCTCTTCGCTTCAGGCACTCCCGACCGCACTGACGTGAGCACCTGTTGTTTTCCTGATTAATGCGCAGAAAGCGTACACCCCATGTCCGTAGACTGGAGGGTAATGATGGGTATGTCAATGGTACCGATGGCCAAGGTTTGCGCACACAATACGAAAGTCGCGTGATATCTGGAAAATATGTCTTAATTTTACCCCGAAATTGAGCTGCAGGTGTCCCAGAACCCCACAGGGCACCCAATTTCGGTGCTGCTTTGACCCTGCTTCGTACACCTGTTGCACACCGGCCTGAGCGAGTGATGCAACGCGCATCGACCGCGACGACTCGTCGCTAGTTGCACGATGCGAGCTAGTGATTTCATTGCACCCGATCCGGCGTTACGTGATTGTCGCAACGCTGATCACGAACGATGCCTTACCTGAGCTGACACACACATCACGCGTCATGCTCGATCGATCGCGAAAGGAACGAGAGTCGATATGCACAAGGTCGTAATCATTGGTTCGGGACCTGCCGGACACACGGCTGCCATCTACGCAGCGCGCGCGAACTTGAATCCGGTGATGGTCGAAGGACTCGTTCGCGGCGGCGTCGCTGGTGGTCAGCTGATGATCACGACTGAGGTCGAGAACTACCCGGGCTTTCCGGATGGCATCAAAGGCCCCGAGCTCATGGAGATGTTCAAGAAGCAGTCGGAGCGTTTCGGAACGAAGATCATCAGTGCGGACGTCGAGAAGGTCGATTTCTCGAAGCGCCCCTTCAAGGTGTACACCGACTCTGAAGTGCTCGAAGCGGAGTCCGTGATCATCTCCACCGGCGCGCAAGCGAAGTGGTTGGATCTTCCGAACGAGAAGCACCTCCAAAACAAAGGCGTCAGCGCGTGCGCTACCTGCGACGGCTACTTCTTCCGGAATCAGGACGTCGCAGTCGTCGGCGGTGGTGATACCGCAATGGAGGAAGCGAACTACCTGAGTGGCTTGGTGAAGAGTGTCACCGTGATCCATCGCCGCGCAGAGCTGCGCGCTTCCAAGATCATGGCCGAGCGCGCGCTCAACAATCCGAAGATCAAGTTCATCTGGAACTCGGCCGTCATCGACGTGCACGACGTGAAGGCCGGCAAAGTGGATGGCATCACGGTGCAGAACCTCATCACCAAAGAGGCGATGAAGATGCCCGTCGATGGCTTGTTCATCGCGATCGGCCATACGCCGAACACGGATATCTTCAAAGGCCAGCTCGACGTCGACGAGAACGGTTACTTGAAGACGAAGCCGGGCACTACGCAGACGAACATCGACGGTGTGTTCGCCGCGGGCGACGTCCAAGACCACGTCTACCGACAGGCAGTCACGGCTGCCGGCACGGGCTGCATGGCAGCGATCGAAGCCGAACGCTGGCTCGCGCACCATTAGTGGCGCGGTGCGGCGAGCTGCGACCTAAGGCGGTTGCTGGCTCGCCGCCGTCATTCTCTTTCTGGCGTTGCGGTCCAGTTTCTGGCCAACTGAGACAAGCGCTTCCTTCGTTGCTGCGGCTTTCGCCCGCGCGTCGGATGGCGCTGCGCTCGGCCGCGCCGTCCGCATGGAAGACATTCAATCGGCACTCGGCAAGATTCACCTCTTTCGCGGACTCGCGACGCGCGGACTCGAGCGCATCGCAGCGATCGCCGGCGAAGAGCGCCACCAGAAAGGCACGCTCGTCTTCCGCGAGGGTGAGCTCGGGGACAAGCTGTACTTCATCTTGGAGGGCAAGGTGCGCATCTCGCGCAACCTCGCCGGCATGGGTGAGGAAGCGCTGGCGGTGCTCGGCCCCGGCGATGCGTTCGGTGAGATGTCGCTGATCGACGACACGCCGCGCAGCGCCGACGCTCACGTCCACGAACCGTGTCGGTTACTCGTGATCACGCGTGAGGCGTTCGAAGACTTGCTCTTCATTCATAAGGACCTCGCGTACGAGATCCTTTGGAACTTCATCAAAATCCTCTCGCATCGTTTGCGCGATGCGAACGACAAGATGGCGTTCTTGAGCGTGACCGGACGGTTCTAGTGCTGTGTCAGCGGCCGAGGAAAGCCTTGCGGTCCATCCGCAGCCATACGTAGTGCAGGCACATCTCGTCGAGTGAGCCTTCACCGAACGTGACCAAACGCGGTTGCTGCTGCACACCATCGACGACCGGCTGATGCGCGCTGCTGTTGTCGTAGACGCAGGTCGCCGTGATCGAATCGGTCGCGGTGTACGGCACGCCCTTCGGAAACAGGTAGTCGAGCTGCCAGTTGAAGTCCCACTTCGGCACGTTGATCAAGCAGGTCTTGCTCGCGCCCGTCATGTCGGCATTCATCGCCGACGCGATCTGGTGCGCGTGCGGGGTCATGCCGATGATCTCGCCCGGCACGAACACCCCCGTCGGACCCACTGCAGCGAGCGCTTGCATGCGTTGCGTCGCGGTCGAGACCACGTGGTCGTTGTTCGGCGGAATGTTCACGCCGGCCGTGACGCCAGTGCGGTAGATGACGCGGTCCGGGAGCTGGCCCGCCGGCAAGGTCCAGAACTGCACCTTCGTCTGGTCGGGCGTCGGCGGTTGCTCCGCCGGCAAGAAGACCGTGTTGTAGTGAACCTGGAGCATGATGCTGGAGCCCGCTTGGATGTACGCCGCGTCGCCCTTGTCGAACGTCACGCGCTGACCACCGGGACGCCAGCTGAACATGTTCTGCGAGAGCACGAGCCCGGAGTTGCAGGGATAGCCGCTGCCGGGGCTCGATGTGTCCGTCGACTGCAGCTGCGCCAGCTGCGTAGCCGTGATGCGGTGCACCTGCACGTGGTGAACCTCGGCGCGCTGATCCGGAACGATATCGACCGCAGTCAACCACGTGTCTTCAGCGAACGTGTGGCTGGTCAAGAAGCAGCGGTAGTCGTCGGCGTTCGTGGGCGGCGTGTACTTCATGCCGGCGTCGAGCGTCAACGAAGCCGGCCCGATGTCCTCCTGAGCTGCAGCCGGCGGCGGCGCGACGTAGTCCTTCTCGTCGCCTTCGGGAAAGCTCGCGGCTTGCCACTTCGTGAAGAGCTCGATGTCCGCATCGCTCAAGGCACGCGAATCACGGATCGGCGTGCAGTCCGCGGCGGCGGGCCACGGCGGCATGATCCGCGACTTCACCGCGTTCACGACTGGAGCGGCGACCATCTTCACCGAGGCAAAGTTATCGAGCGCGAACGGACCGATGCCGCCCGCGACGTGACACGAC
>DASRXR010000556.1:0-8016 GCA_035687405.1 Polyangiales bacterium
CTTCGCGACACCCATCGGGACCATCGCCCCGAAGTCCAGCAGCTTTGCCCGACCGTCCGCAGTGCAGTTCACGTTGCGGGGTGATATGTCGCAGTGGATCAAGCGCCGCGAATGCACGATCGCGAGCGCCGACGCAAGGTCTCGCAACACCTCACACGCCTTGCGCCAATGCAGCGTGCCGAGCGAGCGAAGATCTTGGCCCGCGAGCAGCTCCATCGTGTAATACGCGCGGTCGCCATCGATGCCGTAGTCGTAGACTTCGATGATCGACGGATGCGCGAGCTCACTCAGCGTATGAAACTCGCGCTCGAACAACTCGGCGACCATCGGATCGGCGCCGGCTTTCGCGCTGAGTTGCTTGAGTGCACACTCGTGGCCGGTGCGTTCATCGAAAACGCGATAGACGCTGCCCATGCCCCCCTGGCCGAGCGTTTCATGGACTACGTAGCGATCGGCGATGCGGTCTGGGACAGACGACGTAGCCACGGGTCTTCATCGTATCCGAGACCCACCGGCGGCTACGCTCGCCGGGCATGTGGAGCAGTCCATTTGTCAGACGGTCGCGCACGACTTGCGCTGAAGTGCGAGCCCGGCGGAGTGGCCGATGACGCCAGCGCCTCGGTAGTCCAAGAGAGTCCAGTCGGCTTGGACGAGCGCGAACGTGTCGCCTGTTCCGTTCGATCAACAGGCTGGCCAAGCCAAGCCACAGTTGTCATGCAAAGCACGACACAACGAAGACCGAGCCAGGCTAGCGTCCGCCGCATGCAGGGTCGTTCAGCCGCGCTTGGATTGTTGCTCTCGGGGATGGTTGCTTGGGGGCCGTTGTCAGGGGTAGCGGCACAAACGGCAGCGGAACCACCTCCGGTCGACGCAGGCACCCCGCCGCCTGTGGCCGATGCGGCCCTGCCGCCGGGAGCGGCAGCCGAGCCCGAGCCGTCGCCGCCGCCAGCTGCGCCCGTGGCCGAACCCGAACCGCTCGTCGTGCCCGCGCCCGACATTGCGGCCGCCGAGCTCGCGGTCGAGCCATCGTCCGAGCCTGTGGCGGAGTTCGGCGCGAGCGCAGTCGCGCGAAACCCGTTCGAACGCGTCACGCTCGAGGAAGTGCCGCGCAACGCCCAACAAGTCGGCGGCGACGCCCTCACGAACCACGACGGCGTCGGCTTGCACAACGCGCTCAATCAACGCCTCGGTAGCGCGACGATCAACGATGTTCAGAACAACCCGCTGCAACCCGACTTCCAGTATCGAGGTTTCACCGCGTCGCCGCTGCTCGGCACTCCGCAAGGACTCGCCGTCTATCAGAACGGCGTGCGCATCAACGAGCCGTTCGGTGACGTCTTGCAATGGGATTTAATTCCGTCGTTCGCGATCGCGAACGCAACGGTCGTACCCGGCGCCGACCCGATCTACGGCTTGAACGCGCTCGGCGGCAGCTTGGTCCTCGAGACGAAAGACGGATTTCGCGCCCCTGGCATACGCGTCGAAGGTCTCACCGGCATGTTCTCGCGCTACCTGACTACGGCAGAGTACGGTCATTCGTGGGGACCGTGGGCACTCTACGCCGGTGCATCGGTGTTCGGTGAGCAGGGCTACCGCGACCACTCTCCATCGAGCGCGCAAAACCTCTTTTTCGACGTTCGGAATCGCACGCTCGATCGCGAGGTCGGCGTGAGTGTGACTGCTGCGAACACTTCATTGAATGGTAACGGGCCTGCACCGACCCAGCTCATTCAGGAAGATCGCGAGGCGCTGTACACGTGGCCCGACAACACGCGCAACCAGCTGCTCATGCTGAGCGTGGATGCGAAGCAGCGCTTGAATGACAAGTCTTCGCTGCTCGCAAACGCGTACTTGCGACATGGTGCCCGGAACACGCTGAACGGCGACGAAGCGGAGTTCTCGTCGTGTGCGGGCGACGCCGGCGAAACGCTGCTTTGCGACGAGGATGGCGAGCGCCTGCAGGACGAATCCGGCGTAGCTATCCCCACCTCACAGCCGTTCAACGCGGTCTACAACCGGACCCAGACGACGAGTGATGGACTCGGAGCTTTGCTGCAGTTCGATGTGCGCGCGCCGCTCGCGCGCCGGCCGAATCATTTCCTCGCGGGTGCGAGTTACGATGGCTCTCACGTCGGGTTCTTACAGAGCGTCGAGGTCGGCCGGTTGACGCTCGATCGCGGAGTGCAAGGGAGTGGGCTCAAACTCGGCGGCGACGACTACCGCACGGAGCTCGAGATTCAAAACCATGCAGTCGGTGTGTTCGCGTCGGACCTGTGGCGCGTGGCCGGGCCACTCGCGATTCAAGCTTCAGCGCGGTTGAACGTGCTGAACACGCGCCTCGAAGATCAGCAAGGTGATGCGCTCAACGGCAACCACACATTCGTGCGCGTGAATCCGTCGCTCGGCGTGTTGCTCGACGTCCGCGACGGAACGACGCTGTTCGCGAACTACAGCGAGTCGAACCGTGCGCCCAACGCATCCGAGCTGACGTGCGCGGATCCGACTCAGCCGTGCCGCCTGCCAAACGCGTTCGTCGCGGACCCCCCACTCGATCAGGTCGTGAGTCGCAGCGTCGAGCTCGGCGTGCGCACGCGCCTCGGCGAGCGCGCGCATCCCTGGCTCGAAGGATCGTTCGCACTTTTCGGATCGCGCAATCAAGACGACATCTTGTTCGTCGCGGGGGGGCTCGTCGGAACCGGGTACTTCCGGAATGCCGGCGCCACGCAACGGATCGGCCTCGAGGCCGCGGTCGCGACTCACACTGGTCCGGTCGAGTTCTACGCGTCGTACACGCTGCTTCGCGCGACGTTCGAAGATGACCTCGAGCTTCCCGGCACGGCGAATCCATTCGCGAGCGGCGGTGGTGGAGACGACGATGACGATGACCAGAGCGGCGGAGTGCTCGACGTGAAAAAGGGTTCGCGCGTTCCGGGCTTGCCGACGCACGCGATCAAAGCGGGTGTATCGGTGCGCCCGATCAAGCCGCTCGAGCTCGGCATCTCGGGGATCGGCCAGAGCTCGCAACCGTTCCGGGGCGACGAGGGCAACTTCTTGCGAGGCGTCGACGGCTTTTTCGTGCTTTCCGCGCACGCGAGCTACCAGGTGTTGGAACCGCTCAAGCTCTACGTTCGCGCCACGAACCTGTTGGACACCAAGTTCAGCACGTTCGGCGTGATCGCCGATCCGAGCGAAGTGCTCCCGCAATACTCGAACCCGCGCTTCCTCGGCCGCGGTGCGCCATTCGGCATCTGGGTGGGTGCGGTGGTCACGGAAGTGCCGTGACCCGTTCGCTCACGACTCGCGGAGCCCGGCGGGTCTGGCCAGCGGGGCAAACGCAATCTCCCGCGGCGAGGTTATTGCGGCTGCAGGCTCGCCAGCAGTGATCGCCGCAGCGCGGAAAGCTCATCAAACCGGCGATCCGCGGCGGCAAAGTTCGAACCGCGCGTGAGCGCCGAGGGGAGGACCCAGCAGGTTAGGCCCGCGGCCTTCGCGGCGGACAACCCCCGCTCAGAGTCCTCGATCACTAGGCACTCCGACGCTGGCAGCTGCAGTCGCTCGAGGGCTGTTGCATACGGTTCAGGATTTGGCTTCGACAAGCGGTAGTCCTCTCGCGTCAGGATCAGCTCGAAGTAACGCGTCAAGTCAGTGCGGCTATGAATCGCGTCGAAATCCGCGCGGCGACTACTAGTCACGATCGCCATGCGAACCTGCGACTGCAACTCGGCGAGCAGCTCTGCCACGCCAGCGATCGTCACCTCCTCCACGAGGAGCAATTCCCGATAGCGCTCGTCACGCCGGTGCTTCAGATCGGCGATTTCTGCAGCACTGCAACCGCGCTCCGATGCGAGATGCCACGCGCCAGTGCCCGCAATCAGAAGGTAACGCCGGTAGTCCGCTTCGCTGAGCTCGACCCCGACTTCAGCCAGGAGCTCTCGGTTCGCCTGGAAGTAGAACTTCTCAGTGTCGACCAGGACACCGTCGTGATCCCAAAGCAGCGCTTTCCACATCCCAGATTGTCCCTTGCGTCTGCTTTAGCAGACTGCGGCTTTGGGGACGATGCAAAGATCCACGCTCGCGCGCAGCTGCGACGGAAGCGAGTGCGCGAGCTTCCTGCGGTTTTTGAATCAGCGCTCGCGGCTGCATTGAAGGAATTTCGTGGCACTATCAGCTGGTGTTTTTGTCTGAAACTGCGTTCGGATTTGCGAGCTGTTCCGAGTTCGAGCGAAGGAACGCATCGGGACTACGAAGCGCAGGCACATGATCCTGTGCCCGCGGGTACTGCTGGTCCGCGAATCTGTCTTGCACGCAATCGCAGTTACGCGAGCACTCACTTCTGAACGCGCGCAAGCGCGCGACGCAGTGTCTGCAGCGATTGCGAAAAAATAGCGGCCCTGGTAGAGCGACGCTCTGGCGAGTGGGCGTACTCGCGTCGATCGAGTGCACGTGATTGAGAGCCCGAGTCGTTCGTCGAGATTCGACGGACACACATCGGGTTGGCTTCAAGGCATGCAATCGTGCGGACAGCAACAGCAGCATTGCGCGCGATTCAGAGGCGTTTACGCACGGCTTGAAGGGATGTCCGTCGAAGGAATCGGGGCAATGAAGTCACGTCGACACCGGCGCGAAGCGCTTTTGCAGAGCGTTAGTTTGTGTTTTGCATTGTGTCATCTTCTGGGCTGTGGTGCCTGGCTCGACGTCGACGTGCCGCAGTGCGACACGGACAAGGGGTGCGTGGGGCTGTTGGGCCGCGGCTTCACCTGCAACGAAGCCGGTGTTTGTGTCCCGCCCCGCGCGAGCGGCACTGCTGTCGAGGCTGTCACCGGGTCAGGGTCCGAAACGAAAACGCAGCTGCCCGAGCGTTGGGCGTGCGTGAACGATAAACGGGGCGACTTCGTCGCGAACCCAGACAAAACAGTGAAAATCCGCATGGACGCCGTCGACCTCAACACATTGAGGGTTCCGGATGGGTTGGTAGCGACGGCTTGCTCGCCTGCCGACTACGGTTGTGATGCACCGGTCATCGAGAACGCGATGCCTGGTTCGGACGGCTTCTTCGAATTCAATCTGCCTTACGGTTGGGAAGGCTACATGACCTTCGACGCACCTAACGTGGTGCCGGGGATCTTGGCGACCAATCGGGCATACCTAGACTCTCAGACCACGAGCGGGCCGGCGCTGCTAACGGTCAAAGCGGAGCAGGACCTCGCGGATCACGCCGGCCACCCCCTCGAGCCTGGAACTGGCGTGGCGATCTTCGAAGTGCGCGACTGTAACGACAGTGCAGGCGACGGAGTCACTTTCGATCCAGTCGCAGATCAGCTTCCGTTCTATTTCGACGGCGCACTACCGGCGCGCAATCTGACGGCGACGATGATCAGCAACCTGCTGGCCGCAGGGCGCGAGTCTCGAGCGGTCGCGGGATTCGACAACATTCCGCCGTCGTATACGACCTTTCACGCGCGGCTCGCAGCCAGTGGAGAGGAGATCGCGAGCGTCACGATTCCGATTCGAGCTGACACGATCACGTACGTGCGACTGTACGCGGGCTATTAGACGATGAGCAAGGCAGCGAAGGAACGTCCACGCATAGGGCCCTACGGAATCCTCGCGAAGCTCGGTGAGGGCGGCATGGGCCACGTCTATCTGACGACGATGGACGGTCCGGCCGGGTTCAGCAAACTCGCGGTGGTCAAAGAGCTGCGCCTCGAGCTGCTCGAATCGAACACGACGGGCGAGCTGCTTCTGAACGAAGTTCGGTTTGCAGCGCGTCTAACGCATCCCAACGTGGTGCACACGTATGGCGCGCACGAGGAAGCCGGCAGGTTCTACCTCGCTACTGAATATCTCGACGGTCAACCCTGGTCACGCGTACGCCAGTTGCTCGGCCAGACCGGCGCGTTGCCGTTGGAGCTGCACATCCAAGTGTTAGTCGAGGTGCTCGCCGGACTGCACTACGCACACGAAAAGCGCGACTACGACGGCACTACGCTCAATGCCGTTCATTGCGACGTCAGTCCGCACAACATCTTCGTCACGTACGACGGGCACGTGAAGATTGTCGATTTCGGCCTCGCCCGCGCGGGGATGGCCGAGCTAGACCACGCCGCCAGCGCTCCCGAGAGGATGTCGCAAGCCAAGCTGACCTACATCGCACCCGAGCAAGCGCGCGGCGAAGGATTCGATCGGCGTGCCGATGTGTTCGCGGTGGGCGTGTTGCTGTGGGAGGCGTTGGCGGGCAAGTCGTTTGCTCCAAACGAAGACGCGGTCGCGCTGCGTGAACGACGTGCTCGAGGCGATGAGCCACAGGTTCGCGACGTGACACCCGACACGCCAGCCGCCCTCGCCGAGATCTGTGATCGCGCCCTCGCCTTTGCACCGGCCGATCGCTTCGCGACTGCGGCTGAGCTCCGTGATGCACTCTTGGGCTACCTCGGCAGCGGCATGACCGACAGCGATCGAGTCACGCTCGGCGCGTTGGTCGGAAGCGGATTTCGCGAAGAGCGCGAACGCATTCACGAGCTGATCGAAGGCGAGCTCAACGGTGCACACGCGCAGCAGAGCGCGAACGAGGAGTCTGTCTCGGGCCAATCACGTCCTTTGTCGGCAGGGCACGACGTTTCGAAGCCAGAGGCCGCGCAGCTGAGCGCGGCGCGCAATTCGCGGGTTTGGGCGGCGAAGTGGCTGCCTCGCGCGGGCATCGCGGCTGCGGTCGTCGCGGGGACTCTCGCGCCGCTGGCGGTCTGGCTGATGAGTAGCCCGTCGAGCGATGACAGGACAACGCCAGAAGCCTCGCAGATCAGGGTGACGAGCCTGCAGCCCTCCGCACACGCCGCGCTGCCGCCCCCTGTGCCGCCGACTCTCAGCCCGTCGCCGACTGTGACGCCGCCCACCCCGACTCAACCCTCCGTTGCGACGTTGCTGCTCAGGGTGACCGCCATACCTCCGGAAGCGAGCTTGTTGCTCGATGGCGTTCCGCTGAACGGCAACCCCGCAATCATGCGCCACGCGATCGACCACGAGCTGCACGTGCTCCGCGCGGTTGGACCGGGGCTGCAGAGTCAGCAACGCGTGATCGCTTTCGATCGCGACCACAGTGTGACGTTCGAGCTTCCGCCTGTGGTGGACGCGACGGAGCGTCGAATCCGCGCGGCCCGCCGCGGCCCGCGTGAAGCTGCGCGGAGTTCGGCTTCCTCACGCGGAACCACATCGGCCTCCGCACTTCCGCCGCGGGCTGGCCCCGATCTCGAAGAGCTCGACTACGACAAGGCGCTCACGCGCAAGCAGCGCTCGCGTCCCATCGACGAGGAGGATCCTTACCCATGATGCTCAGGAGTTTGCTGATGCGCTCGGTCGTGTGCGCGCTCGCGCTCGTGACGCAGCTGACGGCGTCTTCGCTGCACGCGCAGGACCTGGAAGACGCCGCGGATTCAGACAACCCGACCGACCGTGCGCGCGTTCACTTCCGCAATGGCGTCGATTTTTATCATGAAGGCAACTTCCGTGCGGCCCTGATCGAATTCAAGCGCGCGTACAAAGCATCGCCTCACTACAAGCTGCTCTATAACCTCGGCCAAGTCTCGCTCGAGCTCCAGGAAGACGGCTCGGCGATCGACTACTTCACCCACTACCTGCGCGAAGGCGGTGATGAGCTGAGCCCCGAGCGTACGCAGGAAGTGCAACGAGACCTGGCACGGCTGCAGGCGCGACTCGCGCACGCCACCATCACGGCCGATCAGGCCGGTGCAGAGATCTACGTCGACGATGGACTCGTGGGCACCTCTCCGCTCTCGGGATCGGTCCGGCTGAGCGTGGGAAGGCATCACATCAAAGCGAAGCAGCGCGGGGTCATCACGGCCGAACGCACGCTCGATGTCGCGGCAGGCGACGACCTCGTGGTCGCACTGGAGCTCGACGCTCACACCCGAGAGCTCAGCCAACCACTCGCTCCGAGCGCCGCGCATGAAGACGGCGGCTTGTCCGCTGCCGCTTGGGGCGGCATCGCGACTGCTGTCATCG
>DASRXR010000557.1:0-10049 GCA_035687405.1 Polyangiales bacterium
TCAACCGCTCGGCAAAAGGCACCCACTCGTCGGCACGATTTACTCGGTCGCCCGGCATGACTTCGTAAACCAGTCCGACCTCGAAGGTGCCGTCGCAGACACCGACTTCCTCGTGCTCGGTGAGACGCACGACAACCGCGACCACCACCTGCTCGAAGCTGAGATGGTCGACACGTTCTTGGAAGCGCACCCTCACGCAGCCATCGGCTTCGAGATGCTCGACGAAGACGTCCGCCCAGCCGTACAAAACCCGCCGCGCGATCCTGACGCGTTCGCTCGCACCGTTCAGTGGGACCAGAGTGGCTGGCCCGAGTTCTCGCAGTATCGACCGGTGTTCGAAGTGGCGCTCCGGCGTGGAGCGCGCATCGTCGCCGCACATCCCAGCAGTGACAAAGTCCGTGCGAGCCTGTCCGGCGTGCCCGAGGCCGAAGCCCGAGCGCTGCATCTCGACGTGCCGCTCACAGCTGCAGCGCGCACACATCTTCGTGACGAGATTCGCGAATCGCACTGCGGTCACGCGCCACCGGCGATGCTGGACGCGATGGAACGGGCGCAGAGCTACAAAGACGCGTTCATGGCACGCTCGATCTTCGAAGCACACGCTCCAGCCGCACTCGTGGCAGGCGGCGGACACGGACGTAACGATCGAGCGGTCCCGCACTACCTGCGCCTGCTCGGTGCCAAGAAGGTGACGAGCCTCGCCTTCCTCGACGTCGCGGACGCGCGAACGACGCCGGACACCTACGACCTGGCAGCGTTCGACTACGTCGTGTTCACTCCTCGCGTGAGCGACGAGGACCCCTGCACCCGGTTCAAAGAAGAGCTGCGAAAAATGAGTGAATCGGCCCACCCCAGCAGCTCCGGAGAGGCCCCCGCCGAGGCCCCGTAGGCCCTCCGCGGCACCGAAAACCGGCCCGAAACAGGCCTCGCAACTGGGCGAAACGCACGCCTGCAAAACTTCCGCCTTGGGACAGCCCGAGCACGAACGGAGGTTTCACATGGCACGCTTACCGACGAGTGCATTCGAAGTGACTCGGCTTGGCGCGCAAACGTACGTGCCGGACGCGCGCGCGGGGCACCGCGTGATCGACGACAGGGCGCGCGTCGGCGCCTACGTCCGGCGCGACGAGTGTCAGGAGTACATCGACGCCGGCGAAGACACTCCGTCATTCGAGATCGCCGGCCGGCGCGCAGCGTTGTTCTTCGACCCCCGAAAAGTGACCGCCGGCATCGTGACGTGCGGTGGACTGTGCCCCGGGCAAAACGCCGTGATCCGCTCGATCGTGTTGACCGCGGCGTGGTCGTATGGAGTTCAGGATGTCCTCGGCTTCCGCTACGGCTACGGCGGCTTGGGGCGGCAGCCGTTGGCGGAACCGATCGTGCTCGACAAAACTCGAGTCGAAAACCTGCACCTGGAAGGCGGCACGTTGCTGGCGTCGTCGCGCGGTGCGCCGAGCGCAGCCGAGATGGTCGACAGCTTGCAGCAGCGCGGCGTGAACATGCTGTTTGCGATCGGGGGAGATGGAACCTTACGCGGCGCGTCGGCGATCGCAGCCGAGATCGCACAGCGCAAACTTCCGATCGCGATCATCGGAATCCCGAAGACGATCGACAACGACATCCAGTGGATCGATCAGAGTTTCGGCTTTCGCACCGCAGTCGAGGAGGCGCAGCGTGCGATTCACGCCGCGCACACCGAAGCGCGCGGCGCGTGGAACGGCATCGGTCTCGTCAAGTTGATGGGACGCCACTCGGGTTTCATCGCTTCACACGCGTGTCTGGCAAATGCCGATGCAAACTTCTGCTTGATCCCCGAAGTGCCGTTCACGCTCGAGGGACGCGGCGGATTTCTCGAAGCGCTCGAAGAACGCTTGCATTCACGCCACCACGCGGTAGTCGTGGTCGCCGAAGGTGCGGGCCAGGAGCTCCTCGAGCGGTTCGGCGATCAGCGCGATGCGTCGGGCAACAAGAAGCTCGAGGACATCGGCGTGTTCCTGAAGGAGCGGATGCAGTCGTACTTCAAGCAGCGCGACGTCTCGACCACGATCAAGTACATCGATCCGAGCTACATCGTTCGGAGCTTGCCGGCCAACGCGTCCGACTCGAAGTTGTGTTTGATCCTCGGACAGAACGCGATGCACGCCGCGATGGCCGGGCGCACGGACATGGTGATCGGCTACTGGCACCAGCACTTCACCCACGTGCCGATTCCGTTGGCCGTAGGCGGGCGCAAACAAGTCGAGCTGGACGGCGACACGTGGCAAGCCGTGCTCGCATCCACCGGCCAGCCGCACGCGATGATCGGTGCGCGGTAAGCGCTGCTCAACCCTCGACTTCGAGATCCGTGCTCGTCATGACCTCGTGGATCTCGAGCACGTTCGGGCCGCGAAACATTTCCTTCGGCGCTTGGTTGCGGTGCGCTTCGGCGAACGCTGGACTTCGCGTCCAAGCCGTGAAGTCTTCCAGCGTTCGCCACCACGTCTTCACTTCGTAATAGCCTTCGCGCGTCGGGTCGGGAACGAACCCACCCGCGGTATGATCGAACTTCATCGGCCGCGGGCGGTGGACTTCATTCCGAATGAATCCAGGCGCTTGATCGACCAAGTGGACGCGCTTCTTGAAGCGGTCCTCGAAATCGATCTGATGACCTTCGGCGACTGGGATGCGATTGGTGACGACGATCATGCTGCTGAGTGTACGCACCGAGTCGCGCTGGGCCAACGCCCTGCTAGGGCGCCGTTTCGTCAGTTCCCGAAGTCCCAGCCCTGGCCGTGGTGGTACGAAGAGAGCACGTTTTTCGCGATCAGGATCCGGTGCACCTCGTCGGGGCCATCCGCGAGGCGCAAGGTGCGCGCGGCCTGGTACATGCCCGCGAGCGGCAGATCTCCCGACACACCGGCAGCGCCCCAGACCTGAATCGCGCGATCGACCACGCGATGGTACGCAGCCGGCACGAAGACCTTGATCGCCGAGATCTCGGTGCGCGCGTCGCCGTCCGCATCGATGCGCTCCGCGGCGTGGATGGTCATCAGCCGCGCAGCTTGAATGTCGATGTAGCTGTCCGCGATGAAGCCCTGGATGAACTGTTTGTCTTGCAGCAGCCCGCCATGCACTTCGCGCGTCGCTGCGCGCTGCACCATCAGATCGAACGCGCGCCACATCTGACCGACTGAATTCATGCAGTGATAGATCCGACCGGCACCGAGGCGGTCTTGCGCTGCTTGATGACCGCTGCCGGTTTGACCGAGCTGATTTTCGACCGGCACGCGCACGTTCTCGTACTTGATCTCGCAATGATCACTGGTCGAGCGGCCCCAGATCGGAATGCCGCGCACGATGTTCACACCGGGCGTCTTCGACGGCACGATGATTTGTGTCATGCGGCCCTTGCGATCACCGGTTCGCTCGGCGGTCTCCGTGCGGCACATGACGATGAAGAAGTCCGCATCCGTGCCGTTACTCGTGAACCACTTGTGACCGTTGATCACCCACTCATCGCCCTCGCGACGAGCCGTGGTTTGGATCGAGCCGGGATCTGAGCCCGGGCTGTTCGGCTCGGTCATCGAAAAGCCGGATTGCATCGTGCCTTCGATCAGCGGCATCAGCCATTTTTGCTTCTGTTCCTCGGTGCCGTACTTCACGAGGATCTTCTGGTTGCCGGAGTTCGGTGCGACCACGCCGAAGAGCGACGCTGCGCCGATGCTGTACGCGAGCACTTCGTTCATGTACGCGTGCGCGAGAAAGTCGAGGCCCATGCCGCCATACTCTTTCGGCAAGTGCGGTGCCCATAGGCCGGCCTTCTTTACGCGCTGCTGGATCTCGCGACGCAACGCTTTGGCTGCGTCGCGCTCGGCTGGATCCTGCTCGGTGCCACGACGAAACGCCCACAGCTTGTTCTCGTTCGGCAAGATGGCTTGATTGACGATCTCTGCGGTCGAGAGTCGAATTTCGTTGATGCGCGCGTCGAGCGACGGAATCGGTTGCACGTTCATGGGCATGCGTAGCTCCTCGGGTATCTGCGGCTGGTTTTGAAGTCGAGTACCACAAAGGACTTCGGCGCAGTACTCGCGGTTAGAGCCACCCGGGAGCGCGGACGCGCCAACCGGCCCCGAACGCTGCTGAGCGCGGCACGGCGCCAGCACAGGCCATTGCCATCTTTGGACTTCGACAGATGCGCACCGAACTCATCAGCGCTATCTGGCCGACTGACACCACGTCAGGCGTCTGGATCGAAACGTACAGATTGGCTCGATGCATCTCCCGCATCGAAAAGCGCTTTGCTCAGCGCGTGGACGAGAGCGGTCGGAACACGTCGTGCACCGCGCGAATCGAGCGACATCAATGCGACGCCAGTAACCACTCTTCTGTCGTTATCCGCGTGGCTGAGCAGGATCGGCGTGAAGCGCATGTCGTTGGCAGTCCACGATGACGCGGGTGCTTCGGCAAGACTGTCGCCGCTCTGGGTTGTGTCCTCTTCCTCGACGGCTTCTGCCAGCAGTCTCGCAACACGATCGTCCATCTCGAGCCACGGAGTCGGGGAGCCGAGCTGCGCTGCGAGCACGGCGGCGTCGTGCCGAATCAAATATAAAAAGCCTGAACTGGAACGTGTCGCGCGCCCCAATAGCTCCAGCGCACATCGAGTTCGTTCGGGCGAGCCATGTGCCTCTCCGAGCACGGTGAGCACGCTGGACTGCGCGTCCTCTCCGCTGAGCGCGCGAGCGTCTGCATCCGTCGTATCGAGCGCCTCGATGAGACCTGCACTTCGCGCAGCATTCATCAGCTTCCCATGACGGGCGAGAAGGCCGTTCTGACTGCCGAGGCGATACTGGGTTTCGCACGCGTTCGAGTACTCGCGAAACGCGGATAGGTCAGCCATGTAAAGAGCAATGTACGCGCGCACCTCGTACGCTTCGCCGAGCCGCACGCCCGCGCCGCCCTCTGCGCTCTGAATTTCGATCGCAGCTTGGATATGGCTCAACGCACCGTCGTGAAATCCGATCTGGCTTTCCGCGAGCGCAAGCGGAACGAGAACGAGAAAGGTCCCGTACTCTCTTCGGTGTGTTTGCATCTGCGAGAAGAACGCATCACCACGCATGACGGCAGATTGGCAGTCCTTCTGGTGCACGAGCGCCCAGAGCACCGATCCGGCGCAATACGCCCAACCGAGGTGGCCGACCGACATCGTTGTGAGGCCGCGTTCGAACTCGAGCAGCGCTTGCGCGTAGTCACCGCGCAGCATTTGATAGGCTCCGCGCCCACAATGCACGACTGGCTTCCAGCCGTCGTGAGAGCGCGCCATGGCTTCGATATCCACCAAACACTGTTTCACGCGAACCAGATCGCCGATTGCTTCGTATCCAAAGGCCGCCTGCATCGCGTGAGTTCCCTCGAACAACTGAGGAGGGCAGTTTTGGATCTGAAGCAGCTCCGTCTGCGCACGATAGTGCTCCGCGCCCGCACCGTCCCCCAGTGCCAGCGCATACAGCACTCGCAATCGCTGCGCGCTCACTACGAACAGTGGGTTGCCTTCGATCGCGGCTGCGCGCTCGAGCGTACTTGGCCGACCCAGAACGGCTTCCATCATGCCCGCTGCCCAAAGCGACGCTGCGAGAACGTGAAAGCGATGCGATCCTTCCAAGCCGGCACCATCGGGCTCCGATACGCGGCGAGCGATATCGAGGTACGCGCAACGGGCTGACTCGCCGTGTCCTGTCAGCATTGCCACCGCGCTCTCATGGTTTTTGTGGACCACCGCGAGCGCTGGCGACAAGCTCGCGAGCGGTGCCAGCGACGGCACCGCTCGCAGCAGCGTCACGTCGAACGCTCGGCCAGCCATCCCGATCGCTTGGATGGTGAGTTGAGCGAGCAACGTGAACGCAGCGAGTAGCGGCATGCCGCGCTCGTGCTCGGACGTGCTGTCGTAGCGTCGCTGCGCCGCGCCGAGCGCTTGCGTGAGCAACTCGCCTTCGGGGACACGGCCGGTGAGCTCCGCGACCAGATCGAGACCGGTGTCGTGGCGAAGTTGCTCCGCAACTTCCAGCAAACAAGCACCCTCGAACCGAGCGCTGAGTGTGGCATACGCAAGCAGCTCGATCTGAAGCAATAGTCGATTGTGCAGCGGCCGCTGCAGGCTACGGCAGGCATCGATGAGAGCGTGGTACGTGTCGGCCCAGTCTTTCGGTAACCCTTGCAGATACTCGAACGAGAGCGTTGGATCGCTCATGCGCTGCTCGCGCTTGTTCTTGAGCTCGGTCATCAACACGTCGAGCGCTTGTTCCACCTTGCCTGCACGGAGCAGCTGCTGAATCCGCCTAAAATCTGCGCCGGGCCTCTGCTCGAGGAAGTCAGCCACGCGTAGATGCAACTCACGCCGCCGATCCGGAGCGAGCTCAGCCAATAACACAGGCTCCCAACTCGGACGGCTCAGTCCGACTTCCCCGCCGTCTACAATCGCGATCCCAGCCAAGTACAACGCTTGCAGATCGGCTTGCAACTGTTTGAGGTTGCGATGCGAGCTCAGTCGCAGGCAATCATCGATCGAGACCCGCGTGAGCTCACCCAACGTCAGGACCCGTGCGAGCTCGAGCGCGCTGTCGGGCAAGCCGGGGTCGATCGTCTCGCGGAGCGCACCGGTGAGTGCCTCGGAGTCGAGGCTCGAGGGCAGAGTCCATGTCCCAGCCGCGTATTTGCAGGCGCTCGTCTGGACCAAGTAGTGCGCGACCCGCATGACTTGCGCTGGGTTGCCACACGCCACGTTGAAGATGCGATCCGCGAGCCAGCGCACGTTTGCGACATCACCGAACAAGGAGACGATCAGCGCTTCGTTCCGCCCAGCGTCGAGATTGCGCAAGCGAAATCCCTCCGCGACTGACGCGAATAGATGCAGTGGACGCTGGTCGGCACGCTGCGCCGCGTCGGTCTCGGCCGAGACGAGAATCAGGACCGGGTGTTCGATTGCGCGGTGAGCGAGCAGCCCAAGAAATGCCGACGAAGGCTCATCGAGACGATCCATGTCGTCGACCACCAGAACAACCGCGCGTTGGCGTGCGATTGCCCAAAGGATCTCGCGGAGCTCGGTTTGCAGCTCTGCGCGTCCCAGTTGCGCTGGATTTGGCGCTGCACTTTGACGCGAGCTTCCTCGCGAGCTTGGCCTGGAGCGCGCAGGCATCCAGCAAACGTGAACGTCCGCTACCTGATTCCCCGTGGACGTAGATCGCCGCGCCTTGCCCGTTCGAAAGCCGATGCAAGCGGCGCGTGAACGCGGCGACCTGTTCATCGCGGCCCACCAAGTTCGGCGTCGACAAGTAGGAGCGGCTGACGACGAGCGCTTCCTGAATTTCGAAGCCGCCGATGCCGCTCAACCGCTCCATCACTTCGGCCGCCGATGCAGGACGAGCGCTCGGCACTGGGTGCAACAGCGCCATGATCAGAGCGTCGAGTGCGGGAGGAAGATCCGGGGCGTACTTCGATGGAGGCGGGAGTACCTCAGCCCAGAGATCCGGCAGGTCCGCGAGCACTCGTGCCGAATATGCGTGACGGCCGGTCAACGCATAGTACGCAGTGGCGCCGAGTGCATATAGATCGGTCTGACCGTCCAGGCTCTGACCGTTCAACGCTTCCGGTGCTACGAAAGGGGGCGTACCCACGAGTTGTTTGACGCGGCCGAATTGCGTCATCGATCCGAAATCGAACAGCTTGGCGCGTCCATCCGATGTACAGCGCACATTCAATGGTGTCAGATCTCGATGCACCCAACGTCGCGAGTGCAGCAGCGCGAGAGCGGAGCACACGTCAGACAGTAACTTGCAGGTCTCCTGCCATGAGATCGGCGACCGCTGACGCAGGTCGCCGCCGGTCAGTAGCTCCATCGTGTAGAACGGGCCCTCCGCGTCGCTGTCATAGTCGTAGACTTCGATGATTCGGGGATGCACGAGCTGCGAGAGCGTGTGGTATTCGAGCTCGAAAAGCCGAGCGACGTACGCGTCCGAGGCCTTGGATGTGAGCAGGCGCTTGAGCGCGACTGCGCGGCCTCTCACTGGGTCGTCAGCGTGATAGACCACGGCCATTCCACCGCGCCCCAATACGGCCTGAACGCGATAGCGCCCGGCGATGAGAGTGCGGTGCTCGGCTGGCGAACGTGGTTCTGACACGAACGATCCGATGATACTCGGTGACTAGCCCTAGCTGCCTTGCAATGACCGCAGAAGCTTAGTCATCCAGCTGGTTGCGTGGGCTCGTGTGGGCTGCGTCACCCATCGTCGCTTACCGATGGCGATGCGACAGAAGTAGCTGCCAGCTGTCAGCGATGAGTCACGGTCACTGCGGACCGATGTTACACGCGACCTCGGTCGGATCCGAATCTCGATTGTTTGCTTCGTCGCACTCCTCGACTGTCTTGTCAGGATCGACTGTCGCAAAGATCTTGATCGCTCCACGGTCCGGCAAGGACTCGAGCGTGACCGTGAACGTCGTTTCGCCGTTCGCTTCGATCGCAGCCGGCACCGCCTCGTCGTGCAACGGCGTGCCACCCTGCGCTGGGTCACCCGCGTAGTACCGCACGACGATGTTCGAAGCCGCAGCCGTGCCGAGGTTTCGCACCTTCGTCTCGACCTTGACGTTCGGGCAATCGAGCGTGACCGACACGATCTCGATCGTGAGGTCGGCGCGCACCGCACCCGGATCGACCGGCGCAGTCTTCGCGTTGTTACCCTCGTTGCACTCGCGCTCCGCGCCGATCGGCTGCGCTACGCTCGTGGGATCGACGACCACGCGCACTTGCGTGGGCAGCGTGGGCTTCGAGTTGTAGCTCTTCGCAAAGTTCACTTTCAGGATCGTGCTCTTGCCGGGCTCGAGGCTCTGCGAGAGCGCGACTTCGAGCGGCATTCCGTTCATGCCGAGCAGCGCTTGCTCCATCCCGTCCCAAGTTCCGAAGAAGCGCACGACTACGCCAGGACCGACGCGGAGGTCACCCGCGTTCTCGATCTCGAATGCGATGTCGATGTTGTCGCTGAGCGAACCGCACTTCGCATCCGGTGACGAAACACCCACTCCGACGACTGTCAGATCGGGTGCGACGCCGAAGCTGCGCGGCTGTGAACGATAGGTGTTGTACAGACGCCCGCCCCACGACTTCCAGCTCTCGGGCTCGTGCGTGAGGATCGATGCGCTCTCAGTCACGTTCGTCACGTGATAGCTCTGCTCGTTCCAGATGCGGCGCGCGGACACCCAAGTGTCAGTCGGGTCGCCCCAAACGCGTAGGCCGTTCGGACCGGTTGGAATACCGCTGGGTTTGTCGTCGTCGCAGCGATCCGGTTCCGCCGTGTTCATTCCGGTGACGACTTCAGCGTTGCCGTCGTTGTCCACGTCGGCGACGACCGGATTTTCGATGCCGGTCCGGCTTCGCGACGGCTGTGAGAACAGCACTTCGCCGCTCGTGCCGTCATACACGCGGAAGTCGCACTCGTCGTTGTAGATCGCTTCCGCAGCGCCGTCGCCGTTGAAGTCGAACACGCTCGACGACGTGGCCTTACTCGAATCGTCGTCGCTGTCGCGCTTCCAGCCGTTGTGCAAGCACACGCAGCTCCCGATGGATTTGTTGCAGACCGCAGCCGCATCGCAGTCGGTGTCAGCTGTGCAGCTTCCCCCGGGCATACGCTTCGGATTCGGATTGTGCGCACCGGCCGCTGCATCCTTACGTGCGATCACGGCCGGCCAGTCGGGGCAGCTGCCGGCGGCGCCCGTCGACGTTTGAAGGTCGGCGACGATGTAGAAGTCCTGCAGCGCCGAGGCGACTTCCATGAAGCCGTCACCATCGAAGTCATCGACGTTCGGAGCACCACCGCGATCGCCACCGCCGAGGGGCCGATCCAAGATGATCTTGCCAGTCGCGCCGTCGAGAATCGTGAGATCGCCATTGTCGATCAGGACGACTTCCGGTTTGCCGTCCGGACGATTGTTGGGTCCGGGCGCCATCGTGAAGTCGGCCCCCCAAACATCCGCGATAGCGCAAAAACCTTCGCCGGTGATGCCGGTGTTGCCCACGACCGTCG
>DASRXR010000558.1:0-3052 GCA_035687405.1 Polyangiales bacterium
CTACCAGCCATACCGGCCGCCCCGGCCGCACCGGTGGTCGTGCCGCGCCCAGCTGCAGCACCCGCCATGCTGCCAGCGCCGCTTCCAGCTGCAGCGCCGGAGTTTCCACCCGAACCCGCCTCCAACAGAGGCAGCTCCGGCGATGATCCATCGGGCATACAGCCGGGAAACCAAGCGGCAAACGCGCCGGCACACAATGCCGCGCGCAAGGAACCAAGCGAATTAGCCTTCACGATCTGCCCTCCACCGTGACCACTACCTTGAGGTAAGCCGTGATCGCGCATTTGTCTACAACCTCAGTCAACTGACACTGGATACCGTCCATGTCGGGTCCGACGCCAGCTACTAAAACCATGACCTCTCACTGTGTGCCCCGGGCGCCGAGAGAAGGACCACGTTTGTGTACCGATGCGCGCAATCGCTCACTCATTGGCGCACGTCGTTCGGCCCGTCCACGGGCTCGCTTGCAGCGCGGCACTTAGCTGCTATATCCCGCCGAAATGCGCGCACGCGTCCGCACGACCACGACTACGACCAACACGACCACCCGCACGGGTGGGCCGGTGTTCGTGCACGTGGTCTGATCGATCGCTGCGTGAAACCCCGAGGCCCCGCCCCATGCGGACGGAGCCTCGCTGAGCTGTTCGGCGCCCTCCGTCCTTCTCGACCCTGCTCGATGACGGAGAGTGACCATGAACGACTCGAAATCCGATCCTGAATCTGCCGCGCTTTCGGCGCTGCGACGCGTGTTCGCGCACGTGCTCGCGCAAGCCGTCTTGGAGTTGCGGCCTGGGACTTTGCTCGGGGCCGTGCAGGCCACGCCGGACGGATTTTGCAGTGACTTCGTCCTGCACGAAGCGCTGCATCCTGAAGAGTTGCCCGGCGTCGAAGCGCGAATGCGCGAGATCGCTCGCGCGGGGTTTCCAGATCGCATCGAGTCGCTGCCGGCTGCGGATGCGCTTCGACTACTCGACGAGCGTGGGCAAAAGTATCAACGCGAGCTCGCAGCGCTTTCCCTCGAATCAGGACAGAAGCCGCGAGCTGCAGCATCGATAGCGATCATTCGTCACGGCGATGTGGTGCAATTCTGCGAGGCGCCGGAGGCATTCGACGTTCCTAGACTGGATCTCGAACGGGCGCTCGAAGGCTTCGAGCTTCGAAGCCTCGCCGGCGCGTACTTTCGCGGCGACGCGCAGAACGTGATGATGTCGCGCGTGTCTGCGTGGGCGATGCCTTCGCGTGCCGAGCTCGACGCGAAGCGCGCGGACTACGAAGCCGCAGGGTTGCGCGAGCACAAGAAGCTCGGGCGCGAACTCGAGCTGTTCGCGTTCGACGACGAGATCGGTCCCGGATTACCGCTGTGGTTGCCGAACGGCACGGCGATCCGCGACGAGCTCGAACGCTTGATGCGCGAGCTGGAATTCGATGCAGGTTTCGAACGTGTTGCGACGCCGCATATCGCACGCCAAGAGCTGTACTACCGCACGGGGCATTTGCCCTACTACGCGGACAGCATGTTCCCCTTCATGAAGCATCCGGACGATCCGGACGGCGCCGTGTTCGCGCTCAGGCCGATGAACTGCCCACATCATCACAAAGTGTTTGCGGCCAAGCGGCGCAGTCATCGCGAGTTGCCGTTTCGCATCAGCGAGTACGGACACGTGTACCGCTACGAGGACTCGGGTGCGGTCTCGGGTTTGCTCCGGACGCGCTGCATGTGCATGAACGACGCGCACATCTACTGCACGCCGGAACAAGTCGTGCCGGAGCTGCTCGCCGTGCTCGAGATGCACCGGCACGTCTATCAGGTGCTCGGCTTGTCGGAGTTTAGGATTCGTTTGTCGACGCGTGGCGATGGTTCGGCGCACGCAAACAAGTTCGTGAAGGACGCAGACGGTTGGGCGCGTTCAGAGGCGATCTTGCGGCAGGTGCTCGAGCAGAGTCGAATGCCGTACTTCGAAGGTCCGGGAGAAGCCGCGTTCTACGGGCCCAAGATCGACTTTCAATTCCGAATGGTGACGGGTCGCGAGGAGACAGCGAGCACGTTGCAGCTCGACTTCGCGATGGCGGAGCGGCTCGACCTTTCATACGTCGGACCGGATGGCTCGGCGTGCCGGCCGTTGATCTTGCATCGCGCGCCGCTCGGTACACACGAGCGGTTCGTCGCGCTGTTGATCGAGCGTTTCGGGGGTGCGTTTCCAAGCTGGCTAGCGCCGATTCAAGCGCGCGTGTTGCCAGTCGGCGAAGCGTACGACGACTACGCACGCGAGGTGCAGCGTGTGCTGCGATCGCGGCGTGTGCGCTGTGACGTGGACTTGTCGGGGCCGACACTCGGCAAGCGGATTCGCGAAGCAGCTCTGCGCAAGGTGCCGAACGTGCTCGTCGTCGGTGAACGGGAGATCGCAAGTCGAACGGTCACTTGGCGGCGACGCGGCTCGAGCCTTCAAGAGAGCGTGAGTCTGGCCGAGTTGGAGCAGAGACTCGGTGAGGCGATCACAGCGCGCGCCCTCGATCAGTGATCGAAGCCGTACGAGCGACACTCACTGACTATACCCCCACGCGATGCGATGGCCCTCGGCCGTCGCAGCCTGCGTGGTGACCTCGGCCACGAGGCCGTAACCGTCTTCGGTCTTCTGCACCAACGCATCGAGGCAGATGTTTTGTTCGATCGAACTCTCGAATAACGCAGACCACACCGCCGAGCCCGAGACATCGCCACAAACCCCTTCCCACAGCGCGAGCGCGTCATCGCCTTCGGAAAAACTTCCGGCCACGGTCGTCGAACCTTCGAAGGTTGCG
Organism: Polyangiales bacterium; assembly: GCA_035687405.1. GTDB lineage: Bacteria > Myxococcota_A > Polyangia > Polyangiales > JAFGIB01 > JADGRF01. The sequence goes on from DASRXR010000558.1 coordinate 2,800, forward strand.
CCGTCGGTATCCACGTTCACTTGCAAGTCGAGGTGATAGCGACCGCGAATGTCGTAACACGCAGTCGTGTCCTGCATCGAAACCGTCACGGTCAGGTTCGGCATGCTCGAATCATCCACGTTCATCAGCTGCCGACTGCCGATCGCTTCGAACATGCTCGCCGTCGACTCCGGTTGCCCGAACACGATCTCACTCGGCGCAACCTGCAGCTGTCCGCCGCACGGTGTCGGAAAAACAGCGAGCCCGCGCTCCG
>DASRXR010000559.1:0-5243 GCA_035687405.1 Polyangiales bacterium
ACAGGTCCGCGTGCCGGTGGTGTACGTGGTGTTCGACGTGCTCGCGCTCGGCGATCATGATCTGCGGCGCGTACCGCTGCGCGATCGCAAGCGGCTGCTCGAGGAGCTCTTGCCCGGCAAAGGCTTCGTGCGCGTCCTCGATTACGTCGACGGCGAAGGCGAGCGCTTGATGAAGTTCTGCGAGGCCCAAGAGCTCGAGGGCATCGTCGCGAAGAAGAGCGACTCGCCGTACGTCACCGGTCCGAAGCGATCGGCGCATTGGTCCAAGATCAAGCTGCACAAGACCGACGACTTCGTAGTGGTCGGATACACGACGGGTCGCGCCAATCGAGAAGCGATGGGGGCGCTCGAGATCGCGAGCTTCGGAAGCCGCGGCGCGCTCGTGACACGGGGCCGTGTCGGCAGCGGACTGAGCGAGCACGAAGTCGCTTCGCTGCGCCAACACTTCGAAGGTCACACTCGCGACACCTGCGCAGCGAACGGCGATCTCTTGCCCGCTCCGGAAGGTCGAACGTTCGTGGAGCCGCAGGTCGTCGTGAGCGTGCAGCACTCGGGCTTCACGCCGGAGGGGCGGCTACGGCACCCGGTTTACCGCGGGATCCGCGAGAATGTGAAGGTTCGCGAGTGCCGCGCTGCACCGAGCGAAGAGCGCGAAGCAGCCTTACTACCAGAGCGCCCGGAACCGCCGGAGCAGGCCGAAGCACCCGAGTCCACACCCGCTTTGCAGCCAATAGCGGCAACGCGCGCAAAACTCACGAACGCGAAGAAGGTCTTTTGGCCCGACGACGGCCTGACCAAAGGTGATCTCTGGGACTACTACGCGTCGATCGCCGACACCTTGCTTCCTTACCTGCGCGACCGACCCGTGTTGATGGTCCGCTATCCGGATGGCATCGCGGGCAAACACTTCTATCAGTGGAACGTTCCAAAAGGCACACCGTCGTGGATTCAAACCCAGGTGTTGCACTCCGACGAAGCGAACCGCGAGATCGTGTTCTTTCGCGTCGACGACCACGACACGTTGCTGCACATCGTGAACCTCGGTTGCATTCCGCTGCACGTGCTCGCGGGGCGGTTCTCGCACTTGGATCAGTGCGACTTCTTGACGATCGACTTCGATCTCGGCGGTGGGACGTTCGAGCATGCGTTGATCCTCGCGCGCGAGCTCCATTCACTGCTCGAAGAGCTGCAGCTCGCGAGCTTTCCGAAGACCTCGGGTCAGACCGGTTTGCACGTGCTCGTGCCGCTCGGCGGTGTGCCCTTCGAAGCCGCGACGAGCCTTGCGACGTTGCTCGGGCGCCTGCTTCACGAGCGGCACCCGACCATCTCGACGATCGAGCGAATGCGCGCGAGGCGACCGCGAGCGGTGTATATCGACACGGGGCAGACTGGTCGCTCACGCGCGATCGTCTCACCCTATTCGGTGCGTGCGGTCGCAGGCGCGACGGTGTCGACGCCACTGCGCTGGGATGAAGTTGGAGCGGCGCTCGTCCCAGCGCGATTCGACATCCGGACGGTGCGAGAGCGGATGCTCGACCACCCGGACCCGATGCGAGAGTTGTTGACGTGTCGCCCGGACGTCCCAGGCGCGCTGCAGAGGCTGGAGGCGCTGATCGCGAAGCCGCGGCCGCGAAAACCGGACCGCTGAACGGCGACGCATGGTTCGCAAGGCGCCAGGCGCGGCGCCGCCGGGACGGAGCAGCGCGCGGAGCGTAGCTTTGGTACGTGAGCGCGCAGCGCAGGGCGCGGTGGCGGATCGCGCTCCCAGGCGCCGCCGTTGCTTGCCGGGCTGGCCTAGCTGCCCTACACCATTGGGGCCGATGCAGCAGCCGCTATCCCGTCCAGCACCGATCGATGCCGCGCGCGAGCGCCGCGACGCGCTCGGGCGGCCTCTGCGCGAGCTACGGCTTTCGGTCACCGACCGCTGCAACTTCCGCTGTGGTTACTGCATGCCGAGCGACAGTTTCCGCGAGGACGCGCACTTCCTGCCGCGCCCGGAGATCCTCTCGTACGAGGAACTCGCGCGGCTCGCACGCCTGTTCGTCAGCGAGCTCGGCGTTCGAAAGCTCCGCGTGACGGGCGGTGAGCCGCTCCTGCGGCGTGACCTGCCCCGCTTGATCGACTGGCTCGCCAAGATTCCGGGTGCGACGGACCTCGCGCTGACGACGAACGGCTTCTTGCTCGAACACCTCGCGCGGCCGCTGCGAGCGGCAGGCCTCGCGCGCGTCACGGTCAGCGTCGACAGCTTGGACCCGTCTCAGTTCGCGGCCATGAGCGGCGCGTCCGGTCCGGCCGCGCTCGAGCGCTTGCCGCGTGTGCTCGCTGGAATCGACGCCGCGCTCGCCGCCGGCTTCGAGCAACTCAAGATCAACTGCGTCGTGATCGCAGGTCAGAACGACTCCGCGATCCTTCCCCTCGCCGAACGCTTTCGCGGTACGAACCACATCGTGCGCTTCATCGAATACATGGACGTCGGAACGCAAAACGCCTGGCGCGCGAACGACGTCGTACCGGCCGCCGAGATCGTACGGCGCATCTCGGCGGTGTGGCCGCTCGAAGCTGCGCCGCCGAATCATCGCGGTGAAGTCGCCCAGCGGTTTCGCTACCGCGACGGCGGCGGCGAAATCGGCGTCATCGCCTCCGTGAGCCAACCGTTCTGCGGTGAGTGCCAGCGCGCGCGGTTGTCCGCGGACGGCAAGCTGCTCACCTGTCTCTTCGCGCAGTCCGGCTTTGATTTGAAGGCGCCGCTTCGAAGCGGCGCGACCGACACGGAACTCGGCGAGCTCGTGCGAAACGTGTGGGCAGTCCGGCGAGACCGCTACTCCGAACAGCGCGCAGAGCTCGAAACACGCGCACATTCCACGCCGATCCGCTCGAACGGCGAACGCACTCACGACCGACGTCGCTTAGAGATGTACCAGGTCGGCGGCTGAGCGCGCGAAACCGATGCGCAAACTCGCAAGCTTCAATGATCCGGAAGTGGCGCGCACCGTCTGCGAGGTGCTCTACGCCGAAAACATCGACAGTGATCTGCGCCAAGGCCCCGATCACACGCTGAGCGTCTGGGTCGTCGCCGAGGGCGACATCCCACGCGCACAGTCGATCATGGAGCGCTTTGCTGCGCTGCCGAACGCGGGCGAATTCGTTCGCGCGCGAGCTCGCCAGCGTGAGCGCGACGAACCGCAACCGGCCGCTGAGAATCCCGATGCGCCGCCACCTGCGCCCGTACCTCAAGCGCGAAAGAGCCTGCGAGAGCGTGCGACCGAGAGCCCCGTCACGTTTTCGATGATCGGGATCAGCATCGTGGTCGCGTTGGTCACGCTGTTCGGCGAGCGTACCGGGATAGTGTCGGAGCTATCGATCGCGAGCTTCGATCTCGAGGCTGGCCGCGCGCGCTGGAATGGCTATCACGACATCTTGAGCGGCGAGGTCTGGCGGCTCATCACACCGATCTTTCTCCACTTCGGGTTGTTCCACCTGATGTTCAACTCGTTTTGGTTGCACGACCTCGGCGGCCCAAGCGAACGCTTTCAGGGCTCCTTCCGCTATATCGGTTTCGTGCTCTGGAGCGCCGCCGTCAGCAACATCGCGCAATTCGCGTTCGGCCAGGGCCCGACGTTTGGCGGGCTGTCCGGTTTTGTCTACGCGCTCGTGGGCTATCTCTGGGCGCGCGGCAAAGTCGATCCGCAGAGCGGCATCTACCTGCCCGGTCGCTTCGTCGTGTTTTTCGTCGCGTGGATGGCGCTCGGGTTCAGCAGCCTGCTCGACCGCTTTCTCGGACCGATGGCGAACTACTGCCATTTGGGTGGGTTCGTCGCCGGCGTCGTTTATGGCTACATCGCGGCCTTGCTAGCGCGCCGTCAGCGCACAAGATAGACCTACGGTCCCCATGGTCGAGTTATTCCTTTATCTTCTGAAAGCGCTCGAGTTCATCGTGATCGGTGACGCGCTCCTGAGCTGGCTCGTGCCGAATAAAGAGAGCTTTCCGCGCTCGCTTACGTCGCAAATCGCCGACCCTCTCTGCGCCCCCTTTCGAGCGCTCGTCGGCCCGGAACGCCTCGGCGGCATGGACCTCTCACCGATCGCGGTGATCATCTTGCTGCAAGTCATGGGCAGCATGATCGCCCGCTCGATTTGATCAGGTCAGCGCCGTCGCCGCTTCGGTTTGCGCCGGCTCGACCCCGTCCTGCAGCAGCCAACCCTCGACCTGCTGGTACGACTCGTTCAGGTGTAGCGGCGCGTCGTGACCGACCGGCAAGCTGAGCACGAACGTGTCGCAACCAGGCAACACGCACGACCACATCGGCGAGACGATGTTTTCCTGACAGCCGACGATCGAGTGGATCGGCGCCGACGCCATCATGGTCGGAGGGAAGCGGCAGGCGAAGTCGCTGTTCGGGCACATGTCGAGCGAGCTGTGGCCCAAGCGAAATGCCGCACCGAGCCGCGCCATGTGTGTGCCGCGAAATGGCGACGCGATCGCGATCAACGTGAGAACGCCGTGATCCGGATCCGTCAGCATGTGAGCCCGCGCGATGACACCGCCCATGCTGTGCGCGACGATCGCGACCTTGTCGCAACCCGTCGCCGCCCTCAGCTGCCGGAGACGCATGCCGAGAAACGCGACGTTCGACTCGAGCCGATGAAACGTCGACGGAAAGTCGAGCAGGATGGGACGAAACCCTCGCCGCGCGAGCCGACGTGCAAACCACCACATCGCGCCCGCGTTTTCGGTGAACCCCGGCAGCATGACGACCGGCGTACCCGAGCCCGGATCGCGCGGCTTCGGCAGCAAGTGCAACAGGTACAAGAATCGCAACGCGAGATCGAACGCAGCGACGAGTGTCTCGACGACTTGGCCCACGAGCCGTTGCGACCACCGCGGTCGAATCGCTTCGAACGCCGCAGCTTGACTGTCGTCCGGCGCGTCACCTCGCGCCAAGAATAGCCCGACGATCACGCCCCCCGTCACGAGGAACCCGATGGTCATCACGTACAACACGATCAGACTCAGGGCCGCGAGCAGTGCGATTGAGGTCTCGTTTAGCTCCACCGGGAATCTCACACCGACTAGCGGAGGTTGGGTCCCAAGCCCGATTGCGCTGCTGCGTCTTCGCTGGGCGTGAGCGCCACCACCTGGTCGCTACCATAGCTAAGTAGCACGGATAAGCCGCGCTCCCCAATCGGCTGGCCCACATCCAGACGGAACACGGAACGGTTGAACTGCGGGAAAAGAACGCGCA
>DASRXR010000560.1:0-5371 GCA_035687405.1 Polyangiales bacterium
CTCGACTGCGTGGTCACCGATCTCGCGCTTCCGGACGGGAGTGGCTACGACCTCCTCCGCACGATGGCGATGGACGAAGCGTATTCGTTTCCCTCCGTCGTCGTGTACACAGGTCGTTCCCTGAGCGACGCAGAGGAACAGCGCCTGCGGCAATACTCGAGCTCCATCATCGTGAAGGGCGCGCGCTCCCCGGAGCGGCTGCTCGACGAGGTCACGCTGTTTCTCCACCAGGTGGAATCCACGTTGCCGCCCGAGCGACAGCGCATGCTCAAGAAGGCGCGCCATCGCGAGGCCATCTTCGAGGATCGCCAGGTGCTCGTCGTGGAAGACGACGTGCGCAACGTCTTTGCGTTGACCAACGTGCTCGAGCCGAAGGGAATGAAAGTGACGATCGCGCGCAACGGCCGCGAAGCCTTGGAAGCGCTCGATCGAAACCCGAGCATCGACCTCGTGCTCATGGACATCATGATGCCGGAGATGGACGGCCTGACTGCGACGCGCGCCATCCGCAAACAGCCGAAGTGGGCGAAGCTACCCATCATCGCGCTCACGGCGAAGGCGATGAAAGACGATCACGCACGCTGTCTCGAAGCGGGCGCGAGCGAATATATTCCGAAGCCGCTCGATGTCGACATGCTCCTGTCACTTCTTCGCGTTTGGATTCCGAAGTGATGGATGACTCCTTCGACCCGATCGACACCCAGGACCTCGAGCTTCATCTGCTGCTCGAGGCGATTTACCTTAAGTTTCAATACGACTTCCGCCGCTACTCGCGAGCTTCACTTCGCCGCCGCCTGGCGAGTGCGCTGCCCGCGCTGAAATGCGCCACGCTGTCGGCACTGCAGGAGCGGTTGCTGCACGAAGACGGCATCCTCTCCGAATTGATGCATTTCCTCACCATCCAGGTGAGCGATCTGTTCAGAGACGCAGCGTTTTTCTTCACCCTGCGTCGCGATATCGTTCCCATCCTTCACACGTATCCATCGCTCAGGCTGTGGATCGCGGGCTGCAGCACCGGGGAAGAGGCGTACTCCTACGCGATACTCCTCGCGGAAGAGGGGCTGCTCGATCGGACCGTGATTTACGCAACGGACATCAACGCTGAAAGTCTCCGCATCGCTGAGTCAGGGATTTACTCGGCAGAGCGGTTGTCGACGTTCACGGCAAATCACCGGCTTTCGGGCGCGTCGGTCCCGCTCTCTCACCACTACACGGAGGGCTATGGATCGATCGTGTTTAGTCGCACACTGCGTAACCACATCGTGTTCTCAGATCACAGCCTAGCGACCGATGGTGTGTTTGCCGAGATGCAGCTCGTCTCGTGCCGCAACGTGCTCATCTACTTCCAGCGCGATCTACAGAACCGCGCGCTCTGCCTCTTCAAGGACTCGCTTTGTCGTCGAGGATTTCTCGGCTTGGGTGCGCCGGAAACACTGCGCTTCACCGAGCTCGACCATGAATTCGTGGAGGTAGGCGAACGATGGCACCAGCGGTGTTAACGGCGTCCCTTCCGCCGGTGAAGTTTCTACTGGTCGACGATCGCGACGAGAACCTCTACGCGTTCGGGCAGATCCTGCGGCGTGAGGGGCTCGAGCTCGTGACGGCGCGTTCCGCTCGGGCCGCGCTCGAAGAGCTGCTGATCCACGACTTCGCGCTGGCGATCATCGACGTGCAGATGCCGGAGATCGACGGGGTCGAGCTCGCGGAAATGATGCGAGGCGCCGAGCGGACCGAGCACATTCCGATCGTCCTCATCACTGCGGGCACGCACGAACGCAGCCGGCTGTTTCGCGGCTACGAGGCTGGGGCCGTCGACTTCCTGTACAAGCCGATCGAGCCTGTCGTGCTCCGCAACAAGGCCGAGACTTTTTTTCAGCTCTTTCGGCAGAAGCAGCTCCTGGCGCGTCAGGTGGATCAACTGCGGGAGGCGGAGGAGTTTCAGTCCCGCATTCTCGATGCGACGCAAGACGACATGCTCGTCCTCGATCTCGACGGGCGCATCACGTGGGTGAATGCCAGCGCCCGGCGGTTCACGCTCGGGGAGCGCTCTCTGACGGGATCGCTCTTTGTCGACGCCTGGCGCGACGGCGACGCGGCGACCGCGGGCGCGCGGCTCGAGAGTGCGCGTTCGGATCGCGTCGAACGTTTCGTCGGCCAGCTTCGGCCGGAGCTCGGCGAAGCCTGGCTCGATGTCGTGCTCGCGCCGATCCACGACGGGAGCGGTGACGTCGCGCGCCTTCTCGCGATCGGGCGCGACATCACGGAACAGCGCCGAACGGCAGCCGAGCGCGAAGAGCTGACCCGTAAGCTGCAGGAGACGTTGCGCCTGAACGAGATGTTCATGGCTGCGGTAGGGCACGATCTCAGAAATCCACTCGCCGCAGTGATCTCCGGCGCCAGGCTCATCTCCCGGCGGGCACAAGACGCGGAGACGCATCGCTTGGCCGAAGCGGTCCGAAACAGCGGCGCGCGGATGGAGCGCATGACGAGTGCGCTGTTCGATCTCACGCGGGCGCGCCTCGACGGTGGAATCCCGATCGAGCGGACCCAGCTCGACTTGCGTCCGCTCGCGGAGCGCGTGTTCGACGAGCAGCGGCTAGCATTCCCGAGCCGCGCCATGACCCTGCGCGTCGAGGGCACGTTCGACGGGTCTTGGGACGGTACTCGGCTCGAACAGGTCCTCTCGAATCTGGTCGGAAACGCAGTGCAGCACGGCACCGTTTCGGACCCGATCGAGGTCGAGCTGATCGGTACCGCTGAAGACGAAGTTCGGGTGGCGGTTCGAAGCGGTGGGGCCATTCCGGCCGACATCGTCTCGGGCCTCTTCGATCCGTTCCGCAAACACGGCAAGTCGCGTGACGACGGGCTGGGGCTGGGGCTGTTCATCGTCCAGCAAATCGCGCGCGCGCATTACGGTTCGGTTTTGGTCGAATCGGACGACGGCAGGTGCACGACGTTTCGCGTCCATTTGCCACGCCATCCGCGGAACGAGTTGCAACAGGGGGAAACAGCAGAATGAACGAGGTAATGGGCCGCGCATCCATTTCCATCGTGGACGATGACGAGTCGTTTCGCGACGCCCTGTGCGGCACGCTGCACGCGCTCGGCTACAGCGTTCGTGTCTTTCCCTCCGCGGAAGCGCTGCTCGACTCGAGCACGTGGATGGACGCCGACTGCCTGCTCGTGGATGCGACCATGCCGGGCGCCAGTGGGCCGGAGCTGCAGGAGAAGCTCTCCGCAGAACACGGCCGCATCCCCATCATCTTCGTGACCGGTTACGGCGGTCCGCTCGGTGAAGCGTTGCGCGCGCGGGTGATGGCGGAGGGCGCGGTCGCGTGCCTGTACAAGCCGTTCGAGGAGGACGAGCTCGTGGCCGCGCTCGGACGCGCGATCGGCACTGCGACTGCGTGAGCGTGACACGGAGCTCGAACACGAGCGTGGAGCAGATCTTGGCTCAGGTTGAACTCAATTGTGTTCATCCGGCGAACCGCGCGCTCGCATCGCTCGTGTATGCGCGCGACTACGCGCGGGCGGTGGAGGAAATCGGCGTCGACGTAGGCGCGGGCGTTGCCGACGCGGCTTCGAACGACGCGGCTTCGAACGAGACACTCAGCGACGAAACGGCCGAGTGGCACTTCTACGCTGCGATCGCGTACGCGCGTCGGTGTGAGGCCGGCCCGGCCGAAGGACGACACAACGAATTTCTCGCTCGCGCGCGGACACACTACGCCGAGCTCGAGAAACTAGCGGAACACGCGCCGCAAGCGTTCGGGAGTGAAATGCTGCTTGTCGCCGCAGAGATCGCTCGCGTCGAGCGCCGGGACCTCGCAGCGCAAGAGCTCTACGAGAGGTCGATCCGAAGCGCGCGCGAGCGCTTGCGAGCCCATCTCGAAGCCCTCGCGTGCGAGCTCTCCGCCGACTACTACCGGACGAAGAGCTTGACGATTTGTGCGGATGCGCTCGTGCGGAAGGCGCACGCGGCGTACGAACGCTGCGGAGCTGATGCCGCGGCGCGGGAGCTCGAGCGCGAGCACTCGAGCGCTTTCGCGGAGCAGGACGACGAACGCTCATCGCTCCATCGGAGCAAGCTGTACATGAGCCACGCCGAACGCCTCAGCCAGACCGGCACGTTCAGCTGGAAGCCTGCGACAGGGGAGCTCTTCTGGTCCGACGAAGTGTTCCGTATCCTCGGGGTGCAGGGGCCGCCCAGCATCGATGCCATGCGACAGCGAATCCACCCCGAAGATCGCACGCAGTTCGAAGCTCTCGTCGCGGTCCCATCTCGGCTCGAAGAACGCGTGATCGAACAGCGGCTCGTCATGCCGGACGGCTCGCTCAAGTACATCACCGTCGTCGCACAACCCGTCGGCTCGCAGGCTGGGCCGAGCGAACGATATGTCGGCGCGATCCGTGACGTGACCGAAATGCGGAGCTCTGCAGAAGCGCTTCATCGTACACAGGCAGCGCTCGCCGACGCCGCGCGTGCAGCGACGCTCGGCGAGCTGGGAGCGGCGATCGCACACGAGGTCAATCAGCCGCTCGCGGGTATCGGTTTGAACACGAGCACAGCCCTACGCTTGCTCGGAAAGGGCGAGGCAGGCATCGCCGACGCGAAGCTGGCGCTCGCGCGTCTCTCGCGAGACGCGGTGCGCGCGGGCGATGTCATCAAACGCTTGTGTGCGCTGCTCACGAAATCGGCCGGCGTGAAGGCTCCGGTGAATGTGAACGACGCCGTGGTCGAGGTCATGGCTCTGACCCGCGGACAGATTCAGCGGATCGGCGGCAGCTTGCGGCTCGAATCGGACGTCGCTACGCCCATTGCGATGGTGGACCGCGTTCAGCTGCAGCAGGTCGTCATTCATCTCGTGCTCAACGCGGCAGACGCCATTCGCGAGCTCCACGAGCGTCCGCGGCAAGTCACGATTCGCACCTTACAACCATGTCGCGACTCGATCCGCGTCGAGGTATCCGACAGCGGCTCGGGAGTGCCTGAAGAGCGTAGCTCGCGCATCTTCGAAGCGTTCTACTCCACGAAGCCGGGCGGGATGGGCATGGGCCTCTCGATCTCGAAGACCATCATCGAGAGTCACGGCGGCACGTTGGCGTTCGTCGCGAACGACGGACCCGGCGCGACGTTTGGTTTCACACTCCCGGCAGTCACGCCAAACACGTCCGCGCTCGACTCTGTCTGATCTTCGGCTTCGCATAAAGTCGTCTATTATACAAGACAAGGGTTCGACACCGGAGTAGATTGCTGCCGGCTGCTGGCGCATTGCGCCTGGCAGCGTCAGCTGCGGCGCAATTCGCGATCGAGCGAGCGGCGCAGCAGCAAGCACCGGCTGCTGCGGAATAGTCCCCACCTCGATCCGCG
>DASRXR010000561.1:0-5948 GCA_035687405.1 Polyangiales bacterium
TCGAGCGAGTCGCTTCCGAGCCGAGCCGGGTCGACATTCCGCTGGAGAGGCCATCGATCGCGTCGCTGCCCTCAGCGGCCCCCGTCCGCGAGATCGACGACTCGCAAGCCGAAGGGCTCGGCGTGTTCACGAAGCTCTCCAGCCGCTCCCGGCTGCGGAAGCTGCTCGACGCGGTCGACAAGGAAAACCCGGAGCCGGAGCCGCGGCAGGCCTCGATCGCGCCGGCAGCGCGTGACAGCCGTCGCCCGAATTCATTCGGCCCCGAGCTCCTGTCCGCGATGCACCACCACAAGTTGACCGGGCTGTCGTCATTGCCGTCGATCGCGAACAAGCAGTCGGAAGCGGTCGCCGGCATCGCGCGGCTTCGCGCCGGGACCCGCGCGAACTAACAACTTCCAGCCCGAAGTCGCAATCAAGCCATGCCGCAGTTGACGCTAAATCTCGCCGAAGTTCAGGGTCCCGAGCAGGTCGTTCCCGCGCTCAAGATCCTGCTGATGTTCACGATCCTCTCGATCGCGCCGGCGATCTTGATCTCGATGACATCGTTCACGCGCATCGTGATCGTGCTGTCGTTCCTGCGGCAGGCACTCGGTTCGCAGAACGTGCCGCCGATGCAGGTGATCATGGCGCTCTCGCTGCTGCTCACCGGCGTCGTCATGACGCCGGTGGCACAGCGCTTGGACGTCGAAGCATTCGAGCCGTACCAGCAGAAAGAACTGAACGAGAAACAGGCGTTCGAACGGGCAGCGACGGTGGCGCGAGACTTCCTCGTACCTCAAACCCGTGAGGCGGACTTGCGCCTGTTTTACGAGCTGAACCACACAGCGCTGCCGAAGACTCAAGGCGAGGTCGGGCTTCATCTGCTCGTGCCGGCATTCATGATCTCGGAGCTGCGCACCGCGTTCGAGATGGGGTTTTTGATCTTTCTGCCCTTCGTGCTGATCGACCTGATCGTCGCGTCGATCCTGACTGCGATGGGCATGGTGATGTTGCCTCCCACCATGCTCGCGACGCCGCTCAAGCTACTGCTCTTCGTCGTCGTGGACGGCTGGAGCCTCTTGTCGCGCTCGCTCGTCGCGAGCTTCGGATGAACGAGGTCGCCCAAACATGACTAGCGCCGCTGCACTCGAGTGGTTTCGCAACTTGCTCTGGACCGCGACGCTGGTCACAGCCCCGTCCGTGCTCGCGATCGTGATCGTGGGCCTGGTCATGGCGATCTTGCAGGCTGCAACGCAAATCAACGATCAGACCGTCGCGTTCGCACCGAAAGCGATCGCGATGGTCGTCGCACTCGTAGTCGCCGGCCCGTTCATGATGAGTGAGCTCACGAAGTTCATGAATGCCGTGTTCGCTGCGGTCGCGAGAATGTAGGCCTGGAAGTGCCCTCGCCGTTCGTCGTCATCACGGACCTGCTCCCGCTGTTCGTGTTGGCGTCGCTGCGGATCGCCCTCACGCTCGCGGGCTTGCCTGCGCCGTTCGGTGGCGTCGCGCCGATGCGCGTGCGCACCGCGCTGTCGGTCGCGCTGAGCCTCGCACTCTGCATCCCGCTCATCGGTCGCCTGCCGCCGATAGCGACCGACGTAGTGTCCCTCGGGCGCGCTGCAGTCTTCGAGATCATGTTGGGTTCTGTCATGGGCCTGACGGTGCGCGTCACGCTCGCGGCGGTGGAAGTCGCCGGGACGCTCGCCGGTCAGGCGATGGGCCTCGGCTTCGCGACCTCGATCGACCCGAGCCACGGCGAGAGCATCCTGCCGACGACCTACCTACTCGGCTCGCTCGGCACCGCTATCTTCTTTGCTTTCAACGGTCACCACATCGTGATCGCTGCGCTGTCCGATAGCCTCATCCACATTCCGATCGGTCAGGGACTACCGGAGAGTGTGCGCAACGCCGGGCTGCACATCGGGGGCGACCTCGTGGCACGCGGCCTGCAGATAGCATCACCGGTGGTCGCCTCGATGTTCATCGTGCAGCTCGGCACTGCGTTCGTGTCTCGCACCGCGCAGCGCGTCCACTTGTTCGCTTTTTCGTTCTCTATCGCGATCGCCGCCGGGATCCTGGTGTTGTACGTGTCGGCGTCTTCGATCGTCGCCGCCATCTCCGTACAAGTGCGGCACCTGCCCGAAGCACTGATGGCGCTCGGAGGCCACTGATGGCCGAAGACGCAGAGCAAAGGACAGAGGATCCGACACCGCGCAAGCGGCAAAAGCTTCGAGAAGACGGTCAGATCCCGAAGAGTCAGGATGTCGGCGCAGCAGCCGTCGTCCTCGGGACGTGCATTGCCATCGGCTACACCTTCGACTCGCTCGGCACTGCTCTCGTCGCGTTCACGCACCGCACGTTCAGTCTCGAAGATGCGACGCGGCCGTTACACGCGCTCCACGCTCAGCTCGAAGTACTGCGGCCCGCGTTCATTCCGATTTTAGCCGCGTCAATCGCGGCTGCGGTCGCCGGCGGCGCACAGGCGCGCACGTTTTCGTTCTCGCTGCTGGCGCCGAAGCCAGAGCGCTTCAATCCGATTCCGCAGCTGCTGCAGATGCTGCCGACCAAGCAGTCGATGATCGAGATCAGCAAGCAGGTTCTCAAGCTGGTCGCGATCGGCTGGCTCGCCTACACCGTAGTGCGCGATGCGACGCCGCTGTTCTCGACACTGTCTTTCTCACCGACGTTGAGCGCTGCCAAAGCCGTAGGTGGCGTCGTATCGAAGCTGGTGACGCGCGTCTCGATCGCGTTCATGGTGCTGGCCGTCCTCGACTACTTGCTCGCGTACCGGAAGTTCAGGACCGAAGCGATGATGTCGCGCCAAGAGGTTCGCGACGAGCACAAGCAGGAAGAAGGCCGGCCCGAGATTCGACAACGCATGCGCGCACGCATGCGTGAGATGTCCAAAAAGCGCAGCGTGTCCGACGTCGCCAAGGCCACCGTGTTAGTCGTCAACCCGACGCACTACGCGGTGGCGCTTCGCTATGAGCCAGAAAAAGACCACGCGCCGCTGGTCATCGCGAAGGGCCTCGACGAGCTCGCGCTTGCGATGCGTGCGAAAGCTCGTCGCTCCGGCGTGCCGATCGTCGAGCAACGTCCGCTCGCGCGCGCCTTATACGAAGCCAAGATCGGCCGCCCGATTCCGGTCGACCTCTACCGAGCAGTCGCCGAGGTCATCGCCTACGTGATGGGCCTGCGGGCGCGTGACGCGGGCACGGCGCTCGTCTCTCCGGAGACTGCCGCAGCCGAGCTCCCCGCCGGCGAGGAAGGTAAGTCGTGAAGTTGAGGGTATTTGGCGTTCCGCTGACGGCCGAGAGCACGGTCCCGCTGATCCTCGTCGGCATCGTGCTCTTGATGGTGGTGCCGCTGCCGGCGCCGATCCTGGATCTGATGCTCGCGACTTCGATCGCGCTCTCGGTCGCGCTGCTCTTGATCTCGATCAACATCGAGAAGCCTCTCGATCTCTCGACCTTTCCGAGCATTTTGCTGTTCGGCACGCTGTTTCGACTCGCGCTGAACGTCGCATCCACGCGCTTGATTCTCCTGAACGGTGCCGAAGGCTCGCAGGCTGCGGGCCACGTCATCGAAGCGTTCGGCGAGCTGATCATCCGCGGCAACTACCTGGTCGGCGCCACGATCTTCATCTTGCTCGTGATCATCAACTTCGTCGTGATCACGAAAGGTGCAGGCCGCGTCGCGGAAGTTTCAGCGCGCTTCACGTTGGACGCCCTGCCCGGCAAGCAGATGAGCATCGACGCAGACCTCGGCGCCGGCGCGATCACGCAAGACCAGGCGCGGGCACGCCGCAAAGAGGTCGAGCAAGAGAGTGACTTCTTCGGCGCGATGGACGGTGCTTCGAAGTTCGTCCGCGGTGACGCGATCGCGGGCTTGCTGATGACGGGCATCAACATCGCCGTCGGCTTTCTCGTCGGTGTAGTCCAGAAAGATCTGACTGTCGCTAAAGCCGCTCAGACCTATACGATTCTGACTGTCGGCGACGGCTTGGTGACGCAGATTCCGGCGCTCTTGATGTCGACTGCAGCCGGTGTCGTCGTCACGCGCGCCTCGGCCGGCGCCGCATTGGCCCCGGCCTTGATCGCGCAGCTCGGTACGCGCAAGCCCGCACTGTTCGGCACGGCGGCGTTGCTCGGCATGGTCGCGATCTTGCCCGGCATGCCGGCGATCCCGTTCCTCATCCTCGCTACCGCGGCTGGCCTCGCTGGACGCTACAGCGCCACGCAGGAACCCGGTGTCGCACGCGGTGGTGCGCAGCCCGGAGCGGCGACGCCGGCGACGCCGAGCGCACAGCCGAGCGAGCGCGAACGCCTCGAAGAAGTCTTGCCGGTCGAGCTGCTCGAGCTCGAGGTGGGTTTCGATCTCGTGCCGCTCGTAGATGCATCCCAAGCCGGCGGCCTCGTCGAACGCGTGAGCGCAATCCGCCGCAACCTGGCCTCCGAGCTCGGCTTGATCCTGCCGTCGGTGCACATCCGCGACAACCTGCGCCTCGCACCGAACGCGTACCGCATGCTCGTGAGCGGAAACGAAGTCGGCCGCGGCGAGCTGCGCGTGGGCCGCTTCCTCGCGATGGATCCGACCGGTGCGCTGCCGCCGATCGATGGCGAAAAGGTCCAAGAACCCGCGTTCGGCTTACCGGCCCAGTGGATCAGCGCGGCGGAGCGCGAACGTGCAGAGACGCTCGGCTACACCGTCGTCGACGCAGTCACGGTCGCAGCGACGCACTTGACCGAAATGCTGCGGGCGGCTGCACCCGACTTGCTCGGCCGTCGCGAAGCGCAGGAGCTGTTCGAGATCTTTGCGCGGCGCGAGACCAAGCTCGTCGACGAGGTCGTTCCGAACGTGCTGCCGCTCGGCGACGTGCTGCAAGTACTGCGGCAACTCTTGCGCGAGTCGGTTCCGATTCGCGACCTGCGTACGATCTTCGAGACGCTCGCCGACGCCGGCCGCGAGACGAAACATCCGCTCGAGCTCACCGAACGCGTGCGCCATCGCTTGGCACGCGCGATCAGTGCACGCTTCAAAGACGATCGCGGTCGCATTGCAGCAGTAGTGCTCGATCCGCGCGCTGAAGAGGTGTTCCGCAACCACGGTCCAGACGCGTCGAGCGCGCAACGCGTGTTGTCGTCACTCGACAGTGCAGCGCGCGCATTCTCGGGTGTCACCACGCCTCCGGTGCTGCTGTGTGCCCCGGACGTACGACGTGCAGTAGCTGACTTCTTGAGCCGGCGGATCCCGGGCCTCTCGGTGCTCTCGTATCGCGAGGTCGATCCGAAGGCGACGGTGCGAACGCTTGGCGTGGTCAGTGCATAAGGAGACAGTGCAGTGGTTCATACGTTCAAAGCTCTGCGGTTCGAAGAAGCCATCGCGCAAGTCAGGCGCGTGCTCGGCGACGACGCGCTGATCGTGACGCGAAGAGATTTGCGGCCAAACGAGCTACGAATTGGCGAAACGCGCGGTGTGGAAGTCACCGCGATGTCGGCTCAAGACCCTGCAGCCAATAGCGGCGAACCGCGTAAGAACGGCACGTTGGCGATGCTCGAGCGGCGCCTGGTTGCGGCCGGCGTTCCGGAGCGGGCTGCCGCCCAGCTCATGCACGCGCTGGAACAGCGGCACCGTGGCGAGGTTTTGTCGGCCAACACGGTCCGCGCGCTGCTGTCGAATGTGCTGAGTGAGGAAATTGTGTTCGGCGGCGGTCTCGGAGCGGCTCGCGCAGTCGCGTTAGTCGGGCCGACGGGCGTCGGAAAGACGACGACGATCGCCAAGATTGCGGCGCACGAACAGTTGGCAAAGGGACGTAACGTAGGACTGATAACCATCGATGAATACCGTGTAGGCGGCATCGAGCAGTTGGGTCGGTACGCGGAGCTGATCGGGTGTCCGATGCAGGTCGCATCCGACGCGCGCACACTCGAGATGGCCCTACGCCGGCTCGAAGACTGCGAGCTCGT
>DASRXR010000562.1:0-3314 GCA_035687405.1 Polyangiales bacterium
ATCGAGTAGCGCCCCGGAGGCTCCGGCAGGTCCGTGCCATTGAACACGGCCATGTCCTTCTGCAGGACGCGCGCGACGCGCCGAAGCGCGGTCCGCCAGAGCGGGCGATTCACATCCAGCCGCTCCGCAATTCGAAGCGCGCACACCAAGCTGCCGTGAATCGACGATGAGCCCGTCACGAGCGGCGCGCGCCAGACCTTGTCGTTCTTTTGAGCCCACGCGAACGCGCCGTTCGGTAGCTGCAACGACACGACCCAATCGATCGCTCGTTCAACGTTCGGCCACAGCTCCGCGAGCACGTCGACATCCGGCTGGGCACAGAACAAGTGCCACAGGCCCGTCGCGATGTACGCCGCGTGATTGGTTTCTTGCGAGATTCGCGTCACGTGACCGCCGACGCGTTCTGCTGCAAACGCGCCATTCGGTTCTTGAATCGTCGCGAGGTAGCGATACGCCGCCTTCGCTTCGTCCACGCGACCGAGCGCAGCGAGTCCCATCGCCGCGTGCACGTGATCCCACGGGTCGCTCTTGCCGTCGTGCGACCACAAGATCTCGCCCGAGCTTTGCTGATGGGCGGCGAGCCAGTCCGCAGTCTTTCGTTGATCGCTGCCACGAAGCAGCGCCCGCTCACCATCCATCCTCGAAGTCATTGCTTTACTCCGTAGCACACCACGCTCTTGCCTAAGAAAGGTTGCAGGAAGGTTTCAAGTACGCGCGTGAGTGTCGGACGGCGCATCATGTCCCAAACCAGGAAGCGGTGGTAGAGCTTCACGGGGGGCGCATCGTCGCGCGATAAACCGACAGCGCACTTGAGCCACCAGTACGGCGCGTGCAACGCGTGTGCGGAGTGACTCTTGAAGACGCGAAACCCATGCCGTGAGAGCTTCGCGCGAAGCTCGCCACGCTGGTAGATGCGGATGTGGCCGCCGGGCCACGTGCGGTAGTCCTTCGACAGCGCCCAGCAGATGCTCTCGGGGATCGTGCTCGGAACCGACGCTGCGAGAACACCGCCAGGCTTCAGCACACGCGCGATTTCTTTCAGCGCGCGCTCGTCTTCGCCGAGATGCTCGAGCACCTCCGAGATGATCACGCAATCGAACGCGCCAGCTTTGAACGGCAGCTCGTAGACGCTGCCGCGCATCGAGATCCAAGGCCCCGCGCCAGGCACCGTTCCGCCGTATTGCACCGGAATCTCGTCCAGCTCGCGCAGCATCTTCGCGGTGTCCGAGACTTCGCTCTTTCCGAGGTCGAGACCAACTGCAGTCACGCCGGGGATCAAACGCGTCTGACGGATGTGACGCCCACCGCCGCAACCTACGTCGAGGATGCGCATGCCGGGCTTGAGGCCCAAGTGCTCGAACCGCATCGTCAGCACGTCGGCCTGTGTTCTGCGATGGCCTCGCGATATGCGTCGACCGTGCGCTCTGCCGCGCGCTGCCACGTGAACTCTCGAAGCACGCGCTCGCGGCCGGCTTTACCCATCGCGAGCCGGCGCGCCGGCTGATCGAGCAGCGAGTCGATCCCGTGCGCGAGCGCTGCACCGTTTTGCGGCGGCACGAGCATTCCACACGCGCCGTCTTCTCCGACGACCTCCGGCAACGCACCACCGCGCGACGAGAGCACCGCGACTTCGCTGGCCATCGCTTCGCCTGCAGGAAACCCAAACCCTTCGTAGAGTGAAGGGATGACCGCGAGGCTCGATTTCGCGTAGGCGCGCACGATGTCTTCGTTTTCGACGCGTCCGGTGAACTCGATGATGTCGCCGAGGCCGAGACGTTTCACGCGCTCGTCGGTGCCGGTCTCGTGGCCCGGACTACCGATGACTTTCAAACGCATCTTGGGGCGCTTCGTCCGCAAGAGCGCCAGCGCTTCGAGCAGGTAACGAAAACCTTTGAGCGGCGAGTCGGCGCTCAACGTCGTGATCAGTTGCTCCGGTATGCGCAGGATCTCGGGCATCGGCCGAAAGACGTCGAGATTGATCCCATTTCCGACGACGCGGATGTTCTTTCGCGGCAACTCGTACTCGCGCTGCAGGTCTTCACTCGCGGCTTGCGAGACCGTCAGGATGCGGTCGAGCTCGCGCGAGACCTTCAGCTGCGCGTCGACGAACGAGTACCAGCGACGCAGCCCGAAGCGCTGGCCCTTCGTGCGCGCGGCTTCATAGGCGATGCGGCGATCGACCGTGATCGGGTGATGGATCGTGGCCACGACGGGCGTGCGCTTGCGAATCGACAGAAGGCCCGGTCCGAGGCTCTGGTTGTCGTGGACGATGTCGTACCGGCGTTGATTGCCGAAGCGCTGAAAATTCCTCGCGACGCGCCGCGAAAAGCTGATCGGCTCGGCGAAGGCACCGAGCCGGCTCGACGCGTATTCGGCGAGGTTGATCGGGTCGAGCAGCTCGCGCGCGGCCGGCATCTCGAGCAGGTGGTCGGCATTCCACAGATCGAGGCTCGGTACTTTGAGCAAGTGCACGCCTTCGACGAGCTCGGGGTAGGGCTGGCCGCTCCATACCTCGACTTCGTGACCGAGGTCGCGCAACGCCTGACTGAGCAGTCGTACGTAGACGCCTTGTCCGCCCGAACGCGGGTTGCCGCGATACGTGAGCAGGCAAATTCGAAGCGGGCGCGAGCTCGGACGCAGGTTCGGACAAAAAGCAGGCATGAAAGCGACGGACACCTGCGGCTTGCGGAGTAAACGCCCCGCGTGGAGCTTTACTCACACGCGAGTCTCGCGGCCGGTCATTTCACCGATCCGCGGAGCCGCCGAGGCGCAAGCACTTTTACCTACACGCTTGTACGTGCCTTTGCAACGCAGGAACCCGAGGGTTTGGCGCCCCGAGCGCGGCACGAGCGCGCCACGAGTGTCGCTCGAAGCGTCCGGTCTCGCGGTGGCCAGCTCGGGGGACCGCAGCGGAGCGCGGCGGAAACGCTCTCTGCTTTACCTGGTGGGGCGAGCTGGTCTACACGGACGCCGTGAGACGCGACCACAGGCCGTTTTGGTTGATGCGCGCAACCGAGGCAGTCAGTCAGCTGTACGCCGCGCGCTACGTGGTGCCGCAGCTGGATGCGGCGGGCCCGGGCTGCAAGTTCATCAATCCGCGGTACTTCCTCGTGAACGGGCCGCGGATTCGGATCGGCAGTCACCTGCATACGATGGCGACGCGCGAGCGTCCGATCTCGATCACGACGTATCCGGATCCGGCGCAGACGAGTCGGATCACGCTCGGCAGTTACTGCATCATCTTACCGGGCGTGCGGCTGACGGCGGCGACGTCGATCACGGCCGGCAACAACTGCATGTTCGCGACGAACTGC
>DASRXR010000563.1:0-7131 GCA_035687405.1 Polyangiales bacterium
CCCGCCTTCAAGATGTCGAGCAGCGGCGGCAGCTTCAACTCGATGTGCAAGTTCGAACGCGGGCACAACACGACCGGCGCACCGACTGCGGCCACGCGCGCGAGTTCGTTCGGGCGCGCGTCGGTCAGATGCACCGCGATCACGTCGCGCGCGAGACCGCCGAGCCGCTCCATGTAGTCGATCGAGCACTGCTCCGGCGGCTTCCAATCGAGCGGCGAGGCATCGCGTGCCGAGAGCCACTCGGGGAACGGGCCACCCCCTGTCTCGAGAAACGCGCGCTCGGCCGCATGTTCGGCCAAGTGCAGCGACGTGCGCGCACCGGTCGCGCGCACGCGAGCCAAAATCGCCTGCAGCACGTCGGGATGGAGCGTGTGCGGCGTATGCGGCGCGAGCGCGTACTTGAGCTGCGCCGGCCAGGGTCCAAAGGCCTCGCGCTCTTGCACGGCCAAACCCAGCATCACCTCGGCCGTGTCTTTGCGCAGCCCGAACACTTCGTGAAAGACACAGCCTGCAAACGGCAAAACCGCGAGCGCAGGCACGCTGGTCAAGCGATTCGTGACATCGCCGAGCCCCATGACCCCGGCTGAGAGCAACTCGGAGATCGCGGTGTCGATCGCCTCGATGTCCAGCTCGGGCTTTTCCGCCGCCCTCAGCTTCACGAGCGAGTCGACCCACGGAACGAAACCTCGCCCCCCTGCGACGCGCCCGCGCATCGCCGAAAGCTCGAGGTGCGTGTGTGCGTTGATCAACCCCGGCGTCAACACGGCGTCGAGGTTCGAAAACGCAATCTGCGGATACTTGCGCTGCAACGCCGCGCGGTCTCCGACCGCGATCACGCGCTCGACTGCATCGAGCACGACGCCGCCGTGAAGGACAGCGGCGGAGCCATCACCGACGATCAACCAGCTGCCCGTGATGCCCCGCATGTCGACTGCCTCGCTTAGTGCTCCGGCCGAGCACGGCGCGTTTTACGCCGGGTCGCTCAAACGCTCGTAGCGCATGTTGCGCCGCGCGACCTTGAAGCCGAGCGCTCGAGCATGCCGCTCGATCTGCGCGGCGTCCATCCCGAACGTAGTTCCTGCCGACGACACGACGTTCTCCTCGAACATCGTGCTGCCCATGTCGTTGGCGCCGTAGCGCAAACCGACCTGCCCGATGCCCGGACCTTGTGTCACCCACGACGTCTGGATGTTGGGTACGTTGTCGATCACCAGCCGCGCGAGCGCCTGCGTCCGCAAGTACAGCACGGTCCCGGTCTCACCGGCGACCTGACGCGTCCCGACGTCGTGCTGGTAGTCCCAGCAGATGAACGCAGTGAAGCCACCCGTCTCGTCCTGCAAGTCGCGAATCTTCAGCATGTGCAGCACGCGATCCGCGAGCGTATCCGAAGTTCCGAACATCATCGTCGCGGTCGTCTTCATCCCGATTCGATGAGCGACGCGCATCACTTCGATCCATTCCGCGCTCGTGCACTTCGCTTTCGCGATCTTGCTGCGCACGCGATCGGTCAAGACCTCCGCACCGCCACCCGGCAGCGAATCCATGCCGGCGGTCTGCAGCCGGCGAAGCACGGTCTCGACGCTCAAGTCCTCGAGCCGCACGAGGTGCCAGATCTCCTCCGGGCTCAACGCGTGCAGCTTGATGGGATAGGTCGCCTTCACCCAGCGGAACAAGTCCTCGTACCACTCGAGGTGCAGCGCAGGATTCAGCCCGCCTTGCAGTAGGATCTGAATCCCACCCGCATCGACAGTCTCTTGAATTTTCTCTCCGAGTTGCTCGCGCGTGAGCACGTAACCTTCGGCGTGACCGACCGGCCGGTAAAACGCGCAGAACCGGCACGACGTCGTGCACACGTTCGTATAGTTCACGTTGCGGTCGACGATGTACGTCACCACGCCGTCCGGATGCAGCGCACGGCGGCGGTAGTCGGCGGCGACGCCGAGGTCGTGCACCGGTGCTTCGCGGCCTAGCCACATCGCATCTTCGAACGAGAGCCTGCCTCCGTCCGAGGAGTACTCGAGCAAGCCGTCGATCGTCGCGTGCTCGGGCTTCCGCGCGGCGCGCGGAGCCGATTCACCGACGAAGCGGATCTGCGTCTCGGGCAACAAACCCGCTTCCGCCGCGCGCCGATAAAACTCCCGGAGCCCTTCGAGCGCGCGGTCATCGAGCACGTAGCGAATCGCGTCGTTCAAGTAGTCCAGGTGTGCCGCCGGATCGCCGCCGTGCCCGCGCGCCCAGGCTTGCGCAATCTGCGCGCGTGCTGCGAGCCCCGCTTCGAGCGAGCCCTGCAACAGCAAACAATCGCGTTCGGTGAGCACGTTCGGCCGAGCAGCCCAGACCGCGAACACGAATGGCAATCCAGTGAGCTCTTTCCAGGCCTGACCGAGATCGAGCTGATACGGAAAGTGCTGCGTCTCGAGCGAGATGTCGCCGATCAACAACCCGATCGTCTTGCCGCCGACGGTCTGCACGATCTCGCGCGCCGGCCGCGCGCAATATTTCGGCTCCTTGCCGCCGCGCCGCGCTAGCGCGATCAACCGCGTCAAGATCACCGACGTGCGGCTCGCCGCATCGAGCAAGATCTCGTCCGCTTCTTCGAGTGGCACCTCACCGACGAGCTTCACCGACCGCACCGGACCGTCGCAGCCAATGGCGACACCCGGCACGATCTCGAGCCCACCGTGGCTCGCGAGCGGCACGACCGGCGATAACCCGACATCCGCCTCGTCTTCGAACAACCGCCGCGCGAGCTCGGAAGGCTCCGCCAGCTCGACGTGCATGCGATCGTCCGCGAGCCCAGACAAGAGCCCGTGGAGGTGCGGCTGCGCATTCATGAAACTCACGCCGACGACGCGCAAGCGACCACCGTAGTCGAGCGCTTGGCGCCGATACCGGTTCTGAACCAATCCTGCTTTTAGCTTGGCCATGAACGCCCTTCCGTTAGTTGCCAAGCATGACGTCGAGCGCCCGCTTGTTCGACAATCGATCTTTGACCTTGAGCGCAGCTTCCGGCAGCGCCGCGCGCGGCAGCTCTTCCACCACGCCGTAGACGGTGTCGCGCTCGACCGGGACGCGCCCTGCTTCGCGAATCAACCGCACGAGCTCGCCGCGCGAAAGCTCCATCGGTACGCGACTTCCCGCCGAGTGGTAGATGCTCTCGTGCACGATCGTTCCATCCAGATCGTCCGCACCGAAGCGCAGCGCCGTTTGCGCAGTCGCGACGCCCATCGCAACCCAATAGGCTTTGATGTGCGGAATGTTGTCGAGCATGAGCCGCGACACCGCGAGCGTGCGCAAGCTATCGATCGCAGTCGGCTCGGGCAGCTTGCGCAGGCTGTTGTTCTCGTTGTGGAACGCGAGCGGGATGAAGCACTGAAACCCTGCCGTCTCGTCCTGTAGCTCGCGCAAACGCACCAAGTGATCGACGCGATGCTCGATCGTCTCGATGTGGCCGTAGAGCATCGTGCAGTTGCTCTTGATGCCGAGCTCGTGTGCCACTCGATGGACCGCGATGTAGTCGTCGCCGTTCGCTTTGTCCGTCGCGATCCGCTTGCGCACGTCGGGGTGCAGGATCTCGGCGCCGCCGCCCGGCAACGAGCCGAGGCCCGCCGCCTTCAGCCGCGTCAGGACCTCGCGGTAGCCCATCCCGAACTTCTGCGCGAAGAAATGGATCTCGACCGCAGTGAAGCACTTCAAATGCACGTCGGGCCTGACGCGTTTCCAACCGCGAAGCAGGTCCTCGTACCACTCGAACGGCAGATGCGGGTGCAAGCCGTTCACCATGTGCAGCTCGGTCAAACGCGGCTCGGGATGTTCCGCGAGCTCACGCCACGCTTCTTCGTGCGTGGTCGTGTGCGCGCCTTCCGCGCCCTCTTTCAGCTTTGCGAACGCACAAAACGAGCACGACGCCTCGCACACGTTCGTCGCCTCGAAGCGCATGTTCACGTTGAAGTAGGTGCGATCGCCGTGCTGCCGCTCTCGAACCTGATTCGCGAGCGCGCCGACGCGCAGGATGTCGTGATCGAGCAGGAGCGTGCAGCCATCCTCGAATGACAAGCGTTCGCCTGCGGCGACCTTGGCTGCGATCGTGCTGAACTCGCTCATGACCGCTGCTCCAAATCCGCGCTGCGTGCGACGCCTTCGAACACGACGCGCCGCCCGCTCCGTTCGATCAAACCGGTGAGCTCGACGCGCCGCGCATCCGGCCCGTCGATCAGCGGCAAGGTCCGCTTGCCCCCGAGATCGCCGAAGAGCACATCCGCACCAAACACGAGCGCGGTTTGGGCGAGCTCTACGCCGAGCTCGTCGAGCGACACCGCGAGCGCGCGATCGGCCGGGATCTGCAACCGCGTGAGCGCGATGCTCCGGAGCACATCTGCCCCGGTCGTGCCGGTGCCCTCGCCGTTGTCTGCGGCAGCCGCGAACACACACAACGCCGGGTCGCGCGGGCTCGGACTCGCGATCAACCGCACTTCGTCGCCTCGAAACTGCTGGCGAACGAGGTCGGCGAGCCCGGCCACGACCAATAAGTCCGCGCCTCGCAAGCGCTCGAGCTCCGTCGGCGACAAGCTTTCGCCGGCGAGGACGCGACCCCTCGCTTCCGAAAATCCGGCTTCGTCGATGGCGCGCGTCAGCATGGATCCCATCTCGTCCTCCTCTTTTCGATCGCTTCGGTCGCGGAGCTAGTCGGTGCGGCCCAGCTTCACTTGCAGCCCCCAGCGGCGGCCCAAGTCGTGTTCGATGCATAACAGGTCGAGCACGCGCGCGAGCACGCTGTCCATTGCGTCTTCCAAGCTCGCGGGTCGTGCGTAAAACGACGGCGACGCCGGCAACACGATCGCGCCGGCGCGCGTGACAGTCAGCATGTTCTCGAGATGGATCGCCGAATACGGCGCCTCGCGCGGCACGAGCACGAGCGGCCGGCGCTCTTTCAGCATGACGTCGGCCGCGCGCGTCAGCAGGTCGTCACTGATGCCGTGGGCGATGCGTGCGATCGAGCTCATCGAAGCCGGTAGCACGAGCATCGCGTCGTAGCGCGCCGATCCGCTCGCGAACGGGGCGGTGTAGTCGCGACCTTCGTAGACTGGAAAGCCGAGCTCGCGCGGATTGCCACCACACTCGTGCGACCAGACTTGTTCGGCCGTTCGCGAGAGCACGAGCTCGACTGCCGGCGCAGCTCCCGCCGGCATCGCGCGCAAGTGCTCGAGCAAGCGCTTTGCGTATGGCGCACCCGACGCGCCGCTGATGCCGAATACGAGCTTCATTTCACGCCTCGCACGATCGACGCGATGCCGAATGTCAGGTCGAAGCCTTCGACGTCGCGAAAGCCCGCGTCGCGAAGCGCCGCCTCGAACTCGGCGCGCGACAAAAAGCCGCGCATCGAGCGCGAAAGGTAGCGATAAGCCTCGGCATCGCCGGAGACGATGCGGCCGAGCGTCGGCAACACGATCTGCGCGTACACGGCGTGGAACACGCGCGTGACTGGTTTCTCTGGACGAAAGAACTCGAGCACGATGCAGACGCCGCCCGGCTGGAGCACGCGTGCGGCTTCGCGCAAGCCGGCCGCGGGATCACTCAAGTTGCGCATGCCGAAGCCGCAGATGAAACCGGCGACGCTCGAGGTTCGAATCGGCAACTGCATCGCATCGCCGACAGCGAGCAGCGTGCCTTCGGCTTTCGCTCGGCCTGCGATCAACATGTCGCGCGCGAAATCGAGCGCGAAGATGCGCCGGGCGGTGAAGCGCGCACGCAGCGCACGCGACAAGTCGAGCGTGCCTGCGCAGACATCGAGGATCGCGCCGGGTGGAAGGTCGCGCGCGAGCTCGTTCAAGGCGCGCGCACGCCAGCGTTGATCGATCCCGAACGACAGCAGTCGATTGAGCAAATCGTAGGTGGGCGAGATGCGATCGAACATCCGCCGCACCGCAGTCGCGTGCGCGTCGCTGACGGCAGCGCGCGCTCCGACCACCGGCTGAAGGCCCGAGTTGCGCACGGCAAGTGAGTCCGACTGGGGAGCTGACATGGCTCGAGCCGCACTCCTTTCTGCGCGGGATGACGCGGGATGGCACCGAAGTTTCAAAACTTTTTGAAACCTCAGTAGGGGTATAGGAGCGAGCCTTCGCGTACGTCAAGGCACTCCCGCACCGGACCAGGTCCTGAAATGGCCTACCTTTGGTGACTCTTTTGCACTCTGACTTCGCCAGGTGGCCCACTGACCTGCGCGAAATGCTGCGCGGCGGGGGGAAAAATAGTACGACGCGGGCCCGAAACCCCGGTTCTCGACCGCGTGAGCGCGACGGGTGCCGATCGATGGAGGGCGATGATGCTTCTACATAAACGGTCACGAGTGCAGTCGGTTTGCGCTGTGAGTCTCTGGCTAGTCGCGGGCAGTGCGTCCGCGCAGGTGAATCCGGAGCTCGGTGATGTCGGTGCGTCGGGACAAGTGTCCACGACGCAAACGACGACGACTCAATCGTGGCCGGCGGACACTCAGCCCGCGTCGCCCCCGCCTGCCGCGGGCACGACCACGACGACGACTGAAGCCACCACCACGACCACCGTGATTCCGAATCGCTGGCCGGACACGGATCACGGAAGCGTGGTCGGTCACTTCGGTGTCGGCTTCTTCGGTGTTCTCTCGGTGCCGGTCGCTCGGCCGGGCAACACGCCGGACTTCACTGAGACAGTGTCCGCACCCTCGCTCGGTGTTCGCTGGTGGATGCAGGATTGGATCGGCATCGAAGCCGCGCTCGGCATCGGCATCGAGAGCACCGGGACGACGGTTGAAACCGACGGCGACTCGGCTGAAGAGAACGGCCCCAGCTTTTTCGCACTCGCGCTTCACGGTGGCGTGCCGCTCGTGTTCGCGTCCTCGAAGCATTTTGCGTTCGAGGTCATTCCGGAGCTCAATCTCGCGTTCGCGACAGGCGGCGTCGACGACGAGAGCGCGGCAAACAACGACGTCGACGTGTCCGGGTTCTTGCTCGAGCTCGGCGCGCGCGTCGGTGCCGAGATTCAGTTCGGCTTCATCGACATTCCGCAGCTCGCGCTGCAAGCCACGGTAGGCCTGCACCTGCGCTACGAAGGCCGCAGCCAGAGCGTGGGCGACACCGACACCAGCTCGCATTCGTT
>DASRXR010000564.1:0-4707 GCA_035687405.1 Polyangiales bacterium
CTGCAAGAACCGCTGTTCGCGCTCGACAATGCGCTCGAAGTCGTCTCGAGTGTCGCTCGTGGCGAAGCGGCGCGGGGTGAAGCCGTCGTTCAAATCGCTCGCCGTGCGGAGCTGCTGCGCAACCAACTCGCGTTTGTTGCCGAGACGGGGCCCGGCAAGCACGTCGCGTGGTCACTCGTGCGCGGGCGCAGCTTGAGCCTGGGTTGCAGCCCGATCGAGGTCGGCGCGATGTTGCGCGAGCAGTTGTTCATGCGCGGCGGTGCACTCGTGCTGACGAGTGCGACGCTGTCGACGTCGGGCTCGTACGACTACGTGAAGACGCGTTTGGGCATCGACTTCGAAGTCGACGAGCTCAATCTGCCCACGCCGTTCGACTACGAGCGTCAAGCGGCATTGTACTTGCCGACCGGGCTCGGCGATCCGCGGGAGGAAGGCTTCATCGAGCGCGCGTGCGAGCAGGTCACGGAGCTGATCGCGATCACCGGCGGTGGTGCGTTCGTGCTGTGTACGTCATTGCGTGCGATGCACGAGCTCGCGGAGCGCTGCCGTGTGCTGATTCCGAACCTCAGCTTGGTGCAAGGTGAGGCTTCGAACGCGGCGCTGCTCGATGCGTTTCGCAAAGATGGTGACGCCGTGCTCTTTGCGACGGCGAGTTTTTGGCAAGGTGTCGACGTTCCCGGCTCGGCGCTGCGGCTCGTGATCATCGACAAGCTGCCGTTCGATGTGCCGGCCGATCCGTTGATCCAGGCGCGCTGTCAATCATTGAAGCAGCGCGGGATCGAACCGTTCATGAAGTATCTCGTACCTTCGGCTGCGCTTGTCCTCAAACAGGGGTTTGGCCGACTGATTCGCACGCAGCGAGACCGCGGGATCGTGGCGCTGCTCGATGAGCGCGTCTCGAGCAAGGGTTACGGCAAGGTGTTCCTGCGCAGCCTGCCCGAAGCACGGCGTTGTCGCTCGCTCGCGGAGGTGCGAGGCTTCTGGGACGAGGTCATCGGTGACGACGCAGGCTAGAGCATGATCGGCACGAAGCGCGTTTGCGGCACGAGAGTCCGAGCAGTCCGCCGCTATCAGCTGCAGGTGTCGATGGTTCTCGCTGCGCTCGGCTGCACCGGGCCGAAGGCCGAAGACGCCAAGTCGAGCCCGATTTTGCTGGCTCAAACCGCGCCGGCTCCGAAGAGCGCGCCTGCCGCAGCTCCGGTACCGGCTGCGCCGAAAGCACCGGCACAAGTCGGCGAAGCGCCCGCGTTGCCGGCGCCCGTGCGTGTGACGAACCCACGCGTCGCGGAAGCGTTGCGCTACGACCCGGCGGATCCGCTCGCGAACCTCGAAACTGCAGACGCGCTCGACCGCCAAGCGCGCACGAAGCGGAAGGTCGATCCGCCGAAGCGCGGTTGCGCCGTCGTCGAAGAGCCGCGGCCAGTCTGGTCGGAGACCGGCATCGCGAACGTCGCAGCTTCAGGCGACGAGTTCGTGGTCGCAGGCTACGTGACGCGTGGCGAAGAAGAGCGCTTGTTCGTCGTCAGGATTACGGCGGCTGGGAAGCTCGAGCCGATCGCGACCGAGACGCTGAAGGTGCGGCACGCCGTGAAGCGCGTCGCAGGTCCAGGATTGGCCGCGGATGGGTCGCAAGGCATCACGGTCGCGTACACCGACGGTCGCGGGAAGTTATTCGTGCAGCGGCTGCGCGGGACGTACGGTGCGGCAGCGGAGCTCGAGCTCGGCGATGGCGTCGACACGCGTTTTTCGCCGGCTGTGGCGTACGCGAAACGTGGCGCGCTGATCGCGTATACGGTTGGCTCGACGCCGATGCGTTCGACGCTCGTGCGGCTCGATCCGCAAAATCGCGTGATCTCGACCCACGACATCACGCCTGCCGCGATGGGTGCGGCGGCACCCGCGTTCGTCGCGGGCGCGTCACCGCCGATCCTCGTGACTGCAGACGCGCGCAGCGGGATGTCGCCGATCGCGCGCGTGGTGCTCGATGCCGAGGGCAATCCAAGTACCCCCGAAGTTGCGGTGCCGGTCGGCATGATGTCGCAGCCTCCGGAGCTCGCTGCCGCTCAGAGCGGCGCGGGTACGTACGTCGGGTACACGGGCGTCGGTTCGGCTGCGACGAGCGCAGTCGGGTTGGTGAAGGTTTCGCCCAAGGTCGGTGCGCCGGAGCCGCTCGTGAAGGGCACGGCGTACGGTCCGCTGCACCTCGATGCGGCCGCGAGCAAGCAGGCGGTGTACTTCGCGATGGACGCGCCGACGACCGCCGGTAAGAGCCCGCAACACGACATTCAAGTCATCCGAGTGGACGCGCAGGGGGTCGGGCCGGCGCTGCGCATCGCGGCGGCCAGCGGCGATGCGACGAACGCTGCGATCGCTCGCGCGAAGGATGGGACCATCGGCGTCGTGTTCAGCGCCCAGGACGGGGTCTACTTCGCGAAGCTAGCGTGCGTGGACTAAAACAGTGTCGCCTGGCGCGCGACGCATCGCGCGATCCCGGCACCGCACGCTGCGGTGGGTGCTCACGTACCCAAGCGTACGCTCCGCGCGCTCGGCGCGTCCGGTGGCGCCTCGCGTGATGTCTCGCGAACCATGCGTCGCTGTTTATTGCTGGGCCGGGGCCGCGAATCTCTAGTTTGGAGTGGCGCGGCGGCAGTGGTAATCAGCCAGCATCCGAGTGACTCGCCCCGACTCACGCATTTCGACGCTCAGCGTACTCGCGACGCTCGTCCTGCTCGCGGCCGGGCTCTCGACCGCGCTCTGGCTGTACCGTGGCGCGCCGGAGCTCGCGCGCGCGCCAGGCTGGTTTTATCAAGCGGTCAACAAGGGCTCGTTCGACATGCTGCTCGTGGCGGCAGCGGCGGCGGCTCTACCTTATCTCGTGCGTGGCTCGTTTCGCTGGGCCCGGCCGCGTCCCTGGGCGGCAGGAGTGTGCATCGTCGTCGGCAGCATTCTGCTTCAACTCGCAGCCGGCCTGGTTGCGCGCCAGGGCGTTCGCGGCTGGACCGAACGCTTTTACGTCGGTCACGGAGAGTTCACGGCCTATTCGCGCGGCATCCCTGATGCGGTTGGACTACTCCGCGACTACGAAGGTCTCGCGGCAAGGAATCAACTCGGCCTCTACGGCCCGTCGAAACCGCCCGGCACCTACGCCGTGTACCTCGCAATCAACCGCAGTGCGCACACGTCCACGCTGGAGACGTTACTCGCGCCCCTCGCCGAAATCGTCGCGCGCGATCGGGACATCCAACCGGCAGACCGTGTGCTCGTCGCGTGGACGATCCTGTTCCTCGGCTTGTGTGCGGCATTCACGACGCTGCCGCTGTTCTGGCTCGGCCGTATGCTGTTTGCGAGTCACGCCGAAAGTGCGCGCGTGTACACGTACCCGGCTTGGCTGTTCGCGACCGCGCCGGTCACGAACGTGATCACGGTCCACTTGGACAGCACCTTGTTTCCGCTGCTGTCGGCGACGTGCACGGCGTTGTGCGCGTGCAGCGCGCAGCTCGCAACCGGCCCAGACGGCCTCGCGGCCGAGAGCGGCGGCATGCATCAACAGAGTGCGGCCGTCGCGATGGCGGCAGGCTTGGTCGGGATGTTTGCGGTCTACTGCAGCTACGGCAACCTCCCGATTCTCGTGACCGGCGCGATCGTCATCGTCGCGTTGCTGTTTCAACTGCGCACGGAGGCGGGGCTCACTGCGCGTCCGTTGCAGGCCTACTGGCCTCCGCTCGTCGGCCTTGTGACGGGTGCTTCTGCGATGTTGCTGTTCTTGTGTGTGGTGTTGGATTGGCAACCGGTCGTTGGTTATTTGCGCGGCGTTGGTTACCACTCGCGTTGGCGGCCGAACTTGCCGAGTGCGTGGCGGCACGGGCTTGCGTTCGTGGAGTTCGGCTTGTTTGCGGGCCCGCCTTTGATGCTTGCGTTTCTAGCGAGTAGTGGCCTCTCGATGCTCGGTGTGGTTCGTTCGCTTGGAACCTATCTGCGAACGCGCAGCCATGCGCCGCTGCCCTACGGAGTAGCCGTGCTCACGTTGGCGACGACAGCGGTCATTTGCGCGATAACGATCGTGTTAGGGACACCGGAAGCCGCGCGCCTGTGGCTCTTCATGTTGCCATGGGTGTGTTGTGCGGCCGCGGCGATGTTCACGCGAAAGGACTTGAATGCGCCATTCATCGCGTTACTCACGGGGCAGGTGGTATTGACGTTCTTCGTGAAGAACTACCTGGTGTGGTGACTCGCGACCGGTGACTCGTGCCCGTGACTCGCGACC
The DNA here is from genome assembly GCA_035687405.1 of Polyangiales bacterium. Lineage (GTDB taxonomy): Bacteria > Myxococcota_A > Polyangia > Polyangiales > JAFGIB01 > JADGRF01. The sequence goes on from DASRXR010000564.1 coordinate 4,265, forward strand.
GGTGACTCGTGCCCGTGGCTCGCGACGAGAGCGGTTGCCGCGTCGTCTACACGCGGACGTTGGTCGAACGCGTTGCGACTCTCGAAGTGTCCGCGAGCGCAAAGAACCGAACGACACATGAAACGCCGGTGAGCCGCGTGCCACTACGTGGCTACTCACTGAGCTGTGCTCAGACTCCTTGGGGCGATTCCTGCCGATGCCGATGCTCGTGGAGCAGTGCGTCCTCGGCCGCGTAGCTACTGGCCACACGGCGGCAGATCGGTCGCACCACTCGCGCCAGGCGTCGGTGGAACGGTCGCGCCACTCGCACCAGGCGGCGGGGGAACGGTCGCGCACTCGCGCGAGACGGCGGCAGATCGGTCGCGACACTCGCGCCAGGCGGCGGCAGATCGGTCGCGACACTCGCCAGGCGTCAGTGGAAGGGTCGCACCGCTCGCGCCAGG
>DASRXR010000565.1:0-12632 GCA_035687405.1 Polyangiales bacterium
GCTCAACAACAACGGCCGCTCGGGACCGAGCACGATCTTTTCGAGTGCATCGACGAAGTCCTTCTGATGGACGGCCTCTTGCGAGCGACGCGCTGCGAGCAACGCTGCTTCGTTGACGAGGTTCTTTAGATCGGCGCCGGACAGCCCGGGAGTCGTCGACGCGAGCTCTGTGAGGTCTGCATCGCTCGCGAGTGGAACCTTGCGCGTATGGACTTCGAGGATCGCTTTGCGACCCGCTCGGTCGGGAAGGTTGACCACGACGCGTCGATCGAACCGGCCTGGCCGGAGTAACGCTTTATCGAGGATGTCAGGCTGATTGGTTGCGGCGAGCACGATGATGCCTTCGCGCCCCGAAAAGCCGTCCATCTCGGTGAGGATCTGATTCAGCGTTTGTTCTTGTTCGCTCGAGCCTTGAAACGCGGTCTGGCCGCGGGCGCGTCCGATCGTGTCGATCTCGTCGATGAAGATGATCGCCGGTGCGGACTCGTTGGCTTGCCGGAACAAGTCGCGCACGCGCGCAGCTCCCACACCCACGATCATCTCGACGAACTCCGCACCGCTCATCGAAAAGAACGGAACTCCGGCTTCACCCGCGACCGCCTTTGCGAGCAACGTCTTGCCCGTTCCGGGTGCGCCCACGAGAAGCACGCCTTTGGGTGCAGTTCCACCGAGGCGCGTGTACTTCTCGGGTGCTTTCAAGAAGTCGACGATCTCGACGAGCTCGTTTTCGGCTTCGTCGATGCCGGCGACGTCTGCAAACGTCACGCGCGTGTCGGCGTCTCGGTCGTAGCGGCGTGCTTTGCTCTTCCCCACGCCCATCAACATGCCGCCGCCCGACTGCTTCGCAGCGCGCCGGAACGTCCACACGTAAAACGCGATGATGAGAATCGCTGGGCCGAAGCCGACGAGGATCGTGCGCCACGCGCCGCCTCCGGAGTCGATCGGTTCGGCTCGGATCTCGACACCATGGTTGATCAGCAGTGCTTCCAAGCCCGGGTCGAGGAAGAACGGCAGTGTCGTCGTGAACTTGGTCGCGCTGCGAGGTTTGGGTGCCGACTTGTCAGCTTTGTCCTTCGCGGGAGGTGGCCACGACACCGGCTTCAAGAAACGGCCCTCGATCGCATCGCTGTGACCGTAGACGGCGGCAACGTTCTTCTTCTCGACCTCTGCCTTGAAGACTGTGTACGGCACCGTGATTGGCGCATCCGGCTCCGTGAAGAACAACTTCATGGCCACGAAGTTCAGAAGCAGGATGAAAAGGAACGTCAGCCAGGTGCGGCTCGGGGGCATCGCGGTTTGCGCAGCGCGCTTTGGCTGCCAGGGCCCTTTGGGGTCCGGCGGAACGCGTGACTGTTTGTCGCGATCTTCTGAGTTCGGTTTGAGCCAATTCATCTTGATTTATGCCGCCGAGGAATAAGACGCGAAGTCGAACGGACGCGTGTCTTGGAGGTGTGCGAGCGCATGCGCGTGCTCGACCATACCAGGTGCACCGAAGGCGACCACTAGGATGCGACCAGCCTCGAAAGCTGGAGTTTGGACGTCGAACTTCGTCGTCCGCGGTCCGCCGCGTTTGCACGTCATCCACCGCGCTTGCAGACGAACTTGTGTCAAACAGTGGCAGCCTGAGATCGCGTTCGATGTTAGTGTCGCGGCGAGCCGCATACTTCTTCGAAAGATCGATATGACTGTTAGTTCGCTATTCGCCCCTTTTGCTTCGATTCCGGCCGAGCCGGCGTTCATGATCGGGCTTCCCAGTGCGCTGGCACCTGCCACGTTGGCTCCCCAAGCTGGCAGCAACGTCCATGGCGAACACGGCGTCGATAGCGCCCGCAGCGGTTTGAGCGCCTTTGAGGATGCGAGCACCGCAGGTCAGCTGCGCAGGGTCGTGAACAGAATCCGGCTATTGCCTGGAATGCGGCTCACCGTCGTTCCGCACCCGGAAGCACTGCTCGTAGCAGCACGCGAGCAACGCGAGCTGGCTCGCCTGCACGATTTGGACCTCGAAACTGGGCTCGCAAATCGCCGGCGCTGGAATCGAGAGCTTCGCGAGGCGAAGTGCCTGACTGCGTCGTCGGTTCCCGAGATCGCGGTTTTAGTCTTGAAGCTCCCGGAATCGACCCGATTGCGGGTGCTTACACAGGCCGCGCACCAGTGCGCCGCCACGCTACGTCCGGAGGATCTCGTAGCTAGGCTGGGTCACCGGCAGCTCGGTGGCTTGCTGCGTGGCATCTCGCATCGGGATGCCTTGGTAGTCACCGCACGACTGCGCGAAGCATTGGACGCTACCGAGCTTTGCGCAGAAGGCGTCGAACTGTCGCTTTGTATGGTGGCGCGCGAGTCAATCGTGGATTCGGCGAGCTTGTGTGCGTAGCGTCGCGCCAGCTCTGGAGATGTGGAAATGAACCAACCCCCCAAACATCTGATTCTCGCCGCAGTGTCGCTCGACGACACGGGTGAGCTCGCGCTTCGAGAAGCCGCTCGCAACGCGCTGCATCATGGCAGCTCCGAGCTGCACATCGTTCACGTGGTCGACTACGGCTCGGACGAGCCGAGCGACAACGATCCGGCGGGCATCCTGACGAGCCTTGCCGCAGCTGAAGCCAAGCTCCGCGAGCGAGTCGAGGCGCTTGCTTCTCCCGATGCGCTACGGGTCGTCGGTCATATCCGGGCAGGCGTGCCCTTCCGCGCGATTCTCCAGGTCGCTGCCGAGATCGACGCAGACTTGATCGTCGTCGGCACGCACAAGCGGACCGGTGTTCGCAGGTTCATCCTCGGTTCAGTCGCCGAGCGCGTCCTGCGCGACGCTCACTGTCCGGTCCTGGTTGCGATGGTGAAAGATCACCCCGCCGCCATGCAGTCCGCCCAGATCGAGCCCGCGTGCGAGGCGTGTCTGAGCATTCGCGTCAACACGGCCGGCGCCACGTATTGGTGTGAGCGGCATTCCCGCTCGCGCATGCGTCCGCATGTGTACGAGCCGTCGGACGCGCGAGCTCCTGTACCCATGACCTGAACTGAGCTCCGCGGAGCCGTGCGGCGCCGATCGAAGTTGGGCCCTGCAGCCATCAGCGACAGCGCGAGCATCGCGAGTGAAGACAGTTGCGCTACGCGCGAACTCTCGATCGCACATTCCGCTTACGAACGTAGGAGGACGGCTCGGCGGGTCGTGCCGCGCTCGGACTGTCGGTGCGGCGCAATTGAGTCGGGTACCGTGAGGGCCGCGGGAGGCCGCGGACTACCTGAGTCAGCCTTCACTCGTAAGCAGGTTCACTCTATCCATCTCGGCCAATTCTCCCGCGAAATCCGGCTGTTCCCCGCAGGCGCAGTCGTGGGCCGCGGCGCAATTACCGCGCAGACACGACCGACCATGGAACGCCAACCATTCGCACGCAGAGTCGACTCCGCAGCGGCTCTAGACTGTGCTAATGGAGGCCAAGTATGTTGGGGCGTACGAATCAGACCTCGGGGTCTCGAGGATCCGCTCGATTTGTATGGGCGCGCTGGCCTAGTCGATGGTCGTGGCTGACGCTGGCCTGCGCCGTCTCGGGTTCGTGCAGCCTGATGCTCGACTCTTCTGAGAAGCAGTGTGCCTCAGATACGGACTGCACTGCGCGAGGCCTGTCCGGCATGGCTTGCGTGGCAAACTTGTGCCAGGCGATCACGAAGCCCAATGGCAGCAGCGGCATGGCCGTCACGGCCGCGGGCAACGCCGGAGACTCTGGCGCTGGCGGCATGTCCGGCGGTTCCGATGCATCGATTGAGACAGGCGGACCCGACGCTGTCGCAATGAACGCGGGCTCGGGTGCGGGCGGTAGCGCCGCCGGAGCCGCAGGTAAATCGGGCGCGCCGGCCGCTGGCGCTGGCGGCAAGGCGATGGCGGCTGCCGGTGCCGGGGGTTGCTCGGGCTCCAGTTGCGGCGAATGCAGTAGCGACGCCGACTGCGAGGCGCGCGGTATTCCCGGCGGACACTGCGCCGACCGGAAATGTTTCGCCCCCGAGGTGCAATGCCAGGCGGACGAAGACTGCGTCGCGCGTGGCCCCGAGTTCATGGGGGGTCGCTGCGCGGACAAGCAATGCCTCCCGAATCCGAAGTGGCGATGCGACCCGGTCCCGCTCCCTGAGCCGGGAGCCATGAAGGAGTTGATCCTTCCCATCGTCGACGCGCTTCAGCTCACCTTGATCCCGAACGTTCCAGTCGTGGCGTGCAGCAAGCTCGACTACACGTGCGCCAACCCGATCATGAAAGCCTCGACGGACATGAAGGGTGAGGCGCACCTCACGGTTCCGGCCAACTTCACTGGCTACATGCAGTCGACCGAGCGCACCGACTACTCGAACGGCCTCTACTTCTTGCCGGTGCAGCTGCCGGAAGATGGCCGGCTGCGGAACTTCCCACTCATTCGATCGGGCGCCACCCTCAATGCGCTCGCGCTCGCGCTGGGCGGCTCGCTCGATCCAATGCGCGGCCACATCATGCTGGTAGCCGAAGACTGCATGGGGAACGCGCTGGCGGGCGTGTCGTTTACGACGCCGCAAGCCGACACGAAGACCATCCAGTTCTACGTGCGCGACCAGGTCCCGATCCCGACGCCGTCGGTCACGGACACACCGCCCGAGGGTGACGGCGGTTACCTCAATCTCCCAGTCGGAACCGCAGTGGTCACTGCGAAAGACGTGAAGACCGGCATCGAGCTTGCCGCGTTCACGACGTTGATCCGCGCCGGCTTCATCTCGATGACGTACATCCGCCCGATCGCGCGCGGGACGACGATGACCGGCATCGTCGGTAACTAGCTAGCGCGCGGGCACGTTTGCCAGCGTCATCACGCGCGCCAACAGTGCCTCGGGATACACGCGATTGACCATGCGCTTCCGCACTTCGGTGTGGACGCGATCGAACGCCTGTTTGCCTTCGGCGGAGTAGGGCGTCGAGACGTACTTTCGTTCGAGCAGTCGCTTTAGCGATCCCTGGTCGGCTTGGCGATTGCGCGCGCTCTCTCGAATGCTGTTTGCGCGCGCGATGCTCACGACCTGCTTCTGGATGTCGGGTGGGAGCTCGTCGAACGTCTGCTTGTTCATCACCCACGCGCCCATCAGCATGCCGTTCGAGTCTTGGCTGACGTACTTCTGCCCGGTCGATTGCCATTGCAACGCGACGTACATGAGCGATGTGCTCTCGACGACATCGACCATCTTTGTCTGCAGCGCGCCGAACACCTCGGGCAATCCGAGCGGGACCGGCGTGGCACCGACGGCGCGCCAGGTCTCTTGCATCACCGGACTCTGGGGCCAGAGCCACGGCCGCATGCGCTTGATGTCGTTCGGATGTGTGATCGGCTCGCGCGAGAAGTAGCGGTATTCGCCCGCTTCACCCCACGAGATCAGCTTGAAGCCCTTCTGATCGAAGATCTTGTCGAAGTCCGGTAACAGCTCGCGCGTGACCGTCTCGAGTTGTGCGTACGTCGTGATGACTCCCGGCGCGCGCAGCACGTTCACCTCGGGAACCAAGAGCCCGAGACCGTCCGACGTGACCATGCCGGAATCGAGCTGGCCGACCCGCATCTTGCGTACGACGTTCACTTCGTCGCCGGCGACGCCGCTGCTGTACATCTGAAAGCCGACCGCGCCGCCGCTGCTCTGGCGAATCGTTTGATCCAGCTCTTCGAACGCGCGCAAGAACGGTGAGTTCTTCGGCGCCAGCGTCGCGACCCGAATCAACTTCATCTCGGCCGCTCGCAGCTGCGGAGTGGCACCCGGCAACACGACGAGCGAGATCGCGAGCGAGAGGACCGACAATCGACGTACGAGCGTTGCTGGCATGGTGTGGCCTCAGTGCGGTTGAGACTGACGGGAAGCGAGCAGCTCGGCGTAGCGCCGTGCGATCTTGTTGCTCAGGCGCAGCTCGTTGCCCTGATCTTCCGGCAGTAAGACCTCGTCGAGCAGCGAGCGGTACAACACCTGGTCGCCGGCGGTCAGTGCATACAGGCGAGCGTAGTTGAGTTGAACGACCTTGGCCTTGCGCCCGGTGAGCTCGAGCGCGCGCTCGAAATAGGCCTTGGCCTTTACCAGATCGCCACCGAAGTCCGGCGGGGTCTGCGCGTACAGGCCGCCGAGGAAGACGAGTGCCGCGGCGGATTCGTAGCCTGGATCGAGCGCGACGACGTGCTCCACCAAGACGCGGATCATCGGTAGATCGACCGCTGCATCGAGCTGATCGGTTGCACCGATCATCGAACCCCACGACATCGCGGTCCAGAAGACCGGTGCGATGTCCGCGCGGTCGGCATAGTGCTTCTTGAGATAGCTCTGCAGTGCGGCAGGCTCAGTCAGCAGCACCGCGTCGATCTCGGAGTCGCGCCCTCGCATCACGCGCAGTGAAAGGTCGCGCGCTCGCTTGTAGATGAGCTCGGCACGCGCCCGCAGTCGATCGGCTTTCGGGAACTGGCCGTCGGCGCGCGCCTGTTCCATGTCGAGCTCGACCCAGCCGAATGCGTAGCCGACGTAGCTCGCGACCAGTGTGAGCGTGAGTTGCTCGTTGTCCGGCGTGACCGAGTGCATCGACTCGAGCTGCATGATCCCGGCGGCAGTGCCGTCGCGAGCGATGTCGTAGTCCCAGAAGCCCCGCATGTACGGAGTGCTCGAGGCTGCGATGCTTCCCGCTTGATCAGCCGCGAAGCGATTGAGATTGCAACCGGCTGACGGCGTCACACACGCTACTAACGCGATCGGCCAGGCGAAGCGTGCCATCGACATATCTGCGCTCGAACCCCGGGCGTATGCTTGCCGAACAACCGAACAACCGCGCTGGTTCGGGGCCGGATCCGCCGCTACCGCGATGTGAAACACGCTCTATTCGACCCGTCAAGCGATCCACAGCCTCGAGGCCATCTCGTTTGCGGACGGTGCTGTCGCACGAAGCAAAGGTTCGTACGCAGTAAGGACGAGTCACCGCACGCGTATGCACCCTATGTCGGTTGGCGGAGTGTTGGCGCTGCAACACCAATAAGACGCGTCTCGCAAGGCCTGTTAGTGCGCGATTCTGATTTGCAGACGCTCATGCGCGCCAAGTGTCACCGGCTGTTCAAAGGAGAGTGGTCAGCGTGCTGTCAAACCGTGGGAGCTCCGTAATCGGGGTCACGACAGGCTGGTTCGATCCGTGCGCGGCCAGCAGCTCCGGCGAGCGACGGGCGTTCGTGACTGGGCGGCAAACTCGAGGCGACCGCGAAGAATGGTCATTCAATCGGTTTTCGGTATTTGCCGTGCACGCTGTTCCAGAATAGAACCGTTCCAGTCGACGCGGCCGAGGGGAGTACCGGCCCGCTCGAGAGTGCACCGTAGATGGAGGTGCGATCGTGGACGTAATGCGACGAGGCTTAGTGTTGCTCGTGACTGGCGCTTGGCTCGGGTGCCAGGGCTCGAATGACATGGTGTTGCAAGCGGATACCGCTCCCGGGAGTGGAGCCGGCGCTCGGTCATCCGCAGCTGATGGCGGCGGGACGGCGGGCGCTTCAGGCGCAGGCACGACTGCGGCTGGCATGGCTGGCGCCGGCGGGAAGCCTCCAGCGGCCGCAAGTGGCGGCGCAGGCGAGGGCGGTCCTCCGTCGGGTAGCGCCGGCAGCGGCGGCGGCGGGTCTGCCGGGCAGTCGAGTGCAGGCACCGAGGCTGCGGCTGGTAGCGGCGAGACCGCGGGTGAGAGCGGTGCGGCCGGGACGGCTGGCAATCCAGGCATGGGCGTTGCCGGCGAGTCGGCAGGCGAGGGCGGTGCGGCCGGCGAAGCTGCCCCGGCCGGCGCGCAAGATCCCGATTGCGACTTCAACGGGATTTGGGTCGCAAAGCAGGTGACCGTCAACGAAGCCCTCGGCTTGCCGCAGTCGAGCAACAACTGGTATTACCTCGAGTTCAAACAGTCAGGGACCACGGTCGAGGTTAGTCGACACTTCGATTGCGGGATCGAAGTCGCAGGTTCGGCGACTGTCACGTTCTCGCGAAACACGTTGCAAGCATTGCTGACGCGCAACGAACAAGTCGGCCGCAAGGGAACGCTCGCGAAGAACGGCTCCAGCTGCAAGTTCGAGATGGGGAAGTTCTGGAGCGTTCGCGGTGGAGACGAGAAGCGGTTCCTCCCGAACGGCACGCGTGACTCGGCGGACAGCATCGCGCAAGTTCAGGCAGCAAACCCGCTTCCGACGCCGGCGAACACCGCTGGTGCGGTCGACACCGAGAGCGACGGGAAGCTCGGTGTGGCCGTTCAAGTGAGCGGGATCATCACGGGCACGCGTAACTCGGTGCAGCGTGATTGGACGCGCTGGTTCACGGAGTCGGGCTTCGAGATCCAACCGAGCACGGATTGGAAGACTGACCTGACGGTGCGCGCGGACTTCGACAACCAAGAGAGCATTCTCGACCCGACGAGCGGCCTGTTGGTCTCGGGCAGCATTCCGAAGGCCGGCGCGAAACACATCTTGAAGTTGCGCTTCCTCGGGCGCGACGCATCGGATCCTCGTGTGAGCGCGTTCGTAAAAGCGACGGATGTCGACACGTGTTTTGCGATCCAAGACGGGCTGCCGGCGGAGCAGCTTGAGTGAAGCGACGCGTAGTTTGCACGGCCGTGCTTGCCGTCAGTGTCTTGTTGCAATCGAAGGTCGCGAAAGCGTCGCCGCCGTTCGAGTTGATGGGCGGCGCGCTGAGTAGCGGTGGATTGAATGCACGATCGACCGGCGCCGACGCCGCTTCGACGTATTTCAATCCGGCGCGGCTCGCGCACGCAAGGCCGGGCCTTCAGCTCGGTTGGTTCGTGTTGAACGACGGGATCGATCTCACGTTGTTTGCGCGGAGCCCTGCGAACGATGTGCCTACGCTGGCCCTCGACCAGTTCGAAGGTCGCTTCCCGGCTGTGCCGACCGACTGGCTGCAGAACGGCTGCGATCCCAATCTGGGTGGTCGCTGCGTGAGCAAGTTGAACCCGCGGCCGCGCCAAGGTGCAGGGTCGAGCGGTAATACGCGCGTGTACCAGGTGTTTGGTTTGGTTTCGGAGGTCGTCGAGCGTTACTTCACGCTCGGCATCTACGGCATGCTGCCGATGGACTCTTTTCTGCAAGGCGATTCGTTTTTCGTCAACGAGCGCGAGCAGTACTTCTCGAACAGTCTGCACCCCGAGCTCTATTCGGATCGGCTGACTTCAATGGCGCTCTCGTTCGGTGCGGGTAGTCAGGTGCTCGACTGGCTTGCCGTCGGTGTGGGCGTGACGTTGAACCTGGCGAACACCGCGGATGCAGGCACGTTCGTCGGGAACAGCGCGATGATTCCCGAAACGTTGCAGCTCGAGACGAAGATCAAAGTGTCGACTGGCATCGCACCGTACTTTGGTGCGGTCGTCACGCCGCTCGAAGGGCTCGATGTCAGTGTGACTGTCCACACGCCACAGAAGATGGAGATCACGACTGGGTTCAGCACGTTTTTGCCGAACGGCGATCTGCAGCGTGCGGATCGCAAGTCCACGCTCGCGTGGGAGCCTTGGAAATTCGGGATTGGAGGTCAGTACGACTTCGTGCGCGGGCCAGTCCATCAGCTCGGTGCGGTTGCGACGGCGACGTATGCGTTGTGGTCCGACTACGTCAACCGGCAGAGTGAGCGCCCTCAGCAAGGCTACCAGTGGTCGAATACGATGAGTCTAGCGATCGGACTGCGGCATGTGTACGACCGGCGGCTGACGAGTTCGATCGATGCGATGTACGAAGCCACTCCGGTGCCGCTTCAGTCTGGGCGCACGAACTATGTCGACAACGATCGGTATGGGTTCGCGGCCGGTGTCAGCTACGAGATCCCGATCGGCGAGAAGACAGCCTTCCGCGTGGGCCTCAATGGGCAGTTGCACATTCTTCCGGAACGCACGCAGAGGAAGATCGATCCGAAGTCCGAGCCTTACGCCGATCAGTCGTATTCGCAGCTCGTGCAGGATGAGTGGTTGGATGGAGCGGTCGACAATCGCGAGCAGGTCATTCCGGAGTCGTTCGGGTTGCAGACGAACAATCCCGGTTGGCCTGGATTCAGCTCGAAGGGGTTGATCCTCGGTGGCGGGTTGAGCGTTTCGTTCGTGTGGTAGCAGGCCTGGTTGGCAAGCGTTGGCGCGGGAGTGATGATGCGTCGCATGGCGAAGGGGGCGGCGCTCACGAGTCTGTTGCTTGTCGTGGCTTGTTCGTCGAATGGGGCGATGAAGCCGAGCGCGGACGCGGGGCATGCGGCCGTCGCGGGTGCGAGCTCGCAGCTCGCGGCGGGGAGCGGAGCGAGTGCGGCTGGCACTGCCGGCGCGACTGCGGCGCGAGACGCGAGCGCATCGATGACGCTGGATGCGCGAATGCCGGATCCCGCGCCAGCGTCGAACGATGCGAGTGTGGTGCGCCCGAGTGATGCCGGTGGGGCGGAGGATGCGGGTACGCTGCTCGATTCGGGTGCGCTGCCCGATTCGGGACCGCCCGAGGATTCGGGGCCGTCCACATCGCGCTCGTTGAGTTGTCCCAGTGGAATGACGGCGTATCCGAATCCGCTTCCGAGCGATCGTCAGGCGACGTTGGTGCAAGGCAATTTTGGTTTCATCGAGGGTCCGCTTTGGATTGCCGAGCGGAATCAGTTGCTGTTCTCCGATATGGACTTCACTACGTCGAACAACCCGAATGGGCCGGACGCTGTGATTCGCCGGTTTACGCCGCCGAATACGTTCGACGTGTTCGCGATGGCGTCGGGGAGCAACGGTCTAGCGCTCGGCAACGATGGGCGTGTCGTTGCGGCCAGTCACGGTGTTCAGAGTTTGATCGACTTCGATTTGACTACGGGTCAGCGCGAAGTGCGTGCGCTCGACTATCAAGGTAAACACTTCAATTCGCCGAACGATCTCGTCGTGCGTGCGGACGGTAACGTGTACTTCACCGATCCTGACTTTCAGCTCGGGCCGCGGATGTCGGAGACGAATATGCGCGGCGTGTACCGCGTGAGTCCGAGTGGTGCGGTCAGTCTGGTCGACGGAACGCTGAACCAGCCGAACGGGATTACGCTCTCGCCCGACGAAAATACGCTCTACGTGGGTTCGGCCGGGAGAGATGTGTTCAGCTACTCGCTAGCAGCGGATGGCGGCATCGCGGGGATGCGGAAGGTGTTTGCGTCGCCGGGTGCATCGGACGGTTTGGGCATCGATTGCGCGGGCAACGTGTACGTTACGTCGACCACGGTTCAAGTCTTCGATGTTGCAGGCAGCAAGTTGGGTGAAATCGCGGTGGCGGAACCACCGAGCAACGTAGCGTTTGGAGGTCCGAATCGAACGACGTTGTTCATTACGGCGCAGGGAGGCCTGTATTCGATCGAGCTGCGTGTCCCCGGTCGTTGTTATTGAGGACGTGGGCTAGTTGCTCGCGCGCACGAGAAACCGCGCTACGGTTTCGGCGATCAGCCGTGGCTCCTCCAGCAATGCCGTGTGTGTTCCCTGGGGTAGACGCAATAGATCGCTATTTGGCACCGATCGCTTCAACGCCAGACCGACCGGGTCGGTTGGGGCGAAGTTGTCCTCGTCTCCCGACACGATCAGTAACGGCAATCGCAGCGTTGCCAACACCGACTGCGCGCTGTGTGCTTGCACCGAACGCAACATTCGCTGCAACGTAGAGAAGTCGACGCTGGCGATGTGATCCGTCAGCTCGCGCATGTCAGCTGGCGAGACTTGCGGCCCGATCACTCCGCACAAGCGTCCAATCTGCAGCGCCCCCGGCTTGCGGAACCCGCTCGAAAGTATTCGACACGTCGCGACGAACGCCGATCGCGGAAGAGTACGGGCGAGCCATTCGATCGATGCTCCGCCGACGACTAAACGCGTATGTGATAACGCGTGTCCAGCGCCCCCCAACATCATCACTACGCTTTGGCAGAGCTCTGGGTAGCGTCGGCAGGTCTCGAGTACAACTTGCGTGCCTGTCGACCACCCGATCTGTGACGCGCGCGTGATTCCGGTCGTGCGCATGATCCGAGCGATGAAACTCGCTTGAGCTTCGACTGTCGTGCTCTCGTCGGTCTGTGCCGCGCTCGAGTTGCCGTGCCCCGGCAGGTCCCAGGTTACGACCGTGTGCCGTTGCAGCCAGATCGGTCGTACGTACTTCCAGAATGTCGTCGTGGTGGTGAGCCCGTTCGTCAGGACGATTGCGGGGCCATTGCCTTCGACGCGGTAAGCGATCCGCGTTCCATCGTCCGCGGCGATGAAGGCGTTGTTGATGCTAAGCATTCCGGAGAGCTTAGCCGAAACTGCTCCGCGCAGCGGAAGGCACCCGGACGTAGCTTCGCGGGTGCAGGAGCGGGAGCATGCCGTGCTATCGGATAGTTTAGAACATGAACGGAGTCCTCGTACTCGATCGACGACGGTCGCTGAGCCGAAGTACCCCAAAATCCAGGTCCGGGTCGCGACCGGCCACGTTCGTATACTGGTGATGCCGGACATTGTGTGCAGTGCACCAGCTCTTCTCATCGACGGGGGCCTTCCAGTGAAAGCCCGCCGAGCGGTATTTCTCCGCGCCCGGAAGCTTGTCGTAAGCGCCGTGCAAGACGGTGTGCCCCACCTCCATGAACATCAGGAGTTTGTGCACTGAAAGGCTTGCGAC
>DASRXR010000566.1:0-2994 GCA_035687405.1 Polyangiales bacterium
ACTCACGATCAGCATGGTTGCAGTGTGTGCAGTGATCGCGGTGAGCGTCTCGTCCTGGGCGCAGCCAGCAAAACATACACATCGCTTGTGTGACAAGCAGGAGGAGCAGTTCTTTAGCTGTCAGACATCGCGCAGCAAATCGATCGCGCTCTGTGGCGGGAGCGATGGCATCGTTCAGTACCGCTATGGAACACGAGGCAAGATCGAGCTCCGATATCCCACCAAGCCGGAGGATTCGCTGCAATATGCAAGCTACATGCGGTTTCAGGCAGAGAGCTACGAGATCTCGTTCAGCGATTCGGGAGCAAAGTACTTCGTGTTCGAGTACGCGGAGGACAACGTGCATTCCGCGGGGGTACGCGTCGTAAAACCAGCGGTGAGGAGGTCGTCATTGAGTGCGTCGGCAACATTTTTAGTCGGCCGAGCAAGCTGGAGTCGCGTCTCCCGTGCGACCAAGACAATGCGCTCAATCTAGACAGGTGTCGCAATCTCCGAGGTGAAATGCATCCTGGTAGCGGAGCATCCTGGTGTGTGCAGATCGAAGGCTTGACGCAGAGGCTGCGTGACCAACGAAGCTCGTGACGAGACAGCACTTCCAGTATGAGAAGCTCTTGAAACTCAAGCTTTCATTCGGTCGCTCCCTAAGCGTAGTTCCTTGCGTCATCGTCGAGACCATCTGTTGTGCGAGTTGCTCTCGTACATCGACTTCATACGATCGGTTGTGTCGCATTTATGAGGGATTCGATGGGAAGCCAAACACATCAGAGATAGCGGTTGAGATCAGTAATACGGTGGGACAGACGTTGCCGGACATTTATGCCGACTATCATGTCGTTCTGAGCACTGTCTCGAACGAGCGTTACGAAATGTTTCGTATGCTGGCTCGTGAAAGAGCGAAACAGAACGACTGGAGTTGCGATGCCATTCGCAGGAGGTACCCACCGGACGCGCCGCCGTGAGGCTCGCGAATCGCATCACGCGAGCTGAGCGTCCTGGTCTTTGTCTGAACGAACGTGCTTCTCTCCGCCGTTGTCGTGCTAGGCGTGTCGCCGCAACCGACCATGTCTACGTATCGCATGATCCCACCCGGGCAGTTGAGGTTTGCACAGCTGGCGGCACTACTGGCCGTAGCGTGTTCACCTGCAATCGTCGCGGCGGGTGCAGGTGAGGCGCGCCCGACTGAGATGCGATCAAGCTGCACGGGGAATTGCGTTCCCACACTCGTGGAACTCGCGGAATGGCAAAGTCGTGGCGCTGTGGGCGGCCGAGAACGGAAGGCTGTGGGCGCAATCGATCGACCCAGCCATCGGCGCGATGTTGGGCGCGGCAGCTGAGCTCGGACAACTCGCGACCGGAACGGGGTCGCTCGATCGGCAGCCGATCGCAGTTCCACTATCGGATGGAGACTTGGCGCTCGTCGGGTTACTCGCGAACGGACGCGTGACCTTTGCGCGCGGCTCGGCGGCGCCGGCGCGCCGCGTCACGCCCAAGGTTGTCGTTCCTGCGACCCCAGAAGATGTGCTTGGACTTGCTGCGGCGGAGAGTCGCGGGGGAACGACCGTCGTCGTCTTGCGTGCGCCGGCCGATTACGGTTCGACTACACGCAAGCCGCCGGCGTGGATGAACGTTGAGCTTCACGCGTTGGGGCCAACCGGCGCAACGCTTCAACCGCCGCTGCGCTGGAAGACGGATTCTGGGTTTCGACCGAGGGTCGCGAGCTGCGGCGATCAGAGATATGTCGTTTGGGAATCGGCGAACAAGTTGGTCGTCACTTCGGTTGCGGCTGACGGGAAGCGTTCGGACCAGCGCGTTCTGGCGGGGCGCAACAGCTTCGGTTGGCCTGGGCCGATCGTCTGTCAGGACGACGCTGCGATCCTAGTCACTGGTTGGCACCGAGGTGTGTTGTCTTCCGAGAACCTTCGCGAGCTGTCGATTGCGCAAGTCACGCCATCATCCGCCAAGCTGCAGTGGAAAACGTTGAAAGTCCCTGCGCCACCACAGGATGTACTCGTGAACGCGGGAAGGTTGGCTGCGAATCTCAAAGGCGGCCAGCTCTTCGTTTCCATCGCGCGCGAACAGTATGGTCAGTTTGTCGCTCTGGATCTCCGCACTCAGAAGCTCCGCACATTGTCGCTTCTGACGCCCGCACATCAAACACAATGCATCGCGGTCGCCGACGGCGGCCGAGCTGTTTGTGCCGCGTCCGAGCCAGTTGCGGCGAACCCGCCTTGCGCGAACTCCCCCGCACGCGTCCTTTTGTCATTCGTCGGCAACACCGTCGCTGCGGCTCCGCGAGCCAAGTACGAGTTCTGGACGCTTGGAGCGATTCCGGATCCGGATGTGCCGAGCCAGTCGGAGTTGACGAGCCGACGCGGACGTTTGCGCTGCGGCGAGCCGGGCTGGAACGAGATTCGTGAGGCTCTCGCAGCCTGGTGTCGGAGTGACGTGACCGACGTCCACGCGGGCGCCGAGCCGGCGTACTGCTCGCCCGACGCGAGCAACTCGCTTTCGTATCAAGCGTCGCGCTGCACGGACGTGCCCTCGACCTGCCCGGTGTCGAAGTACGCGCTAGTTCCGAGCGTGGACCGAGCCGCGTTCGAGAAAGGGGAGCGCATCGAGTTGTCATACCTCAACTGTTCGATCTTCCTGAAACGAGATGCAGGAAAGCTCAAGGTAGTGGATCGCGAGTGCACCGGCGAATAGACGCAGCTGGTGTGAACGTGCATCGCGAGAGATGGCATCGACTTACCGTTCCTCTTCGTCATGCTCTGGCTGCCTGGTCAGGGTGCCGGCGTTACCGTAAACATGTGTCTAACGATTGGATGGATGGGAAGCGCTATCTCGGTGTACCGCATGGTGTCCGAGATCCGCCAGAGTATGGGGTGGTACGCTCTCGGTATCGGCGCGCTCTCAGCTGCCATGGGCATTCACTGGTTCATGATCATCCGTGGCCACCGCGCTGCGCGGATCCTCATGTACTTGCAGGCCGTCGCA
>DASRXR010000567.1:0-3940 GCA_035687405.1 Polyangiales bacterium
CGATCGAAACACGGCGTGCAAGTGAATCACCGCCGGCCCAGACATCGCGAGTGAGAGATCTCGCCAGCGCCCCGGCAGCGGCACCGGGCCCATGTACTCGATCGCGAGGTTCATCCCGCCGAGAATCGCGCGTTGTCCATCGACGACGATGATCTTCCGGTGGTTGCGTAAGTTCGCCGGTCCGCGAAATGGCAATCGCAACAGCGGCATGAACACCGCGAGCTTTCCGCCCGCCTTCGTGAACCGCGCGAGCGATTTGCGATTGCTCCGAAACGCAAACAACCCATCCAACAAGAGCCGCACGCGCACGCCCGCGGTCGCTTTGCGCGCGAGCTGCTCGAGCACCGCGTTGCCGCACTCGTCGTCGCCCAAGATGAACGTCGATACGTCGATGCTGCGCTCTGCGCTCTCGAACAACTGCGTGATGCGCGCGAACGTCGCTTCACCGGTCGCGAGCATCTCGAGCTGATTGCCGGACGTCGGTCGCGGCGCGCCGGCAGTCACGAGGACGCGCTCGACCGCGTGCTGCGCTTCAGTGCCGGTCGCGGAGCTTCGCGTCCGCGGATACAACGGCGCTTTGCGCGCTGCGAGCCGCCGGTGTTTGCGGCCGCCGATCAGGAAGTACAGCGGTACGCCGACGTAGGGCACGAGCACGATCGCGAGCAACCACGCCATCGTGCTGGCCGGGGGCCGATGCTCGCGCAAGATGCGCGAGAGTAAGAAGACGGCCAGGAGAAACCCCAGGACCGAAAAGACGTGAGGGATAATCCACACAAGCGCATCTTAAAGTACCCCAAGCAGAATCATCCGGCGCGTTCGCAGCAAAAAACGCGAGCTGCTGAACATGTCGCGCCGCGCGCCGCACTCGCTAAAACGCGTCTTCTTTTTGGCCGTGGAGCCGCTGGAAGTACCGAATCGCGCTCTTCAGCGAGTTCTCGAGCGCCTCCTGGACTATCGCCGAAGTGGCATCGGCCGACGCGCGCAGCGCTTCGTAGTATCGCTGCCGATCCGTCGCGTGAAGGATCGCCGGTGGATAGCCCTCGCGCAGCAGCATCAAGTTCATCATCAAGCGCCCTACCCGACCACTGTGCTTCGGATATGGGTACGCCTGCAAAAACAGGTAATGCGCGCGCGACGCGATCCGCGCTGCATGCATCGTTCGCTGCGTGTCGTCGCTCTCGAGCCACTGCACGAGGGCCTTCAGCTTGGGTTGAATCTTGTCGGGCGGCGCAATCTCGTGGAAGTACAGCCGGTGCAGCGGGATGTCCTTGCGGTACTTCGCCTCGGGCTCGTCCGGGGCCAGGATCAGGTAGATCTGCTTGACGAGCTCGAGGTCTACCGGGATTTTCGGGTCCGCCGCCGTCGCCCGCACGAAGTCGATCGCGGCCTTGAACTGCCGGATCTCGTCGTGCACCGGAGCGAGCGCACTATCGCTGACCGGCGCGTTCCTCAGCGCAGCCTGAAGCTCGACCGGGTCGTAGACGACACCCTCGATCGCGCTGTCGTGGTGGATCCACGACATCTCGAGCTTGGTGCGATAGTCGGCGAGCGCGAGCTCGGGCGTTTTCGCCTCGAGCACCCGCAGGCGCGCGACTCGCTCTTCGATACTGCCCGCCTTCGATGCCCGCACGCGTCGCCCTTCAGTCCGACGCTCCAGGAGCGATCGCCGGACATAACCGAACCGCTCGCGCCTCGCCTGGCAGCAGGCGCCTGTGGCCCGGATGCCGCTCTGACTTTGCGTACAAAGCCAGCTCTTCTCTCACGACTAGCAAGAAGCGCTCAGTGCGTCAAATTTCACGCCGCCAAGTCACTGATATAATGGCCAAATTTCGTGATCGGCAGAAATGCCCACTCAGCCCCCGAATGCGAGAGGCAGCTCGATTCGAAACACGGCGCCCCCCAATTCGCTCTCTTCACACGCGATCGAGCCGTGATGCTCGAGCACGACCTTTTTTACGATCGGCAGTCCTAGGCCGGTGCCATCAGCCTTGGTGGTGAAGTAGGGGTCGAAGATCCGCTGGCGATCCGCCGGGGTCACACCGGGCCCGCTGTCGTGCACCTCCAAGAGCGCGCGGCCTCGCCGCTGACCCAGCCGCACGAGCACGCGCTGCGAACCTTCCAACACGCGCAACTCTTCGACTGCGTTGCGCACCAAGTTTTCGAGACAGAGCTTCAGCATCATGCTGTCGATTCGGACCGGCAGCGGCACAGTTGCGAGCTCGACCTTAACTTCGATCGGATTCGACTCCGGCACCGGGGTTCCGGAGTCGTGGTTGCGAACGTCGGCGATCGTCTCGAACGACCGGCTCGCATCGCGCACGAAGTCGTTCAAGTCCGCGCGCGCCAAACTCGCTTCGGGCAACTTTGCAAACGTGCTGAACTCCGCCGTGAGGCGTCGCAGAGTCGCGACTTCCTCTTCGATGATCGTTCGCGCGTCGGTCAGACGCTTATCGAAGCGCGTGTCGCCGCCCGGATAACTCTTGTGGACTTCTTGAATCGCGAGCTGGATCGGGGTCAGCGGGTTCTTGATCTCGTGCGCGAGCCGCCGGGCGAACTCTTGCCAACCACTGATGCGCTGCAAGTACTCGATGCGCCCGCGCGACTCGCGCAAGTCGCGCACCATCGTGTTGAAGTCATTCGTGAGCTCGCCGATCTCGTCTGCGGTGTCGGTCGGCACTTGCACTTGCAAGTCGCCGCTACCGACTTGCCGCGTCGCATCCGCGAGCACCGAGACACGGCGCGTGACGCGCCGAGCCATCACGATCCCGACCGCGAGCGCCGCCACGATCACGCTGAGCAAAAACGCCGTGTACACGACGATGAAAAAGCCCGCGACTTGGCCGCCGCCGCGCTCGAGCCGCCGGTACACCTCGACGAGCTCACCCGCGCGCTGATAGTCCAGAAACGGTCGCGATGCCGCTGCGAGCGTCACGCGGAGGCGTGCGTCCGGCAGATCTGCGAGCGTCCGTTCGATCGACAACAAGCGCGCATCGTTCTTCGTGCGCGCGGCCACCGCAGCGGATCCGAGCGCCTGCCCGTTCGCGTCGGAGATCTCGATACGCGCGATGTCGGTGTAGTTGTCGAGCAAGTTGCGAAGGCGCGACCCGAGCGCGGCTCGATCGCCGCGCTGAACCGAATCCCGAAGTGACCAATCCGAAGCGATCGCACCCGCGGTCTCGTCGGCGTGTTTGCGCAACACGGTGAAGTACGTCCGGTATAAACGTAGGCTGCGTTCGAGCTCTTCGCGAACGCGGGGATTCACCCCGACCTGATACGCCTCGCGCATCGCGCCTTGACCGAGCACGAGCGCGCCGAGCAGAGGCATCATCGTGGCGACTACGATCGCTGCGAGCAATTTGCGTTCGAAGCGGTTGAAGCTCACGGCGAAGAGCTTTCCGCCGCTGGAAAGGTCACGGAGGGCGCCGTGAAGAGCTCCGAACGCACGTTGAGAGTTTTTTCGGCCGCACCGAGCTTGCGGCTCACGAAGATGCTCACGAACGAACCGAAAAACGCGTTGCCTTCGAGCTGCGTACCGGAGGGCCGCGCGAGCCAGCGGCGAATGCGCGCGACCGTGTCTTGCGACAGCGGGTTGAGCTCGACGACCGCGGCGAAGTACATTCGCTGGCCGTTCACGCGAACGTAAGACTTCGCTTCACCGAGCGGCCTCTTGTCCGCTTCCAGGCACAACCGCCCGACGGCATCGAGGTTTTTGACGGTATAGGTTTTGTCCTGCGTCTCGGTCTGACGCTCGATGCGATACGTGTTCTCCCACAAGTCGTACGCGACGCGGCACGAGAGCACGCCGACTGCGAGCGGATCTCGCCCCTTCTCGGTGTACGCGTAGAGCCGCGTGACTACCGTTTGCGGCAATCCGCTCTGCAGTTTCTGGCTGACCGATGCATCGAGGAAGTCGCGCACCGAAAAGCTGACGCTCGGCACG
>DASRXR010000568.1:0-2156 GCA_035687405.1 Polyangiales bacterium
GAGTTCACGCAGCTGAACTCGACGGCGCGCAATCACATCGGCGCGCTCACCGTGTCATCGGCAACGCTGGTTGCGAACTGGGATCCCAACATCACCGGTACGACCGTGAACGCGCTCGCCGCGACGAGTGCTGCCGTTTACGCGGGTGGCGTGTTCACGACCGTGGGAGCTACGGCTCGGACGAACTTCGTTGCACTTTCGACTGATGCGCCGGCGGTGCTGGGTGGACTGGACGTGAATCCGAACGGCCCCGTCTACTCACTCTTGTTGGCGAACAACCTCTTGTACATCGGCGGCGACTTCACCACGGTCGGGGCGGCTCCTCCGATCAATCGCGACCACTTCGCGGCGTACGGCGCACTCACGACGGCGCCGGCACTCGAAGTCGGGACGGACTACATCGTCAACTTCGACCTCGCGGTACGGGCGTTGTCGCCGGGCCCAAACGGGGTCATCTACGCGGGGGGCGACTTCAGCGCCCTGGGGGCCTTCGCGAGCGGCTTTGCGGCGATCGTGCCCGGCCAGCCATGAGCACACTGCGGGGAAAGAAGTTTCTTCCCCCGACCTGACCAGATTTTCCGACCCCTCGGCCACTGATGGAACGAAGGCTCGTTCCCAGGAAGGCCAGCATGCTGCACGTTCGGGCGTCGGAACACCGCGCGTTTCCAAGACTTTCGCCCCTACCACTGCTGCTATCGGCGGCGGTCGCAGTCTGTGCCGGATGCGAAGGCTCGATTGGGGACGAGCGCATGCTCCTCGGGGGTGATGCCCTGGGCGCTGGAGGTGCCAACAGCCCGGGACGCCTCGGGCCCGCGGCCCTCCCTACGATCCCCCCAGGCGAAAGCACGAAGGCGGTCGACGCCCAGATGCAGGCCGCGAACCCCACGCTGTTCGAGACGGCGCAGACCTACTTTCCGGACGACAACGCGCTCAACCCGCCGACGCGGCTCTTCCGGCTGACGCGCACTCAGCTCGACATCACTACGAAGTCGCTGCTGCCGGCGAGCTACACGACTCCGGCTTCGGACGTCATGCCGCGCGACCCGCTGCAGACGAACTACGAATACGCGGCGAACCTCAGCTTCAATCCGGCGAACTTCACGCCTTATACGAACTGGGTCGGGCAACTCGTCGCGAGTGTCCGCGCGAAACCGCAGAGCGTGATCGATTGCGCGGCCTCGAACAACGCACCGACCTGCCTCGACGACCAAGCGAGGAAGTTCGTCGCGAGGGCGTTTCGCGGAATCGCCCCGGACCCCGTGCTCGCGCGCTACGCGACGTTCTTCACCACGAGCGTGCAGCAAGTGGGTCTGCCGGACGCGACGGCGGACCTCGTCGATCTGACACTCACGTCGCCGCAGTACGTGTTTCGCGATGAGGTGCTCCCCGCAGGGGGGTTGCTCACGCCGGCGCAGCAGCTGCAGAACATCAGCTACACGCTCGCCGACGCGCCGCCGGACGCAATCGGGCTTTCGCTCGCCGATCCAGCCGGACAACTGAGCACGCCGGACCTGCTCGCGCGAACGATCGATCAAGTGCTCGCGACGCCCGCAGCGCGCGACAAGCTGATGCGGTTTTTCATCTCTTGGCTCGAGGTCAAACAAGCGGACGAGTTTGCGCTCGCGCCCGACGTCTATCCCGAGTTCACGCCTGAAGTCGCTGCTGCGGCGGTCGAAGAGACCAAGGCGTTCTTGAATCGCCAGCTCGCCGGCGCAGCGCCGAAGCTCAAGGACGTCACGCAGTCCACCCAAACGTTCGTTTCCGAAGCCCTCGGTACGATCTACGGCTTGAAGAAGTCGACGAAGGGGTTGGTCGATCTCGACCCGACGCAACGGCTCGGCATCTTCACGTTGCCCGGCGTGATCGCCTCGCACTCGGGCCCGACCACGACACGCCTCGTGAAGCGCGGCGTGTTCTTCACGCGCAAAGTGATGTGTTTGCCGCTCGGTTTACCTCCGCCCGGTGTGAACACGGTCCTGCCGGAGATCGCAGACGCGACCGAACGCCAGCGCGTGGAGACAGCGACTTCGACTGCGCGTTGCCAAGGGTGTCACGCGTTCATCAACCCGTTCGGATTCATGCAAGAGAACTTCGACGCGACCGGCAAGTGGCGGACCACCGACAACGGTAAGCCGATCGACTCCACCATCCACGTG
>DASRXR010000569.1:0-6224 GCA_035687405.1 Polyangiales bacterium
CGGGATGCACGTTCACGGTGGGCTCGTGAGTCCACCGCCCATCGCTTTTCATGCCACTGCGGCAAGAGGGTTCGCCGCAACGAGTGCTATTGGCGCACCGGGGTCCACAGGCGTGCTGAGCACTATTCGTGGAGCCACGGAGGATCGCCGAATCTCCTAACTTCTCTGCCGAAATGCCTAACGGATCGCGGACCTGATGCGTTTACTTCTCAATGTTTTCGGGGATGGTCCAAGAACCACTGGAGGACGAGCTCACCCCAATTGATGTTGATCATTCCAGTCGTGCACGTCGTCGCATTCAAACCGAAGTTGTTAGTTCCCGTGTTGGCCTTGTCGATGCCTCCCGGGATGCAGTGACCATCCAACACTGCTTGGCCACCGTAGTCGTGTTCGATGTAGTCGAACTCCATGCCACCCTCGGCAGTCCAGTGTTTGCGCGAATAGTGTCCGTCCCCTGCGATCTCATCACCGCCGATCAGCTTGAGCTGCGTTTTGATCTGCTCGACCATCATGCGTGAGCGGTCGATCGTGGATGCCTGATCTTTTTCGCCGTTTTCGTACAGGATCGGGACTCGCGGTTGCCAGGCGTCGTTCAGACACGCGACGTCGGATGCGCCCGAGACCGGCGCTGCACTCGCGAGAAGCTCGTGTTTGTTGCACAGGAACCAGAAGGTCATCGCCGAACCTTGCGAGAAGCCCGTCACGTGAACGCGATCCGGATCGACGTGGAACGCTTTGATCATCCGGTCCATGAAGTTACCGACGGTCGGCGGATTGGCCATCAGATCCCACGTCCCGCCTGTATTCGACGCAGTCGCACTGGGATTGACGACGATGTAACCCTTGCTGGGCGCGATCTTGTACAAGAGCGTGTTGTCGCGCATCTGAGCGCCTGACATCGTCGCGCCGTGGATATCGAAGATCAGGCCGCACGCGACCTTCGTGCACATCGGATCGATGAGCGCAAGGAACGTGAGGCCCCCACAGCTGTATGTGTGATCGCCGGGTGTGACGTCGTTGATGCAGTCGTCGGCGACGGGCGGATCGATCGGTTGCATCGTGCGCGGCACCACCATGCCACCGGCATCCGGTGCGGGTTGCGAGCCCGCATCACTCAGCGTGACGCCCGCATCGTCGTCGGCGGTCATCGTCATGCCTGCGGCGCCCGCGCGCCCTGCGGCGCCCGTGCCGCTTGCACCCGGTGTGCTCACGCGCCCCGCAGCACCAGTCGTACCCGCGGTGGCGGTTGTCGTGCCGGCGATGCCTTGTGTCCCTGCAACACCCGCCGGCGTTCCGCTCGTGCCTTGGTTGGGCATGGCGGGCGCAGTGTTGTTGTCACTGCAGGCAAAGCCAAACGCCGCGATGAGCGCGTACGTACTGATTGTGCTGGCGCATCGAACCCACGAAGCGCGAAGCATGAGCTGCCGAGTCATGTAAACCTCCAACCTGACTCGCGCGGTCATACGACAGGAAGCCGCCGGACGCTTCTTGGCGCGAAATGCGATGGCGTGGTGGGGTTACGGTTGGACCGAAGCGCGAGTCCTGCAGCTATCGGCGGCGCAGTCCAGCAGGAGAGTGCGCGTGCGACTTGTCCCTCGCTGCTTCGAGCGTCGGATAGCGAGCGAAGAAGGGAACGCGACCAGTTGGATCGCTGCGACCATCGTCTTCGCGAGCGTCGACTAAGCCCGTTGCCGCTCACCCCAACGCACGCACGCTCTCGATCACACGCCCTGCTAGCCCGTACTCCACTGCTTCGGTCGCGCTCAGCCAGTGGTTGCGCAAGGTCTCACGCGCGATCTTCTCCACTGGCTGACCTGTCGCTTGGGAGAAGATTCGCGTCAAACGCGCGCGCATCGCCAAGATTTGACGTGCCTCGATTTCGATGTCCGCCACGGCACCGGACATCCCACCGGTCGGCTCGTGCAACAAGAAGCGTGTGTTCGGCAACGCGTACCGATGCTGCTTCTCGGCCGCAACGTAGATCAGCGCCCCCGCACTCGCGACCCAACCTGTGCCGATCATTTTCACGGTCGGCTCGATGAAGCGGATGACGTCGTGTACGGCATCGCCCGACTCGACGTGGCCTCCCGGCGAGCTGATCAAGACGCGAATTGGTTCGCTGCTAACGGCTGCAAGCGCGAGGAGCTGAGTACACGCTTGCTCCGCTAGCACAGGTGTTATCTCTCCGAAGATCAACACGGTGCGCGCGGACTGCAATCGCTCGATGAGTTGCGACAGTTCGTTCATGCCGAGAACGATCCGCCACGGCCCGCGCGCCCCCAATGACTGGGGCTCTCGGCTTTTTATCCGAAGCTCTCGATTTCGCGATCCCAGCTTTACGCGCGCGCGTTGCCCCGCCAGACTCGTGCTCATGGAATCGCGCCACCTCGAGCTGGTCGAGCCTAACCGCGACGACCGCGTTACCCAAGCCGTGGAGCTCATGCGGAGTGAGCTCGACGAACACTGGACGGTCTCGAAGCTCGCGCGCCGCGTCGGGCTCTCGCGCCCAGCGTTCGCGCGCCGCTTCGTCGCCGACCGCGGCATTTCTCCGCTGCGCTACCTCGCGCGTGAGCGCATGGAGCGCGCGGCCGAGTTGCTGTGTCGTACCGACTGGAGCCTCGCCGAGATCGCCGAGCGAGTCGGCTACGACTCGCAGTTCGCCTTCAACCGAGCGTTCAAGCGCCATCACTACCAGTCCCCCGGCGCGTACCGCCGCCACGCCCACTCGATGACTCCGACCCTGCGTGCTGCGTAGCGTTTCAAGTTGCGGCGACGTCAGCAAGGGTGGTGCGCGTCCGCGACGCCCGAGCTACAGAACGATCTCGCAACCGTGACCAACTTCCAGCCTGAGCCCTCCGCGAGCGTGAGGGAATTGGCAGGCGGAGGTCTGCGCGGGCGAGATCAAATGCGCGGTTACTGCTGCTTTCGATCCGGCGAATCCGCACTGGGTGCCTCCGCAACGTTGAACCCCAGCAGTGTCACAATCTCGCTATGCTTTGCGTATGCCTACGCGGAGCGAGTTCCTTGCCAAAGTGCCACTGTTCTCCACTCTGGACCAGCGAGAGCTCGACGCGCTTGCCGACCGTGTCGACGAAATGCGCGAGCCGACTGGCGCCGTGCTCTTCCACGCGGGTGATCCCGGCGATGCGCTGTACGTGGTGATCGACGGTGCAGTCGAAGTCTTCGTCGTAAGTCCGACCGGCGAACGAGTCGTGATGGAACGCGCCAGCGAAGGCCAGTTCTTCGGCGAGATCTCGCTCTTGGACAGCGGACCGCGAAGCGCTTCGGCGCAGGTCACTGCCGACCTACACGCGCTCGTGGTCGACCGCGGCGATCTCGCGCAATTCCTCGTTGCGTGCCCGACTGCCGCACTCGAGCTCATGGCTGCCATGGGCAAACGACTCCGCGAGACCGCGCGTTTATTACGCGGCGGAGCCTCTCGCAATGTCAACGTCGAGACCTTCGACAATCGGACCCGTGTCCAAAAGGCCGCCGATTGGATCAGCGATTTCAGCGGGAGCTTGCCGTTCTTGTTCATTCACGTGGCGGTCTTCGCGCTCTGGATCGTCCTCAACGTCCCACCGCTCGTATCCACCCGCGTCGGCGGCTGGGATCCGTATCCCTTTGGTTTGCTGACGATGAGCGTCTCGCTCGAGGCGATCTTCTTGTCCGTGTTCGTGCTGCTCAGCCAGAACCGACAGGCCGCGCGCGACCGCGTGCGCAACGACATCGAATACGAGATCAACCTCAAAGCGGAGTTAGAGATCGGCCAGTTGCACGGGAAGGTCGATCGCCTCTACGAGCAGTTTGCGCAAAGGCTCGCGAACCTCGAACGTGCGAAGTGACGCCGCTGCTTGGCCTGCCTATCACATGTACGCTGAATGCTGGTATCATGACTCGTGGATCGGCGTTCCCGAAACGAGATTCCGCAACCGCCTTTTGACCGCTGGCCTCGACACACATTCCACGTCGAGTATGGCTTCGCTTGGTATTGTTCCGCGCAGCGGGCGCTCATCACGCAGACGACCGTAAACCATGCGCGGCGCGAAGGCGGGCTCGTGCTCTGCGACTGGATCGATACGGCGTTGCGTGAAGATGGGGCCGCGATCGATGCGGCGGGAGGCCTCTTTCTTCTGCACGATTTTCGCTCGCTCGCCGGCTACGACACAGAGACGAGAATGGTCATCAACGAGCGCATCAAACTTCGCAAAGCCGGATACTCGCGGCGAACGATCATGGTGGTGCGTCCGACGCCCATGTGGCGCATGGCGATGCGCGTCACTGATCTCACTCTCGCAATGCTCGGGATGCCGCCCGCGAAGCTCACGAGTGACATCGAACGCGCGGCTGACGAGGTGCGCGAGTTCGTGATCGATCACGAACCACCGGCGTGGTTGACTCGGACATAGAAAAGCACTGTCGACTGAGATCTGAGATCCGGGCGGACTCGGTGATCTGCGGGGTCACGATCTTTCTTGGCGCGGCCACGAACGCGCCTACCGTGTGAGTCTCGCAGTCAGCGGTGCGCCAACGCTTCTGCTCGCTCGTTTGCGGCGATCCAATTGTAGATGTCGAAGGCGAGCAGCGGCACTCCCTGTACGACAAATGTTAGGCCCGCGCCTTGCTCCCATGCGACGCGGGGAGACTGTACGCTTCCCAGCACGTACACGAGGATCCCTGTCGCGATGTAAAACACGTCGAGACCGGTGTTGAATGCGAACGTCTGACCGACGCCGAGTTGTGATGCTCGCTCTCGCTCGCGAATGGCCGCAAAGTCGGCGTTCGAATCCGCCTGCTCACGCAGGATGTTACGCTCACGTGCTTCCGATAAGTCCATCAAGCTGGGTGCGAGAAGTGCGTTGACGACGCCGAATGCCGCGCTGACGAGACCCGCTGCTACCCACTCCGCTCGATCGTGCTCGATTGCTGCGACGAGACCGCCTCCAACCGCGTTGATTCCGCCCCAACTGAACAGCACCCAACCAGCGGTTTGGCGCGACGAACGATGTTCGAGCCGCAGCTGCGTAACGTGGGTGCGATCCGAGGCCTGGGACGTGGGCGCAGGTTGAGCGCACACGACCGTCAGCGGCATCAGGGATAGAGCGCACCCCAGCGCGACCACTCTCATGTTTCGGAGGCTAACATTCGTTCGCGGATCCACCGAGCGCAGTGTAAGGACTCGGCAAACGTACGGCCCGACTCCTTGACAATGCTAGTAGTTTTCGCAGGCTAAGCGGGGCCCGTGTATTGCGAGCAGCATGCAGATCGATCGTCGCACGCTATTCGAGAGTGAGCTGGTACAGGTAGCGCACGTGCGCGCACGACCTGCTCCCGATCGGCGAGACGAGCCGGAGCGGCAGAGCGCAAATGTGCTCGTCCTGCCGCTCGCCGGGGTGTTTGCGAAGCACGACGGGCCCCGCCGGCAGGTTCTTGCGACCGCAAATCACGCCGTGTTCATTCCGGTCGCCACTTCGTATCGCATCAGCTTGCCGAGCGACGTTGGCGATGCGTGTCTGACGCTGCGATTTTCTCCCGCGTCGCTGGCCCAGCTCGCGCCCGCTGCGATGTCGGGGGAAGGTTTCGATACGGCCGCGTTCCGAGCGCATACACTGCTGCCGGCGGAGTTGATGCTCGCTCGCAGTGTCCTTTGGCACCGTCTCGCTGGCGTCGAGTGGGATGCGCTCGAGGTCGAAGAAATCGCGACTGGGCTTTTGGTATCCGCGTTGCGTGTCGCTCAGCACGATCGCAAACCCAGAGAGCTCTCGGCTGCGAGGCGCAGCTCATCTCGTTCACCGCCCAAGCGAAGATGATCGTCCAGTTCATGGATGCGCTGAACATCGACCAGGTCGACTTAGTCGCGAACGATAGCGGTGGCGCCATCGCGCAGATCTTTGCCGCCAACAATCCCGAGCGCGTTCGGACGCTGACGTTGACCAACTGCGACGCGCACGACAACTGGCCGCCGCCAGCCATTCTCCCGCAGATCGCGGCTGCACGCGAGGGGGTGCTCATCGACAGCTACGCGCAGTTCATCGATGAGCCGAGCGGCCGCCGCGCTCGCTTTTCGCGCGCGTTCGCCGACCCTGACGTGCTCGTGAATGAGGTCTACCGCGTGTACATCGATCCACTGCGTGCGTCCGCGCAGAGCCGTGACGACTTTCATCGCTATTGGTTGGCGATGGACAACCTTCAGACCCGGTCGATCGAGCCGTTGCTGCGCGAGC
>DASRXR010000570.1:0-3749 GCA_035687405.1 Polyangiales bacterium
GCCGGGATCGAGCAGTGCTTCGCAGACCAGAAACAACAGCTGATTGCTGCCGGCCGTCAACACGACGCGGTCGAGAGACACCGAACCAGGGGCCCGTCCGAGCCGCCCGCCGCCGAGAGCTGCAGCGTCTTGGGCGAGGACGCGCTCGAGGACTTGCAAGCGCAGTGCAGGATCGCCGCTCGTCGCGTTGTACTGCAGCGTGGTGCGAGCGGCGGTCGGATCGGCGAACAGCTCGAGTGCAGCCGTCCGCGTCGCATCGACCGGTAAGCTGTGCAGATCCACGAACCCGGCGGCGAGCGAAACCAGCTCGGGATGCGCCAGCGCCTTCGTCATCAAATAGCTGATCGGCGAATCCGCGAGCCGGCCTGCGCGCAGACTCAACGCGGGAGCGCGGAGAGGTTCGTCGCCGAGGCTCACGACCGCACCGATTTTGGAAAGCGGCCGCTCGGCGGACGCACCGACCGAAAACCTTCGTGTTCGAGCATTTGCCAGACCGGCTCGAACGCGCGCTCGCGACCGAAGTGCAGCAAATGGCCGCCTTCGAACCGCGAGATATGCGTGCCGAAGTGCTGGGCGAGGTGCTCGGCGTGGGCGAGACCGGTCACGTGGTCGGCTTCACCCGCCACGACCGAGACGCGCTCCGCGGCTACGAGCGGCGGGCGAGCGAGCGGGCTGATCGGCCACTGGGCCGCCCGCAGCGCGTCACGCTGCTGCTCCTGCTCCGCCGGCGTCCCGAGCATCCGGCCGTGGTCGAACGCAAACTCCTCGATCGCAGCCAGCGGAATGAACAACACGCTGAACCGCAATCGCTCTTCGAGTGTGCTCAGCAGCGCCGCCGAAAACCCGCCGAGGCTCATCCCCATCAGCCCGAGGCCAGGCGCGCCGCCCGCATGGAAGTACTCGAAGAGGGCGCGATGATCGAACACGAGCTGGCGAAAACCCTCGATCGTGAAGCGCGGGTCGCTCGAGGGAAACGCCGGTGGCCGAAAGCCGCGCGACTCCGATCGACGCGGGCCGTGCAGTGGCAGGATCGTGAGCACTACGTCGAGCCCGCCCTCGAACAAGCGCCGCACCGGCAGCACGCGTTCTTCGATCGCAAAGTTGCCGCCGAGGTAACCGTGCAGGAGCACCGCGATCGGGCGCGGCCCATTCGCATGCCGATACCAGCGCGCGTGAGCGGTACGGTTGGCTTTCGACCGCAAGTACTTGTCGCGCAGGGTCGCCGACTGATCGATCCCGAATTCGCGCAGGAGCGCCTCGGCATCGGGCCGGGACGACAAGCGCAGAAGCTCGCGATCCTCGGGGCTGATCGTCTCGAGCCGCTCTTGCACCGCATCGAGCGTCCAGAGCGGGTCGAACTCGCTCGGCCAGCGCAGGTCGAGGACCTCGCCCCCGCCGCCGCCTCCCATCGAGCGCACGCGAGTCACGTTCGGCGAGATGGGCGGTGACGACGGGAAGATGCGCCCGTGCGTCGCGAGCGCGTCAGGCCCGCCGTAGAACAGTCGGATCAAGGTGAGCGCCCGTAGCCTCGCGTCCACCCCGAGCGACTCCGCGGACGACTTCGAGCGCGTCGACATCGAGGGCCGAAGCGCGGTTTCGGCGAATGCGCGGTCGACGCGCTGGGCGAGGTCGGCGACCGTCCGCCGGAATAGGCTGGGCATACGGTCGGGCAGCATAGCGCGAGCAGTTGGGACTGTCCCGATTCAGCGGCTGCGCTATCCTCCGCCACCATGTCGAAGGCAGGCACGTCGAAGAAAGAACAGACCGCGATCACGCCCACGCGCGCGCAGGACTATCCCGAGTGGTACCAGCAGGTCATCAAAGCTGGAGATCTTGCAGAACAGGCGCCGGTTCGGGGCTGCATGGTCATCAAGCCGTGGGGCTACGCGATCTGGGAAAACATGCAGCGTGTGCTCGATGCGAAGTTCAAAGCGACGGGCCATCGCAACGCGTACTTCCCGCTGTTCATCCCGAAGAGTTACCTCGAGAAAGAGGCGGCACACGTCGAAGGCTTCGCGAAAGAGTGCGCGGTCGTCACACACCACCGCCTCGAGCTCAAGGACGGCAAGCTCGTGCCCGCAGGCGAGCTCGAAGAACCGCTGATCGTGCGGCCGACGTCCGAGACGATCATCGGCGAGGTCTACTCGAAGTGGGTTCAGTCGTATCGCGACCTGCCGATCCTCATCAATCAGTGGGCGAACGTCGTCCGCTGGGAGCTGCGAACGCGCATGTTCCTGCGAACGACAGAGTTCCTTTGGCAGGAAGGGCACACCGTGCACGCAACCGCCGAGGAAGCGGTCGCCGAGACACGCCAGATGCTCGACGTCTACGCGGACTTCGCAGAGAACTGGATCGCGATGCCGGTGATCCCCGGCGAGAAGTCCGCGGCCGAACGGTTCCCGGGCGCGGTGTCGACCTATACGATCGAAGCGATGATGCAAGACGGCAAAGCGTTGCAGTCTGGCACTTCGCACTTCCTGGGTCAGAACTTCGCACGTGCGTCGGAGATCAAGTTCCTCGATGACAAGGGCGAGCTGCAGTTTGCGTGGACGACGTCGTGGGGCGCGTCGACGCGTTTGATCGGCGGATTGATCATGACCCACAGCGACGACGACGGACTCGTGTTGCCGCCGCGACTCGCGCCCGCGCACGTCGTGATCTTGCCGGTTCTCAACAAGCCCGAGTCGCGTGACGAAGTGCTGAAGTTCTGTCACGCGCTCCAAGCCGAGCTGCGCGCGCTTCGCTACGACGATCGAAACGTCGACGTCGAGCTCGATCTGCGCGACTTGCGCGGCGGCGAAAAGAACTGGAGCTGGGTGAAGAAGGGTGTGCCGATTCGCCTCGAGATCGGACCGCGCGACGTCGCGGCAGATGCCGTCTTCATGGCGCGGCGCGATCGGCCTTCGAACGAGAAGCAGACGCTGCCGCGAGCGCAGTTCGTGAGTGAGCTCCCGAAGATCTTGGGTGAGATGCAGACGGCGCTACTCGAACGCGCGAAGCAGCTGCGGGCCAGCCGTACGCGCGAGATCGACTCGAAGCAGGACCTCTACGACTACTTCAAGGGCGACGATGCGGGCTTCGCAATGGCGCATTGGTCGGGCGATCCCGAGATCGAGAAGCAGCTGAAGACCGATCTGAGCGTCACGCTGCGATGCATCCCGCTCGAAAAGAGCGAGCCGGGGACGTGCCCGTTCACGGGCAAACCGTCGGCACAACGCGTCGTCTTCGCAAGAGCCTATTAAACGCAAAACGGGCGAGCCGTGTGGACTCGCCCGTTTCTCGTGAACCAGCCAGCGCCTACTTTTTGGCGGCTGCGATTTCCTCGGGAGCTTCGGCGTACTTCGCCGCGATCTGCTCGGCCTTCTCGACGAGCTCCTTCGTGTACACGCGACCGATCATGCGCTGGCGGAGCGCCTTACCGGCATCCCACCACTCCTTCTCGTTCTTCGCGCGCATGGGCGTGTGACCGCGCTGCACGAGCCGCTGGTACGTGCGCTCATCCTGCTTGCGCACGTCGATCTGGTTGGTCTGCGCACGCTCGCCCGACAGCAGCGTCATCGACTCCTGCACGTTCTTCGGCAGCGCATCCCACGCCGGGCGCCGGAACACGAACGCGCCGCTGATGAAACCCAAGCCGCGCTCCGAGATGTACGAGGTACCGCTGTGCCACTGCAGCGCTGCTGAAACGAGCGCCGAGCCCCAGACGACGTCGATCATGTTCGTCTGCAAACCGCCGTAGACTTCCGCGA
>DASRXR010000571.1:0-3803 GCA_035687405.1 Polyangiales bacterium
CGCGGCGTGCAGAATATCCGTAGCCGACAACGGCATTGGTTTCGACGAAAAGTATCTCGACCGAGTGTTTACCATCTTCCAGCGACTGCACGGGCGAGGCCAATACGAAGGAACCGGCATCGGGCTGGCGATTTGCCGCAAGATTGTCGAGCGACACGGGGGAACGATCACTGCCACGAGCCGACTGGGACAAGGGTCGACTTTCATCGTCACGCTGCCCCTGAGGCAGAAGAGCGGCGGCGACCATGGACGATAGCGCTCGGCCCATCATCCTACTCGCCGACGATGATCCCGATGATCAGGAGATGATCCGTCGGGCGGTCGTCAAGAGTCAGCTCTCGGCCGACCTGCACGCGGTCGAAGACGGCGAACAGCTACTGGACTATCTTCACCATCGTGGGCGCTTTGCGGCACCCGCAATCGCTCCGAGGCCGTGGATTATCCTACTCGATTTCAACATGCCGAAGATGGACGGCCGCGAAGCGTTGGTGGAAATCAAAGCGCACGCGTTGTTCCGGCGGATCCCGGTCATAGTGATGACGACATCGAGCGCCGAGCGGGATATCTCTCGAGCATACGACCTCGGAAGCAGCTCGTTCATCCGAAAACCGGTGACGCTCACGGCGCTCGCGCAAGTGATGAGCGTGCTCGGCAAGTACTGGTTCGAGGTCGTGAGTCTTCCTGCGGCTACTGAGGGCAGCTAACATGGACGAAGCACGGCTTCGAATCCTGCTCGTCGAAGACGACGAGGAAGACTACTTGCTCACGTCTCGAATCCTGAACGATCGAGACTGTGGCAAATTCGACGCGACATGGGTGCGAAGCTACGACGCGGCGCTGGTGGCGCTCCGTACACCGTATGACGTCTGCCTGGTCGACTATCACTTGGGTGCGGAGACAGGGCTCTCGCTCATTGAGAGGGCGATCGTCGACGGCTTCGGAGGACCGATGATCCTCCTAACAGGACGGGGTGACCACGACATCGACGTGCGCGCGATGAAGGCTGGTGCCGCGGACTACATGGTGAAGGATCAAATCACTCCACAGCTCATGGAGCGCGTGATTCGCCACTCGATCGAGCGCAAGGGTGCGGCGAAGACACTCCACGAGACAGAAACCCAACTCCGCCAGTCGCAGAAGATGGAGGCGGTGGGCATGCTTGCCGGAGGCATAGCTCACGACTTCAACAATCTGTTGTCGATCATCCTCTGCTACAGCGAGCTACTAGCCGGCCAGCTCAAAATCGGAGATCCGATGCGTGCGGCCCTCACCGACATCACCGAAGCAGGCGTGCGCGCTGCAGCGTTGACCCAGCAACTGCTGGCGTTCAGCCGCCAGCAGGCGTTGCAGCTCAACACTCTCGATCTGAACGAGGTGTTCACGGCGATGGAGGCGATGTTACAGCGCGTGATCGGCGAGGACGTGGAGCTCGTCTTACTCACCTCTCAGATCGGCGCGATTCGGGCGGACCGTGGTCAGGTTGAGCAGATCATCATGAACTTGGCCGTGAATGCGCGTGATGCGATGCCACGCGGCGGCAAGCTCACGTTCGAAACGGCTGAGGTCGTTCTCGACGAGGCCTATGCGTCACAGCACATCGGCGTGACGCCTGGCCTCCACATCATGCTCGCCATCAGTGACAATGGCATTGGTATGGATGACGCGACGCTGGCGCGGGTGTTCGAGCCATTCTTCACCACCAAGGCGTTGGGCAAAGGAACAGGACTCGGACTGGCCACCGTGTTCGGAATCGTCCGGCAGAGCGGTGCCACGATTTGGACTTCCAGTGAGGTCGGCAAAGGAACCACCTTCGAGATCTATTTTCCGATTGCGAACGGTGCGCCGGTAGCGATGGAATTGACGCCACCGGTGGAGCGCCGCACGTTACGCGGCTCAGAAACGATCTTGGTCGTGGAGGACGAGGCTCGCGTGCGTGCCGTGATTTGTACGATCCTCCGCAAGTACGGCTACAACGTGCTGCAAGCTCACAGCGGGGGCGATGCACTCCTCGTCGTCGAACAACACGTCGGACCGATCCATCTTCTGCTCACCGATGTCGTAATGCCGCACATGAGCGGACGCGAGTTGGCCGAGCGTCTGATGAAGACTCAGCTCGACATGAAGCTCCTCTATATGTCGGGCTATACCGACGATGCGATCGTGAGGCACGGCATCGTCGACTCGAGTGTTGCTTTCATTCAGAAACCGATCACGCCTGTGGCGTTGGCGCTCAAGGTGCGGGAGACGCTTTCGGCTAGTAGTCGTGCTGCGAACCAGAACAGCCGCGCGTCGTAGCCGAGTCAGAACTTCTCCCCATGCCGGTCGGGCCGCCGACCGCGCGGTGTAGTCCCCTATGCGACAATGCTGGCCCACTTCAAATATTCATGATAATTTGAAGTAGATGTTCAAGCGTTCGTTGAAGCTGCCAGCCACAAACAGCGAGACGTTCTTTCTGTGGGGGCCTCGGCAGACTGGCAAGACTACTTTGCTGCGTGATTCCTATCCCGATGCTTTGTGGATCGATTTACTCAAAGCTGACGAGTATCGCCGCTACTTGACCGAGCCGGAGCTGCTTCGCGGCGAGCTGGAGGCAGCACCCACGGTGCGTCGTGTCGTCGTCGACGAGGTTCAGAAAATCCCAGCGCTGCTCGATGAAGTCCACTGGCTCCTCGAGAATCGCGCGGTCAGCTTTGCTCTGTGCGGCTCGAGTGCTCGTAAGGTCCGCAGAGGCCACGCGAACTTGCTCGGCGGCCGCGCTGTTCGCTACGAGCTCTTCGGCCTCACGTCGGCGGAGCTCGGCACCGACCTTGATCTCACGCGCTTGGTTAACCATGGTTATCTTCCGCGGATCTACCAAGCCGAGCGGCCGCAACGTCTCCTTCAAGCCTACGTCTCCGACTATCTCAAGGAGGAGATCGCAGCCGAAAGTGTCGTCCGCAATCTCCCGGCGTTCTCTCGATTCTTGAATGTCGCTGCTCTATCCGATGCGGAGATCGTGAATCACTCGACTGTCGCACGCGAATGCGGCGTCTCGTCGCATACTGCTCAGAGCTATTTCGAAATCCTCGTGGATACATTACTTGGCCGCTGGCTGCCCGCGTACACCAAGCGTCCCAAGCGGCGGATCATTCAGGCGCCCAAGTTTTACTTTGCCGATGTGGGAGTGGTGAATGCGCTAGGGCGCCGGCACCAGCTCGAGCCAGGCGGGGCGCTCTTCGGCAAAGCATTCGAGAACTGGGTGCATCACGAGCTCGTCGCGTACAACAGCTACCGTGAACGCGATGCAACCCTGAGTTATTGGAGGCTCACGAGCGGAGTCGAAGTTGATTTTGTCGTGAACGACACGGAGGCTGCGGTCGAGGCGAAGGCAACGCGCAAGGTCACTGGCGATGATCTCAAAGGGCTTCGCAGTCTTCGCGAGGATCATCCGCGGCTCGCGACCGAGTGGGTGGTAAGCCTCGAGCCGAAGGCACGTCGGACTGAGGACGGTATTTGGGTTCTGCCCGCGATTGAGTTCGCACGGCGACTATGGCGCGGCGACTTGTTCTGATCGATCTTGACCGCTACTTCCGATGTGTTCGGCTTCCCATCGAAGTCCTCAAATTCGGCACAAGCGATCGTATGGTGTCAATGTTTGAGAGCAACTCGCACAGCAGAAGGTCGTGACGATGAGAACAAGACCTACCCTTACGGCCAGCTCAAACGACACCTTCCACTTCACCTCGAAGATTTCGGACACCCATCTAGGTTGAGCGCATTGTCTTTGTCGCATGGTAGGCGTGACTCCAGCTTGCTCAGTCGAC
>DASRXR010000572.1:0-7567 GCA_035687405.1 Polyangiales bacterium
GCTATACAGACCGCGGCTCGACAACCTCGTGAGGCCGTTGGCCCGCACGCCACCGTCATCGCTGCACCCAACAATGAGGGCGCAGCAACACATGAGGAGGCGTACGGCTCGTAACCTCATACGGTCACACATCGAACTGCCGAAAACGATCCGTCAGTTTTCCTTGTCGGTGGTCGGCGCGTCGTATTCCGGATAGCCCATCGGCGGCAAAGCTCGCAGATACGCGACTAAACCAATCTTCTCGCTATCTGTGACCTTCCACATATGCGTCTTGCCTTTGAGCAAGTTCGCAAACTCACTGTTGTCCTTGATCGGGCGATCCTCAGGATCAGTCCCCGTCAGGAACGTGTTTTGAATTTGCGAATCAGGATCAGCATCCAACTCAGTCGACGTATGGTCTGGACCCTTGCCCGGCGCGTGACACTCCTTACATGCTGGGTTGTCAGTATCCGGCCCCGTCATGTAGCGTTTCTCCCCGTCGCTGTACTGTTGCGTGGTGTAAGAAACGACGTGAAGCGTCGCCGTCGAAGTCTTGCCGCCGCTCGTAGCCGTGACGGTCGTGTCGCCGGCTTTAGTCGCGATGACCATCGCGTTCTCAGCATCCGGCATGAGTTGAGCTATGCTCGGGTCAGCAATCGTCCAAGTGACAGCGCCAGACGAATTGACGGTTATGACGGGCGCTTTGAACGTGTGGGTCCCATCGGTGCCAGTAAAGATCTCAGGCGGAAAGATCTCGAACTTTCCTCCTGCGACAACGGCCTCTTCATCGGCGCCACTTCCACCCGAAGAATCAGACCCGCAGGCGACGACGCTCAACAACGAGAACCCGATCAGGCAACGAACGCCGGTACATTTCATGGACTTCGTGTTCCTTTCTGCAACTGCGATTGTTAGTGGCCACCTGCGCACCTTTCCGTCCCTCGCGCCGCGAGCGCTCGTAAATGCAAACGACGGTCTGCCCTGGATTGGGAACATCCACGGCTCTCACGTGTCGAGCGCGCTCTGATTCACGCATGCAATGGCGTCGCATCGGCTGGTTCGTCTGCGTCGGGCTCTGGATCTCGTCCGCATCGTCAGCTGCAGCAGAAAAAGCATCCGAGAGCATTCAATTGCGCTACACCGCGCCGACCGGCTGCCCGGAACGCGACTACGTGCTGCGCGCGATCGATTCGCTCGTCGACGCGAATGCCAATCTCGATCACACGCTCGACGTGACCGCTCGCATCGATGCGCCGACCGAAGCCGAGTACAGCTTGAACCTTCGCTGGCAGAGCGATCGCGGTACCGGTCAACGAAACATCCAAGCGGAGTCGTGTCAGGCCGCTGCCGATGCCGCCGCCTGGTTGATCGCGATCGCGATCAAAGTCCCGGACGAAGTCGAAGCCACACAGAAGCGTGAGACCTCATCACAAGTCCTCCGCTACGAGCTCGGAGTGAACGCGGCAAGCGCATTTGGAGTGCTCCCGGGAGTCGCTTGGGGCGCCAACCTTCGCGCAGGCATCGCTTGGTCCGCGCTGCATGCCGACCTGTCTTTCGGTTTTTTCCCTGCCAAACAAGTCGCGCGCGCCAGCGCTACGGTCGACCTGAGCTTGGCGGAAGTAAGCTTGCATGCGTGTTATCTCGTCGCGGGCCAGAATTTTGGAATCGGCCCGTGCGCGCGCGCCACACTCGGCCAAATCGCTGCAAGTTCCCGCGGCTTAGGTGCGCCAGTCCGCGCGAGCGAGCGGTTTCAAGTGCTGGCGCTTGGCGCAGAGCTGCGCGCGCGACTGGCCGATTCATTCTGGCTGACGGGCGACGCGGAACTCGGCTGGCATCAACGCCGCCCGATTTTCATGATATCGGGAGCTGAAGTGCTTCATCAGCCCCGGAGTGTGGGCTTGCGACTCGGGCTGGGTTTCGCTTTGGTGCTGTAACGAGTCAATGGAATCGGCCGGTGCCGGCCACTCATGAGGTGACACGGATGTCGAGCGAAGCGCAACGCGCGGCCAAACCGATGCGAGAGCGCTCTTCCGCGCAGGAGGTGACACTCGCGCAGCGTTATACCGAGCTCTACGAACAATACTTCGAGTTCGTGTGGCGTTCGGCCCGCTACCTGGGTGAACCACCCTCTTCGCTCGACGACGCGGTCCAAGACGTGTTCTTGGTGGCCTATCGGCGGTTTCAAGACTTCGAAGCTCGCTCCTCTCCACGCACGTGGCTGTTTGCGATCACGCTGCGCGTGGTGAGTGATCATCGCCGCTCGCGGCGGCGCAAGACTCGACTACTCGACAGTGTAAAGCGCATGTTCACCGGCACAACGCCCACCCCATTCGATCACGCGTCGCACGCGGAGCGCAGCCGCACGTTGGTCGCCGCACTCGAGGCACTGAACGACGACCAGCGCGCAGTCTTCGTCATGGCTGACATCGAAGAGCTCAGCGCACCCGAAATCGCATCCGTGTTGAGCGTCAACTTGAATACCGTGTACTCGCGGCTGCGCACGGCGCGCCGTGAGATCGCGGCGCGACTCGTGCAAACTCCGGGGAGCGAACCGGGGAACAAACCGTGAGTCGTACGAGTCGGCCACCAGTCGATCCCGAAAGTGCGCGCGAGCTGAGTCAGCCGAGCGCACGCGACCGCGATCGGATTCGGGAAAACATCGACCGATCGCTCGCGCGCGGGTCGGCTTCGCAGACCGTGCTTCGCGTCGATGCTGCAATGGCGGAGCGAGCACTCGGCAACGCGGCACTAAGCGCGGGCTTATTTGGTTCGAAGGTCGCGATCGCGAAGTTGTTGATCCCGGCGCTGCTCATCGGGGCGGGCGTTGGCGCGATTTGGGCTCGCAGTTTGTTCGATCGCGGCGCCTCATCAGAGCAAGAGAACCGCTCCTGACCAGTGCAGGTGGAAGAGCTCGATCCGCTGGATACCCCCGGAGTGCCCGACCCGAGCGTTGCTCGTGCAGCCGGATTCGCGGCGGAAGCTCCTTCGAATCGCGATGTGCTGCACCCCGACACGGCGTCGCCGCAACCGCCTGCACATCCGGCGCGCGCGCATCGCCAGCATGCCGCACGGACCTCGCCCGTAGCCGCGAGCGAGCCGGCTCCGGCACCTGTCGCACAGCCGATTGCAGCTGCCGCACCGCAGACACCGAGTCATCACCTCGCGGAAGAGCTCCGGCTCATGCGTGCGGCTTCGGCAGCGCTCGCGACCAACGACATTCAGCGCACGCTGGACTTGCTCTCTCAACACGCCGAGCGGTTTCCCGACGGCGCGCTTCGAGAAGAGCGACGCGCATTACGCGTGATCAGTCTATGCAAGCAAGGCCGCTCGCACTTCGCGCTCGCGGAGCGCGATGAGTTCTTGAGCTCGTCACCCCGCTCACCACTCACCGCCCGCGTGCGCGAAGCTTGCGAGTCTCGGCAATGAGCGGCAGGCACAGCTCGCGATCCACATCCGCTCCAAGTCTCCCACTAGTGCCGCTGCTGGCTGCCTGCCGACGCGCGCTATTGTTCGCCGTTTGCGGTCTCGCAATCGCCACCACTGCATGTACGGAACAGCCGGTCGTGACACTGGGCGTTCCCTTGGATCGGGACGCCCAAGCGGACGAAGACAGCACCGTCGACGAAGCAGAACGCGAGCGAGTGTTCCGCGAGCTCGCCGAGCGCGAGTGCCGCGAAGACGAGCCGGTGTGCGGTGACGATAGCAAAACCTATCGCAACTACTGTCAAGCGATCGCCAACGGCGCGCGAGTGGTCACGATCGGTCCTTGCGCCAGCGCGGTCATGTTCTAGCGCTGCTTTCCTCGCTCACTTCAGCGGGCCGTCGAGTCGCGCCAGCTCGACGAACGCTTTGTCCTTCATGATGAGGAACGGGAACTCCGCGAACCGCACGTCTCCGGAGCCGTCGTGCTCGATCACCTGAACACGACCCATCCCGTAACCCATCGGACCGCGCGCGAAGTAGTGCGCTTGCATCACGTATGGGTACGCGCGCGCTTTGCCGGCGATCGCGAAACACTCCGGGCCGTAGCCGGTCGTGATGTCCGCGTACAAGTTGCCGCCTGACGCCAACCGCGGCCGCATGTAGTACGCATGCCCGCCCTGACCGTCGTAGATGTGGAAGTCGACGTCGTTCGCGTCAGTCTCCCACTGCAGCACGAAGCGCGTCGAAGCCGCTTTCGCAAGCTCCGCGCCGTGCGCAGAGAGACTCGTTCGCACGCGCGACTCCGCCGACGGATCGACGCGCAACCACGCCGCTCCGACGAGGCCCAAGTCTTCGCGAAGAATCCGCTGCACCCCGTTCCAGCGACTCTCGTCGTAGCCGCGCTCGAGCGCACGCTCCAGCGTCTCGAACGCTTGGGCTCGATCCGACTGTTTGAGCAGCGCGTACGCGAGAGCACGCGGGCCCGACGGCTGATCGGGTCGCTGTTGCGCCGCTCGCCGATAACTATCGACCGCGAGCACGATGCCGTCGCTCGGCAAACGCTCGAGGCGTTCCGCCGCCATGCGCCGCAAGTCGGCACGCGATGGAAACAGGTCGATCAGCGATCCGTAGGCGCGTGCGGCACGCGGGAAGTCACGCTGCGCTTCGAGCGCCTCACCGAGCGCGACGAGACTGGTCACATCGGCGGGATCTTCGACGTGAGCCGCACTCGCGCGCGCGAGCGCTCCAGCCCTGTCGCCGCGCTCGAGCATCGCGAGCACGTCCGCGAGCGCACCGTCGTACGCGTCCGCGATGGTCGGAACCGGAACCTTGACCGCAGCTCGTTTGGCTTTGGGTGCAGCAGCGAGCGGCGCGGCCACGATCGGCTGCACCGACCAGCTCAGCTCGATCTGTATCGAGCCACTGGCCCCATCCGGTTTAGGAAACCGCGTCTGCCGCAACGCTTGCATCAGGCAGTTTTGCGCGGAGCGATCAGAGAGCGTACCGCCCGCCGGATACACGTCACTCACGCTGCCTCGATCCGAGATCGTGATCTCGAAGCGA
Organism: Polyangiales bacterium; assembly: GCA_035687405.1. Lineage (GTDB taxonomy): Bacteria > Myxococcota_A > Polyangia > Polyangiales > JAFGIB01 > JADGRF01. The sequence continues at coordinate 4,966 of DASRXR010000572.1, forward strand.
GCACGTTCTCGAGCAGTCTGACTCGGCGAGCCCTCGAAACATTGCCGTGCACGCGCGACCGAGCTGCGCACTGCTCGCTGAGCTTCGCTCACGGCAACGTTGCTACTCGATCGAAGCGCGAGATCGAGCCGCGGCGCGAGATCGGGAGCGGCGATCTGCAGCGTTGAAGGTGGAACTGCGCCCGCACTGCGTTCCGCGGAGTCGAGCTGCCCGGCTTCCAGTATGTCGGGTTCGTCCGCTGCGTTCGCCGACTTGGCTTTACTCGGTGCCTCGGTCTCGCTTGGCCGAGACGCGCCGTGGGGAGTCGGCATTCCTGCGCCCGGATCGCGCATCGATCCAAAGCCCTGATCGGCACTCGCAGCCATCGGCTGCATCGAGTCACCCTTGGCGCTCGCCTCTGCTCGAAGCGCCGGCTGTTTATCCGCGCGTTGCGGCATCGGCGCACTCGCTGGCCTCGGCGCCGCACCCGAGGAGCTGGCGGCTGCCACGCTTCGCGACCGCTCTGCCAAGGCCCCCGGCGCAGCGTCTGCGCGGCCGAGCGAGGCAGGCTCCGCTCGCGGCATGCTTCCGCCGCTCCGAGCTGCATCCTTCTTCTCCGGCGCGGCACCCGAAGACGGCACCGGTAGCGACGCACGCGCAGCCGCGAAGCTGCCCGTTCCTTCACCACCCCCGCGACGGTGGCTGAGCTCCGCCGATCCCTCTTTCATTTGATCCGCGGGCTCGTCATCGAAGTCCCGCGCGATCTGCAACGACGGTTGTTCGTCGCGCCCCCACAACTCGAGCCCGCGCTTGCTCACGCGCAAGATGCTCGTGAGTGCATTCTGGTTTAGCCCAAAGCGCGCGTAGTCGTTCGGTCCTTCGAGCACGAGCATCGCCGTGTACTCCGACACCACACGATGCTCGACCGACAACTCGACGATCTCGCGCTCGCTTCGCGCACGCGCAGCATCCGCATCGGCCGGCAACGCCCGCAGCACCCGAGTCAGCGACTCGATCTTCGCGCGCGCCCAGGCCCGCTGCAGCAACGGCCGCGGCACCTCGAGCGTGTCGTGCGCTTCAGCCCCCGCGCCCTGCAATTCGATCTGCACCGGAACATCTTCCGGCAGCTCTGCATACACGAGCCGCTCGTCGCCCGGCTGCACGCCTTCGAACACGTCCGGATACACCCAGCTCGCACCGGCAATGTTCACGGCAATCCGGTCACGCGTCGCTTTTCGCAGCCGGCTCGCAATCTGCGACACCGGCGAACGCGCCTCCAGCACGACGCCCGCCTCGGCAAGCCCGGCTCGGCACAGCAAGCCGAGTGTCTCGCGATCCGTGATCCCGCCTTCCGCCAGCACGTCCAAACGTTTGACGCCGTAAGCGGCAAGCCGCGTAACCGCCTCTCGTAGCCGGGTCGAATCTTCTACGCCCGCCGTGATCACACCGTCGCCGACCACCAACACACGCGTGTGTCCGACGCTGGAGTCGCCCGCGAAGCGCAGCGCTTCGCCCAAATCCGACGCACCCATCGCATCGCGCGCGAGCAAACGCGCCTTCGCACGAAGCCCAAACTCACTCACCGTCCCGCGAAACACCACTTCCGCAGTTTGGTCGAACGCGATCACGCGCACGTCGATCGGAGCCGTCTCTTGCTTCTGCAACTCCTCGAGCAAGGCTCCGAGCCGCTCGATCTGGGCACCGAATCCGAGCGCTCGCGACGCACTCGTATCGAACAACACCGTCAGTCCGCCCACGCTCGCGGACGGTAGCTCGAGCACCGGCACGACACGCGCGACCACGAGCTCTCCACTTCGCAACGCCACCGGGCGCTGGCGAGGCAGCCGCACATCGAGATCCGCCGCCGGCACGTAGTTCTTCTCGTGCAGGCTCAGCCGAATGTCGGTCGCGCGATCTTTCTTCACAGCCTCGTCGCCGCTCACCGCTGCGGAACCAATCCGCACGTCGACGTCCAGCGTTTCCAGTCGCGGCAACCCCTGCAACAGCAACTGGTACGGCGTGTCGCGACGCGGCAACTCCTGCGAGTACGAGATGATGATCTCTTTGTCCTCGTCCGGCTCGATCGGGAACACGCGCGCGGCAAACTCGTTCCCGGCGTCGTTCTCGAGCAACGCCGGGTCTTGCTTCCGATGCAGAAAGTCCTCGTACACGGCCTGCGCGCGCCGGCGCTCGACGACTTCACCCTCTTGAAAGGTGTCCCCGATGCGCATCGCAAACCGCGAGATCGCAGCTCCGGGCGGCAACGCGATCTCGAACCTGCCCTCGCGGCGGCGCGGCTCGGGATTGTGAAACTTCAAGTGCAGCTCCGTGAACGCCAACGGGTCCTCGATCGCCGCGCGCGCTTCGACTGACACGAGCGTGAGCCCGGTTCCGTCGGACGCCGTCAACGACACGGGAGCACGTTCGGCTCGCTCACCGCCGCCGACGTGCCAGCCGAGCTCAGGCTCGAGCGACGCCAACGGCTGCGAGCCGGACCCACCATCGGACTTTCCGCAGCCGAGGACGACCCCAAGGCCCACCGCCCACACGATCGCTTGCGCTCTGTGCACGTGTTCTCCGTCTCCCGTGACAAGGATGCCGAGGCTCGCCCGACAACGCGATC
>DASRXR010000573.1:0-14742 GCA_035687405.1 Polyangiales bacterium
CGACGGTCGTAATCGAGGGCTCGACGATTCACTATCTGTCCTCGCGGAAGGGCAAGAACGCAGGTGTCATCTTCGCGCCGAGCACTTCGGTGTCGAACGAGCTGGGTTTTCTCGTCGTGGGTTGTAACTTCACGGCGGACGCGCAAGCACCCGCTACGAATCATCTGGGTCGGTCGTGGGATACGAGCAGTACGATGCCGACGCCCAATGGTCAGGCGGTGATTCGGGAATCTACGATCGGCGGCCACATCGACAAGGCGGCGCCGTGGACTGCAGCGGCAACCAGTTCGAGACCCTACACGGCAACCGGCAATCGTTTCAGCGAGTACTGCAACACGGGTCCTGGTGCGGGTCCGTGAAGTCGGTAGACTGATTGCGAGGCGCGGTCTAGCGGAAAAGCCCTCGCCGATGCGTCTGGTTAAGCACGGTTCGGGATTCGAGCCCGGCGTGTTATAGCGTCGGCGAAACGCCATCATGACTGTCTCGATCCTCATGGTTCGCGCTCTGGTGGGTGCGCTGGAACCGATCGTAGGTGATCGCGGTCGATGGTTGGCTGCTGCCGATGTCGACCCGAAAGAGCTCGATGACTGCGGCGCACGCCTCAGCTTGGCTGCGTTCGAGGGCGTGACACGCGTTGCACTGGCAACCTCGGGTGACGAAGCACTCGGCCTGCATATGATTAGCGCCACGAGCTCGGCTTCGTTCGATGTCCTGACCAACTTGACGAATCACGCCGCCACTCTCCGCGAGAGCTTCGAGGCGGTCGCGCGTTACGCGCGCATCTACAGCGAAGGCGCCATGTTCACGTTGTCCGAAGCGCGCGAGACCGCCGTGGTGCGCATCGAGATGCGGCGGACGAGCGAAGCAGGCTTTCGGATGTCGGCAGAGTTGGCGATGAGCGGCCTGTTGCACCTGACGCGCCGGTTCGTCGGGTCGCAGGCGCAGCCACGGCGAGTGTCTTTTCCATACGAGGCGCCGAGCTACCGCGAGGAGTATACGCGCGTCTTCGGAGGAGCCGAGCGCTTCCGGCAGCCGTTTACCGGCATCGAGCTGAAGCGCTCGTGGTTGAAATGCACGCAACTCAACAGCAACCCCGAACTCTGCCAACTGTTGAGGCAGCAAGCAGAGCGTGAGCTCGCGCGCGTCACGCGGGACTCCGGCTTCGCTGCGCGTGTGACGGAGTATCTTGCTTCGGAAGATCCGGCGAATCTGCCGAACATGGATGCGGTCGCACGCCGCTTCGGGATCAGCGGGCGCTCACTTCGGCGACGACTACGGGGCGAAGACATTACGTACGACGTGTTGGTCGAACGCGCGCTCGCGACGTTTGCAAAGCAGATGCTCGAGGCAGCAGACGGCTCGATTCAAGCTACAGCCTATCGGATGGGCTTCGCTGCTCCTGCCGGCTTTCACCGCGCTTTCAAGCGCTGGACCGGTCTGACGCCGAGGCAGTACATGCGATCTTGCTGAGGTTCCTACGAACCTAGTGTGGATCGCTTGCAGCCTGATCGCTGCACAGGGCTGCAACTCCGACTCTGATTCGACAACTTCGGCGACATCGGATCACGACGCTGCCAAGCACAGCGACGCGCGATCCACGCCGCCGGTGGAATCTTCCGCGAGCGCAGGCAGCGCGTCTGTGTCCGCTGCTTCACCGAACGCCGAAGCTACCGCAGCGTCGAAAGCGTTCGATCCGACGCCACCGTCGAGCGGCTACACCCGACTCGAAGTACCTGTCGTCAAGGACTTGGCGCCCGGCTCCGACGCCACCCATTGCCAGTACATCCAAGCGCCTTTGGACCACGACGTAGACATACTCGACGTCGAGGGTTTTCAGTCGACGGGGGGCCATCACGCGGTTGCGTATGCCAGTACGTCCACCGCTGCAGTCGGCACGAGTCGACTCTGCAACAGCGAAGACAATCTGGCGCAGGCTGGCTTCCTCGGCGGGATCGGCGGCGAGGGTGGTGGCGGCGTGAAACTACCGGAGGGCGTTGCGTTCCGGCTGCCCAAAGGCCAATCGATCATGCTCAACACCCACTTCCTGAACACGACCGATAAAATGCTGGATGGGCAGGTTGCGATCGACTTCAAGTTTGTCGAGGTCGACGGGAAGCGCACCATCGCCTCACTCTTCAACAACGGTCACACCAGCTTCAACATCGCTCCGCACATGGATGGCAACGCGACGGCGGAATGCACGCTCCCGCGCGATTTCCAGTTCGTCCTGTTCACGAATCACATGCATGGAAACGGCACGCGTGCGATGACCGAGCTCGTGCATCCGGACGGCCGCGTAGAGCTCGTCCACGAGGATGCGGCCTGGACTGCCGAGATGCAGTTCAAAGCGGAGTTTTCGCATTGGCCGCTCGAGCAGCCGCTCATGGTCGCCAAGGGCGACACGCTGCGGACGCGTTGCGAGTGGCAAAATCCAACGGATGCGCCACTCGCGTTCCCGAGCGAGATGTGTTTCGGCACCGGATTCTTCTTGTCCGACGGCTCATCTGCGCCCGTGTGTCTCGAGGGGAGTTGGCTCGAGCGCTGAACGAGCGCTGTTGTTGCGACGGAGCTGGCAACGTCAGCTGACGAACGGCTGAGTCGAGATGTCGCCTGATCGGGGTCACGCGGATCCCAATTGTCGACGATTGTTCGTCGGCTTTCCAGGCGACCTCGCATTCGTTTAGCTCACTCGGCGTCTTCGCGGCGGCCGCCGGTGCGTGGTCCCTGCTGCTGTCGGCGGCGGATCCACGTCACCGCTGCGACGCCCCGGCCGCGCGTCTTGAGCTTGGTCGTGGTCGTATTCGATGAAGGTCCAATCTCGATCGAGCAGTAGGTGTTCGTTAGCTTGCCGAGCGCAGCGTCAGCTGCGCAAAGCAACTGACAGCCTGCGAACGACTGCTGAATTTCGTGCGAAACCGACGCGGTGGCCCGCTTCCTGAACGACGACGTGTGGTGTCGCCGTCGCCGCTCGTAGATGCAACGAGGATCTATGACACAGAGTTTTCTGTGGCAGAAGCTGATGGCTGCGACGAAGCCCGGGAGTGTCGCCATCGGCGGCAGCCCCATGCCTTCGGGTGGTGCGCCGCTCTCCGAGATCGAGCTTGGAGCCGTGCAGGCATGGATCGCAGCAGGTGCCCCGGCGACCGGACCCGTGGCCGGGCCGAACGCCTCGGACAAGCTCGCCGCGCCTGCGCCGGACAAGGGCCCGCGTACGTGACGTTCACTCCGCCGCTCAAGACCGACGCCGCTGCGGAAGAACAGCGCACCTTCAAGTTTTGCAGCGTGTTCAACAATGGCCTGAAACCGGACGGCACCCCCGACATGAAAATGTTGACCCAGGTGTCTCTCACCCCTGAATTCGAGACGTTCCGCCCCACGGCGGAGGCGTGCTCCACGGGTATGGTGGGCGCGGCGTGCCTACCGCTGTTCGATGACAGGCAGTGCGACTCGTCGGCCGCCGCTAACGATGGCAAGTGCGACGCAGCGAGCATCCACTTCGGTGCGAGCACTGAATCCGAGATGTTCATGATGTTCCCGGATCTGGTGATGCCCGAAGGCACAACGGAGTCTTCGGACATCTTCCAGTCGGTCGCGATTGCCACCCCGCTGCCCAACGTCGACGTCCAGTAGCTCGGTCGGTTCAGTCCGTCTGCAGCACCGCTCGGTAGGGCACGGGCGACGGATCGTTTGCTCGCTCGAGCTCGCCGTCGTGCGTCATTGGGACGAACGCCGGGAAGCGAATGTAGAACTCGATCGGAACCTCCTGAGAACCGCCGCCGAAGGTCGTGATGCGATAGCCCGGGTTCGGCGCGTTGTCCTCGACCGTCTTGATCGCCGTGTCGTAGTTCACGCTCGGCTGCACCGACGACTCCGAATACAAGCGCCGCGAGAAACCTCCGAACACGTGGCCTGCCGTGTCGCGCAAGAGCAGCATCTGGCCACCCGCTTTCGCGCCTGACAGGTCCAACTGATCTTCGGTGACGTAGAGCGTGTTGAGCGCCGGCGACGTGGACCCCACGTACGTGACCGGAATCGGGTAACTCGTGCAGACCTTGAGCGTGTTCGCGGCATTGAGCGTGCAACCGCCCGGACCGTTCCCACTCAGCTGCGCCCACGCGATGTTCTTCAACGTGAAGAACGCGTTGATGTTGACTTCATCGCCGTCTGCGACCGTGACGGGCGCCGGTAAGGGCACACCCGACGCGCAACCGGCGTATTCGACGCGAACGTAGCCCTGCTGTTCTGGATGCGTCGTCAGCACCTGGGTGCCGCTCGCCGTGTAGTAAGTCGTTCCGTTCAGCTCGACCGAGCCTTTGACGTAGCTCGCGTAACCCGTCGCTCCAGGGGCGACGCACAACGAGACGTTTACCGTGTCGTAGGTGCCCGGATGAATGTCGATCGTATGGTTGAACAATGCAGCGAGCGCGGCGTTGTCGGCCATGTCGACGAGACACGAGTCTTCCGGCATCACCGGTACGCCGGCGTCGTCCAGATCGAGTGGGGCATTCGGGTCGCCCGACCCATTGTTCGCGCACGTGTATAAGTCCGCGCCTCCGTTCCCCGGCCCGAGCAATCGCACCGATGCCAGCGGCACGAGCAGACTAGTGGGCGTGAAACTCGATTCACCCGGCGCGGCGAACGCAGTCGACGCGACGCACAAACACGCTGCACTCAAGATCAAGCTTCGAGGAGACATCACTCCACCCCCTTCAGCTGAAATGTCACGCGTGCATGCGGGCCGGTGACGCCGCCGCTGCCGCCGCTGCCGCCAGTGCCGCCTCCAGGCTGACCACCGTGGCCAGCTTGATTGCTGCCAGCGCGTCCACCTTGGCCGCCGGCGTTGCCGCTGGCTGCGGTCCCTCCGGTGCCACCGCCACCGCTGCGGGCAGCGCTGCCTTGCGTTTGTCCGCCTTGTCCGCCGCGGCCCCCGTTGTTCGAGCCGGCGCCGCCCCCGTCCGGCGAGTCCGAGTCCGAGCCTTTGCAGGCGAACAGCGACAAGCCAAGCCAAAGCCCACACACCACGCGAACTCCGACGCTCATGCCCGCCTCCAGCGACACAGTCGTGTCGAACCCTCGTGTGCGTCCGAGATCGTGCCGAACTTGAGCCGGAACGGATGTCAGCCACTACGAATGGTCAGATCGTGGGCGATCTGCGTTGTGACCCAAGGCACTCCTGCTGCTAGGGTGCGCCCTCCCGAAACGCTGACAAGAGGCAAGGCGACGATGGCAATCTCTCTCTACGACTTGAGTGTGACCGCGTATCTCCAGACGCTCGGTGCAACGAGTCGCATCTTGGACAAGGGCCTGACCCACTTTCGCGAGGCCAGCGTGGACCCCGAAGAGATCGTGGAAGTGCGCCTTTTCGCCGACATGCTTCCGTTCCGGTTCCAGATTCAGTCGATCGTGCATCACTCGGTCGGCGCGATCGCGGCGATCAAGAAGGGGGCTTTTCAACCGTCCTTCGAGAAGACTCCGCACGATTACGCAGCGCTGCAGGAGCTCGTGAAAGAGGCGCAGAAGAGCTTGGAGACGGAAAACCCCGAGGAGATCAACCTGCGGGAAGGTGCGGATGTGACTTTCCAGGCTGGCGACACGAAGCTGCGGTTTTCGGCTGAGGATTTCGTGATGTCGTTCTCGCATCCGAACTTTCATTTCCACGCGACGACTGCGTACGACATCCTGCGTTCGAAGGGTGTGCCGCTCGGCAAGCGCGACTACATGGGTCGGTTGCGGTTTAAACGGTGAAGGCTCACTGGCGGCCGCCGAGCACATCGGCGACCGCCCCCCATTTCACCTTCACCGCCGGCCGTTCACCAAACTCTCCACCTTCGGCAGCAGCGAAACCAACTCGCGTCGATCCGGATCCTCCCCCGCGAGCGGCGCCAGCAACTGACGCACTCTCGGCAACTCCCGGCGGTTCGCAAACGGACTCGCCTTGAGAATCTCCGCGAGCCGCGCGACACCGATCGCCCAACGCGCGTCCTCATCGACCTGCTCCAGATCGCTCTCGATCTCGTCTTCTACCAACGCCGTAGCCACCTCGTCCGCAGCATCCCGGCTCGTCGCGCCTGGCTTCTTCCAACGCACCTTGACGCGCACGAGCTCTTCTTCGCCGACTTCCGGCTCGAGAGTGCGCGCAACTCGTTCGCCGAACGACGCTCCCTGCACGCCCTCCGGCACGTCGTCCGCCGTCAGCGCGAGCTCGTATAGCGCAGTCACGCGATGGCCCGCCCCGACTTCGCCGCCGTCGACTGCATCGTTGCGGAACTGGTTATCCGCCACCGCGCGATCTTCGTAGCCGATCAACCGATACGCGTAGACGCGCGACGGATTGAACTCGACCTGAATCTTCAGGTCCTTCGCGACGTGGAACGTCGTCGCCAACAGACGCTGGTGCGCGTACGCGATCGCCTGATCCTGGTTGTACAACACGCTGTAGATACCGTTCCCCGCATTGCTCACGCGCTCCATCATCGCGTCGTTGTTGCGGTCACCAAAGCCAAGCGCAGTCAGCGTGACGCCGCTCCGCCGCTTCTGCTCGATCAGCGACACCAACGCTTCCGGCGACGTGATGCCCAAGTTGAAATCGCCATCCGTGCAGAGGATCACGTGGTTGATGCCTTCGTCGATGAAACCCACCTGGGCTTCGCCGTACGCGAGCTGGATGCCGCTCGCACCGTTCGTGCCTCCACCGGCGACGAGCGCGTCGATCACGTTCAAGATCCTCGCCCGGTCTCGCACCGGCGTCGGGTTCAAACGGACTCGCGTGTCGGCCGCATAGCTCACGATCGAAACGGTGTCGGTGGGGTGCAGCTCGTCCAATACTTCGCGGAGCACGACTTGCACGAGCGGCAGCTTGTTCGCCGCAGCCATGCTGCCTGAGACGTCGACCAAGAACACCAAGTTGGCCGGCGGAATCTCGTCTGGCTTCGCCGCTTGAATCCCCACGCGCAGCAGCTTCGTCGGCCGCGTGTCATCGACGTGTGCACTCGCTGAGAGCGAAATGGAAAAGGGCACGCCGGTTTCGAGAGCGGGCGCCGGATAGTCGTACGCGAAGTAGTTGATGTACTCCTCGGCGCGGACTTCGAGCGCGGACGGCAGCACACCTTGTTGGAGTGAACGCCGCAAGATGTCGTAACTCGCGCTGTCGACGTCGGCTGCAAAGGTCGAGAACGCGTCGGTTTCCGTCAACACGAATCCGGGAATGCGCGGCACCGGAATGTCAGTCTCAGTATCGGCTTCCGAAGTCGGGACAGTCGGAGACGGCGGCAACGTCGCGGGTCCGGTGTTGGACCGCGGTGACGAGAAACCCTTGTCGTTTGCAGCACAAGCCGCGACTAAACTGAACGCACTGATCCACAGGAAACGAGTAAGCATCGGCTCCTCCGAGTTCAAAAACAGTGTCGCGGAACGCGACGCTGTTTAGAACACGCGAGCTCGGGGGACTGGGAACCCGCCCTCGTTCGCGACTAACGATTCTTCTCGCGACTCGATTCGAGCGCGGTACACACATCGCCTGACGGCGGTGCGCTCGCACTGCTGACGCGGGCTCGCCACTCGGCTTCGCTCGACGCAAAGCTCGCGCAGACGAGCGCGCGCGCATTGCCATCGAGCTTGAAGGCGCCGGGGAGGGCGCGACGGTTCCCGCACTCGTCGAGCGCGTGCACCGAGAGCGGGGTGTATATTTGACCAGCCTGGTACACGGCGATCCCGACGACACCACGCCATGCCGGTGGGCACGTGATCAGCGCTTTGAAGCGGTCGGCGGCATCGAAGTGCGAGGCTTCCTGCACGCGATCCTCCGCGTCGAGCCGCACGAGCTCGAGCGCGAAGTCGCCGCCTTTCACGTGCAGCCGCGAAGCCGGCTCCCGCACAGGCCGCAGGAATAGCAGCCCTGCCGCGGCAGCCGCAGCGAGCCCCGCCCAGGCGGTCCAACCCGTCCAACGCGCGCGGCGCGGCTTAGTCTTCGGTGTGGGCGGTGCGAGCGGCGGCAAATCGAGCACCGGCGCGTCCTCGATGCTCGCAAAACATTCGTTGCAGACGGGGCAGTCCGCGAGATGGCTCGCCACGGCGTCCCGCTCCGTCTCGGGCAATTCGCCGAGTGCGTAGCGCTCGAGACGCATCCAGGAAATCGGTTGGCCGGTGCACGCGCTCACGTGTCACCTCCATCGTTCTCGATCAGCGCACGCACGGTCTCGTGAATGCGATCCAGTCGGTGTCCGATCGTCTTACGACTGAGGCGGAGCAGTGACGCAATTTCTTCTTGCGTCATGTCGTCGACGTAGCGATAGACCAGAATCTCGACGCTCTGCCGATCCAACCGCGCCGACAGTTTGGTCAGCAAGTCGAGATCGATCGCTCGATCCTCACACGTCGAACGTACCGGACCTCGCAACACCACGTCCTGTCGCGACAGCAGACGCCGGCGTGAGGAATTGTCGCGGATCAGGTTGAGGCAACGGTTGGTCACGGCTCGATACAAGTACGGGAGATCGATTTCACTGGAATCACGCTGCAACAGCTCGACGAATAGCGCATGGACGACGTCCAGCGCGTCGTCATGACTTTGAAGCATGCGCTCCGCTTTACGGATCAGCGCGGGCGCGTAGCGGCGATACGTTTCCATGCGGAGCTGCGCGTCAGTCGCACGACCCTCCGATGGAAAGCTCGGGCATCGAACAACTCCCCGAGGCGCACTCTTCGGCGCTTTTGCACTTCGCGCCGGCGGGACGATTGTTCAAGGCAAGCGGTGTGGCGGGGCAGCCCATTTCTGCGAGGTGCACGTTGAGCTCCGCGACGATCACTTCGCCCGGGCCGTCCTTGCGCACGCGAAATCGCACGCCTTCGTACCAAGTCGGCGTCGTGATCTCGAACGTGTGGACGTCCCAATCACTCGTCGGAATGCGCTCGCTGAACTCGACCTCTCCGTCGTCGAGGAAGTCGAGCTCGAGAAGCGCACGCGCATCCTTTGCAACGTGAGCCATCAACGAGAACGCGAAGCAGGTTGCGAGAGTCGCATTCAGCTCGGGGCGCACTTGGCTGACAGCGGAGTCATCCCCGACGAGCTCGATCGCATAGTCGTCGGGATGCCAGGTGCCCACGCGTTTGGCTTCGCCTTCGACATCCCACCCGCACGGGTGATCGTCGCACCAGCGTTCCAGGTTCGGATTGTTGATCGGCGACTTCGAGCCTGGGGCGCACGCCGCCAATAGGCCGGCGAGACACAGCGTGTGCAGATGGAAGTGCCGCAGCATGCGCTACTCCCAACTCCGGAAGCGAAGGCCTGCCGTAAACGCAATGCCGCCGGCGTCGTGAATTTCATTGAACTCGTTTTCGATGCCGGGTGCGAACACGTAGCGCAGCTCGAACTGAACTCCGACGACGCGCGACGGCATGAGCTGCACCCCGGTACTCAGCCAGGCGCACGGACGGACGAAGTGCTGCGTGACGGGATGCGTCGTCTCCGTCGTATTTTCGAACGAGGGATTGTCACTGTCGAAGTCGTCGACGGCTCGAGCTGCATCGAACGTCGTCCACGCGATGCTCGCGCCAACGCCGGCTCGACCAAACACGTTGACCCCGCGGCGCAGGCCGAATCCGAAGTCCGCTTGGACGAACGGCCCCACTGCGTGTGCGTTCCAGCTGAAGTCTTGCTCGAACTCGAGGTCGCGCTTGAAGTCGCGCGCACCGAGGTTGAAGTACTCGAGACCGACCACCAAGTTGGGCAGCAGGCGTCTCCCAGCGCTGATCGCAAAGCGAACCCAGTCGCGGCCGTCGCTCTCGAGTTGGAACTCGTGCAAGCGCTCCACGTACGCGTCTTCGGATGCACCCCAGCCGCCGCCGATGCCGAGCTCGACGATCCAGCCCTCCTTCGTGCCATCCGGCGGGCCTTTGCTCTCGGTCGCTTCGAGCTCGATGGCAGGACACGCACTCGGACGCAGAGAAGTCTCGATCCCGTCGCGCACGGCTAGTGTGCAGCGGACGGCGGCGTCCCCACTGCGCACCGTCGCTGCGTAGGTCGCGGGCGGCAGCGCCAACACCACCGCTTCGCCCGCAACTTTGTCGAGCTCGGCGAGCACCGACCAACTCGGCAAGTGCTGCACTAACACGCGCCCCGACACGTCCGCAGGCACGCGAAGTCGAGCGGTGGCAGCAGCCGGATGCGTGAGTGCAACCTCGTCCTTGCCCTTGAAGTTCGTCTCGAGCGTGGCGTGCTGCTCGCCGACTTTAGTTGCAGCCGTCGTCGCCAACGTGTGGTTGTACGAATATTGATAGGCTTCGGAGAGCGTGACGCGCCCGTCGGCGTCGCGATCCGCCGCGCCGCGAAGTCCGACCAGCCAGTGATGGGTGAAGAAGCTCGAGCGCAAGTGCTCCGACTCTTGGCTCAGCTCTTTGCCACTGCTCGACGCGATCACTGCGATGCCTTCCGTATTGAGTCGCGCCACCGAGTTGAAAGAAAAGTCCGCGGCGGGCCCGGCACCCTTCACGCGCGAAAACGCGCCGCTCTGGCAGGCATCCAGCACGACGATCGAGATCGTCGCCGGCAGCTGCAGCAAGCGTTCGCGCAGCTCGGACAAGGGCAGTTCTTGGCGTCCGAGGTTCAACGCATCGGCGCGCGCATGACCGGAGTAGTAGAAGAAGAACCGCGATTGCTTGCCGCGAGCGGCGAGTGGTGCGACGTGCGCCTGCACACGTTCGATCGCCGCCAGTAGTTCGTTTGGCGAAGGATGCACGAGTCGCTCTACGTGATCGGGTTGATAACTTCCGAGCTCGACGAGCAGCTCGGCGACGCGTTGGGCGTCGTCTTCGGCGTAGCGAAGCGATTCTTGGCCCGGACCACCCGGGTTGCTTCCGACGACGATTGCGTAGCCCTCGCTCGGCGCGAGCTGGGCCGTCGCCACGCGCGGCGCGCCCCAAGCAGCTAAGCCATGGACTACAAAGAAGAAAATCCACCGATTCATGCGGTCTTGTTCACCCGGGCCACCCGCTCTCCAGCATAAGACACGCGAGCGCCAGGAATTGGGAAGTCGGTAGTGGCGATCGGGGCTTGGGGCTAGTGGCGTCCGCGGATTCCGACTTGGGCGACTCACCTCGACGGTGTTAGGGAGGGTGAGTTTGAGCGCGTTGTTCGCGGGATATTCGCCCCTCGCTACTCGGGGCGCCCATTGCAGCGGCGCTTCGCTGGCTGCTGTCCCAAGCTGAGACTCGGCGCGCGACGCAAACGCACTGACACCAGAGCGAATACGAGAAGCTCGCATTGTCTCTCTTGTGCTCGTCTTCGTTCAGGTTCCGTGCGAAACATGCCGGCTTCAGCGCCGATCGCTTGGATGTCCGCAGCTCGATTGAGAGCGATGCACGTTCCCGCGGCGCGAGGAGATCTCTCATGAGTCAGTCCGGCGTCGCGAATCGATCTGCCTGCTTCACTCTCACCGCGTTGTGCATCGCGCTCGCTGGAGCGTTCGGGTGCTCGGACGAGAAGAAACCCGCGGCCGATCATGCGCACGAAGTCGATGCCTCTGACATGTCGACGACACCGCCGCCGCCAGCCGCCAATGCAGGGGATGGGGACGACAGCGACTGGATCACGATGGGCTACGACCCGGGCTCGACGTATTTCAACAACCTCGAGAAGACGATCACGCGTCAGAACGCGGCGCTGCTCGAAGTTGCATACACCGTCGACATGGGTTCCAACGTGTACGGCGCGCCGCTGCAGGTCGGCGACAAGATCTTCGCAAATGCGGGCGGCAACGTGCGTGCGTTGAAGGCAGCTACGGGCGAGGAGCTGTGGCGTGTGATGGCCGGCAACTCGAGCGGATCGATGAGCTACTCCGACGGGATGCTTTACCTCAACACGACAGGCTCGAAGCTCGTTGCATTGAAAGCCGAGGATGGCTCGCAAGTCTGGATGAGCTCGTACAACACGCAAGCCGCAGACGGCACCTCGTCGCCAGTCGTTGCAGGTGAGTACGTGGTCGTCGGAGGCTCGAGCGGTGGTGCCGAGCTCGGTGGTGGCATGTTCCGCGGATTTTTGTCTGCGGTCGATCGCAAGACCGGCGAGATGCGCTGGTCGACGTTTACGGCGCCCGAAGGATCGAAGGGCGCGTCGATTTGGTCGTCGCCGTCGGCAGATGTCGAAGCGGGCGTGACGTACGCCGGTACGGGTAACAACTATGGCCCGCCGGCGTCGGACACTTCCGATTCGATCATACAGTTCGATCTGAAGACGGGCACGATCAACTACAAATATCAGGCGCGGCAGAACGACGCGTTTAGTCTCTCCGGTGGTGGGCCCGACTGGGACTTCGGCGCGAATCCGGTGTTGTACGAGACGCTGGTCGGCGGCGTGATGACGAAGCTAGCGGCGGCGGGCGACAAAGGTGGCGTCACGCACGCGATTCGTCGGGATACTGGTGAACAGGTCTGGACGCGGACGTTGGGGATGGGCACGGCGGACGGCGGGCGCGGGATCTTCACCAACTCGGCCTGGACCGGGAAGTACATGCTGTTCGCGGTGAACGAAGGTGGTCCAGCGACGCTGTTCGCGCTCGACGGTGCGACGGGTGACATCAAGTGGATGCGTGCGCTGCCCGGTCAGGTCTGGGGTCGAACGGCGGTCGTCAACGGTGTGGGTTTCGTCGGTACCGGAACGGCTTTGGAAATCTTCGACGTGGAGACGGGTGAGTTGATCAAGTCGTTCCCGTCGATGGGTGGAACCGTGGCGAGCACGATCACAGTGGCGCACGGGCGAGTGGCGTTCGGAGAAGGTCTGACGTGGACCTCGGGGATCGCGGGACAGATGCTCACTGTGTTGGCGTTCCCGGCCGCGAAGTGAGCTCGGAGCGTTTAGGGCTTGGACGGCGCTGCGAGCGAGATCAGCCGATCGAAGGCGGCGTTCAGCCCGGCGGCGTAGTTTCGACCGCGGAACGCCGGCGCGATTTGATCTCGGATCACACTCGCTGCGATCTGATCTGGAATCGCGCCTTCGAGTCCGGTGCCGATTTCGATGTCGACTTTGCGATCGTCGACACTGATCAGCACGAGCAAGCCGTCGTTGTACCCCTCGCGACCGAGCTTCCAGGTGTTGAGGACGGTGAACCCGTAGTTCTCCACGCTCGCGCCCTCGAGCTCCCGGATGGTCAGCAGCGCGAACTGCTGGCCAGTCGCGCGCTCGTGCGCGGCCAACTTCGCTTCGAGCTGAGTCGCTTCGGCTGCGGACAAGAGCTCCGCTCGATCGGTGACGCGGGCCCGCACCTCAGGGACTGCGGCATCGATCATCTGCAGCTTGCGGCGAGCCGAGGAGGGCGCTGCAGCGGATGGCTGCGGGCTCGCAGGTGTCGTAGCAGAAGCCGGCGTCGCGACGGACGCTGGGGCGGGATCGGATTTGCCAGGCGCAGGCTCGACTGGGCGGTGGCAGCCCATCGCGACTGACGACGCGATCAGGACGAGCAGACCTCGTGCAAAGACCCACCTTCGGGCGGCTCGCGCCAGCGACGCACCGTGCGTGCTTTCGAGATCGAGCCTCATCGCTGCACCGCTCGCATGCTACGCGCAGGCGGAACGTCAGTCGCGCGTTGCCTGGCCGAGCGCTCGAGACCCGATAACGCGGAAATCCTCGTGGAGCCGCGCGAGAATCCCACTTTCGGCGCGGTAAAACGGGTTGAAGAAGCCCGGATGGTGTGCTCTGCTCCCGCCCCGGCTAAAAACATGAGCAAGCTCAGCGATTACCTCCAACAGCAAAAGATCGACCCGCGCCGCCTGCTCGTGGCCTCGCACGACATCGAGCAATTGCGCCCTGAAGACCGTTCGGTGCGCCTCGCGAAGAAGCGCCTGAAGGGTGGCGACGAGACCGCGAAGGAAGCTGCTGAAAAGGAACGCCGTTCGGGCCGCCCGGTCAGCCAGCCGACCTTGAATCGCGCGCTCGGTGGCGCAGCTCTCAGCCCGGCTGCGAAGTCGCGCATTTTGCGCGCCGTGAACGCGGTCCTCACGCAAAAGAAGAAGAGCGAAGTCGCGCTCCGCGACCTATTCTAGCCGCCGGTTCGAGCTGATGGGCTCCTCCCAGCCACCGCTCGCCAGTGCATCCCGTTGGCCGACTGCCTCCGATCGCGTGGCAGTCGTCGTCAACGGGAACGCGAAGCAGGTGACCGATGAGCTGGTCGAGAGCCTCGATCAGATCGTGCAGAGCGGAGACTTGTTCGTCTCGCGCAGCCTCGAAGAGGGCCGCGAGATCGCGCGTACGATCGTCGAACGCGGCTATCCGACCGTGCTCACGGGCGGTGGTGACGGCACGTTCGTGCAGATGGTGTCGTGGATCGTCCACAGCGCCGAAGCGCTCGGAAAACCGTTTCCGCGTTTCGGCCTGTTGAAACTCGGGACCGGCAATGCGCTGGCGTGGGTGCTCGGCGCACAGAACGAGCGCGGTCTCGGTGTCGTCGCAGACCTCGCTCGCCTGCGCCACGAGGGCGGCAGCCGACAGCTGCGCCTGCTCGAGGTCGAAGACATGCTGACGCCGTTCGCCGGCCTCGGTGCGGACGCAATCGCGCTCGCGGACTACCGCGCCACCCGCGAAATGCTCGGCACCGTGCCGGTGATCAAACACTTCGCGAGCGGGCCGATCGTGTACACGGCGTCGCTGCTCACCAAGACCGTGCCGCATCACTTGGTGAAGCCGGTGATCCACGTGCGGATTCTGAACGAAGGTGCGCCTGCGATTCGGCTCGGTCAGGAAGGCCGGCCGATCGG
>DASRXR010000574.1:0-8422 GCA_035687405.1 Polyangiales bacterium
CGCGTCGGACAACGACTTCATCCGGCACGAGATCAACTTCCGCGTCTACAAACCGATCTGGGGTCCGTTCGTGTTCAAGCTGCAGACGCAGTGGGGCCTCGTGACGTCGCGCGACGGCAAAGGCGTTCCGATCTACGAGCGCTACTTCCTCGGCGGCATCACGGACGTGCGCGGCTTCGACATTCAGAGCCTCGGCCCGCGCATCGGTATCGCCGGTACGTTCAACGACCCGACGTACCAGACCGTCGCTCCGCGCGGCGAGCCGTTCGGCGGCAACATGGAGCTCTATTACAACATGGAGATCGAGTTCCCGCTGATCGAGAGCGTCGGTATCAAAGGCGTGCTCTTCCAAGACGGCGGCAATGCCTGGAATCTCGAGAAGTCGTTGTGCGGCCCGGCGCCGACCGCGAACGACCCGTCGATTCAGCCGTGTAGCAAGGACCTCTCGCGGCTACGTACGTCGTGGGGCTTTGGTATTCGCTGGTTCTCGCCACTCGGGCCGCTGCGGTTCGAATGGGGCTTCCCGTTCAACCCGCGCCGTCCATACGAGGACACGTACGAGTTCCAGTTCAACGTCGGCAACTCGTTCTGAGCGGTTGTGGCGGTTCCCAGCGGCCGGTGTGACACAAAGTCCAGCTCCGGAACGCGGGCCGTCCCCTGAATCCGGGTCAGCCCCGGCCGTCCAACCGGCCATTCTTGACATGTTTAGTGAAATTGCTAAGAGCGGTGCGCCACGAAAGGCCATGACATGAAGGTGTCCACACGGTTCCTCGCACTTACGCTGCTCGTCGCGGCGAGCTTTGGCGTCGTCGTCAAGGCGAACAAAGCCCAGGCGCAGCAATTGAAGATTGCAGTCGTCGACATGCAGCGCGCGCTGAACGAGACCGAAGACGGTCGCAAAGCGAAGTCGCAGCTGAAGAAGGTCTTCGAGGAACGCCAGAAGACGTTGGACAAGCAGCAGAACGATCTCAAGGCGATGAAAGAGAGCCTCGAGAAGCAGCGCGACGTGCTCTCGCGCGAAGTCCTCGCGAAGAAGTTCGAGGAGTATCAGAAAGCCTTTAGTGAGCTCCAGACGACCTACATGGAGTTCCAGCGTGAGTTGCAGTCGAAGGAAGGCGAGCTCACGAAGGAAATCATCGAGCGCATGCAGCGAATCATGCGCCGTGTAGGTCAGACCGACGGCTACTCGCTCATCGTGGAACGTAGTGAAGGCGGTGTTGTTTACGTGCCGACCAACTACGACCTTACGGACCTTCTGATCCAACGCTACAATGCGGGAGAAGGTCGTGAAGCGAGCCCCGAGTCTAAGCCCCAGCCCAAGGCGAAGCAGTAGTCTGCCGCCACTCATCGGGCACGGCGCGCGTGGTGCAAGCCTCGACGTCGCGAAGCTCCTTCGTATCTTGCCGCATCGGCCGCCGATGCTGCTGCTCGATCGCGTCATCGATATCGAGCCGCGGAAGACTGCGCGCGGCATCAAAGCCGTGAGCGCGAACGAGCCGGCTGTGCGAGGGCATTTCCCCACGCAGCCGGTGTTCCCGCCGACGTTGTGCTTGGAATCGATGGCGCAGCTGATGTGCGTGCTGATCTACGCGTCGGACGCGCTCGATCCGAGCTGCCAACAGTTCGCGCTCGCGGGCTGCGAAAAGGTGAAGTTCCGGCAGTCGGTCGTGCCGGGCGATCGCATGGATATCTTCGTGCGCGTGATCAACCACCGCTCGAACATTTGGAAATGCTCGGCGGTGGTGAGCGTCGACGACGTCCTCTGCGTTGAAGCAGAGCTCCTCGCCGCAATCCAAGACGTCGAAGATTACGAGTAGAGGCTTCCGCTGCAGCAGCGCTGGTCGCCGAACCTCGTCCCCTGAGGCTCGGCGACTCACCACGCTACTGGATCGTCTGGTGCAGCGCGTCTATGTCGCGCACCACGATTCGCCGATGATCGAACAGCACGAGGTTTTTGCGCCGCAGATCGCCGAGCGTGAGCGTCACCGTCTCACGCGTCGATCCGACGTAGTCCGCGATCTCCTGATGCGTGAACTTCACGCCAATCAAGAGCCCGCGGCTATCTGGTATGCCGTGATTCTTTGCAGCATCGAGCAGGAACTCGGCGACGCGCCACTCGACGGTCCTCGAGAGCAAGCTCTCGATCCGTTTCTCAGTGTCGAGTCGCCGCTCGACCATGAGTTCCAACAGGCGGCGCGCCAGGTCGGCATCTCGGGCGAGTAGGTGGTGGATTTGGCGTACCGGCACCTGGACGATTTCGACCGGTTCGGTGGCGGTAGCCGTATCCTCGTGGGTGTTTCGCGCAGTGATCGCGATCTCGCCGATCACTTCGCCAGGTCCACGATAGGCGACAGTCAACGCGCGAGAATCGCGCGCTCCTCGGACTACGCGTGCTCGGCCATGGGCGATGATATACAGCCCTGCGACTGGTTCCCCTTGGCCATATATTCGGCGCCGCCTCGCCACGCGTAGCAGTCCGGCACCTTCAGACAAGTCGTTGAGTTCACTCCGATCACAAGACGCAAATACGTCACTCCGTGACAACGCCAACAGGACGCGCTCACGCACTTCGAACAACGTGCGCTCATTACGAGCCCCGCCAGCCCTGCCCACCTCAGCTGGGTGGTCCATCTAGCCCCCCTTTCATCGCCTGTACTGCCTTAGGCGAACGTGCTCCTGCATACACCCACCACCGAACCGTGACAATATTTACCGAACGGCGACCGCCTTCCACGTTGTTTCTGAGGGGTGACAAGGGCTTCCGTGCGATCACTCTCGTTGACGGAACGCGAGGAGTGGCTGTACGGTCCCGAGCCTCGCAAACTCGTGCATTACAACGCGAAAATCACGGAAATCATCGATTTATGAGGCTCTACCGGGGAAAAGTTGAGGTCATCGCGGAGGACACCATTCGGTTACTTCGCGAGCAGGGGATGATCGAGCTCGAGAATGAAGGCGAGGCGAAGCTCGACATCGAGGCCGTCCTCAAGGAGTACCTTCGCCTCGACCGCGAGATCGTCGACGACGCAAAGAACCGCATGGAGGTTCGGGGCCTCGGTTACAGCCAGCTCGGCAAGGTGAAGAGCCAAGTCAGCAAAGAGCGCGGCGCGCCGGGGCAGGACGAGGTGCTTCCGTATCTGCTCGATCAGATCATGAACATCTTGTTCCACAGCGCGAACGTCGCGGAGATCTTCGCGGAAGACGTGGACCTTCGAAAGACGCTCACGCCGATCCTGAAGAAACACATGGAAGTGGACTCGGATCTGGATCGCGAAGTGCGCTCGAAGATCAAGAATCTCCAAGAAGGCACGTCGGACTTCGACATCGAGTACGCGCGCGTGATGGAGCAGATCAAGCACAAACACGGCCTGACCTGATCGCGTTTTTGCGCGTCTCGACTGACGAGACGGCATCGTGTGTGCAATCGCAATGTTGAGTATGACCGGATACGGACGTGGCCACGCCCCGCTGGGACGCGGCTCGTTCGTGGTCGAGATTCGCGCGGTGAATCATCGCTTTCTGGATCTGCGCGTCCGCGCGGACAGCGAACTCACTGCGGAGCAACACGTGCTCGAGGCGTACGTTCGCAAGCACGTGCTGCGCGGCCGCGTCGACGTGTCGGCGCGGCTCGAAGGCAAGCTCGGCACCGACGTGGTGCTCGATCGGGCGCGAGCGCGTGCGGCGTTTGCAGAGTTGATCGCGCTGCGCGACGAGCTCGCGCCGAACGAGTCGATCCCGCTGTCGTTGCTCTCCGGAGTGCCGGCGTTGTTCAGCGAGGTCGGTGCACCTGCGCCTGAGGCACGGCTCGTGGCAGCGGAGCAGGCGGTGCAAATGGCCTGCGCCGATCTCGCGCACATGCGGAATCTGGAAGGTTCGGCGCTTGCCGTAGACCTGACGCGGAGGGCGGCGGGACTGCTCGAGAGCGTCGAGAAGATCGCGGCTGCGACGACAAATCAGTCGGCGGCGCTGCGCGACAAACTTTCGGCGCGCCTGCGGAAACTGTTGGACGGCATGACCGACATTCCCCTCGATGCCGGGCGGCTGGAGCTGGAGGTCGCTCTACTGGCGGATCGCACCGATGTGTCCGAGGAACTCACACGCTTGCGATCGCATGTGGCCCAGCTCCGGGAGCTTCTGGCGGACACCGGCGGCGATCCGGTCGGCCGAAAGCTCGAGTTTTTGATTCAGGAACTAGGCCGAGAGGCTAATACGGTAGGGGCGAAGATCGCGGATGCAGGGGCTGCGCAGCATGCCCTCGAAGTAAAAGCAGAGCTCGAACGTATGCGCGAGCAGGTGCAGAACGTGCTGTGAAACGTGTAGGATTTCCCATGGTCGATGATTTGTTGCTGCTGATCATCTCCTCGCCGTCAGGAGCCGGGAAGACGACGTTGACCCGCGACCTGCTGGAGTACTTCGGGGATTTCACGTTTTCCGTCTCGCACACGACGCGCAAACCGCGGGCGAACGAACGCGATAGCAAGGACTACTACTTCGTCGACCGCGCGCGCTTCGAGGATCTCGTCCGGCAAGACGCGTTCATCGAGTGGGCCGAGGTTCACGGCAATCTGTACGGAACGTCGGTCGCGGAGATCGAGCGGGCGCGCAGCGAAGATCGGCGAGGCATCGTGTTCGATGTCGACTATCAGGGTGCGCGCCAGATTCGGGCGGTCTGTCCGGATGCGGTGAGCGTGTTCGTGTTGCCGCCGTCGATGGACGAGCTGCGGCGTCGGTTGCGCGGTCGCGCGTCGGATGACGATGCCGCGATCGAGCGCCGCTACAACAACGCGCGCGCGGAGATCGAGCACTACGGGTTGTTCGACTACGTGTTGGTGAACGACGAGTTGGAGAAGACGAAGCTCGGCATGCGGAGCATCGTGTCGGCCGAGCGGATGCGCCGAAAGCGAATGGCTCGAACTGCGGAAGAGTTGTTGCGCCAGGTCCGAAGTCTGCGGAAGACCTGACCGGCCCCAGCTTCAGCCCGTTCGCCAACCGGCCGCTTCCAATCTACAATCCCGATCGTGCCGCGCCGTATTGGAGCCTCGCTAGCGCTCAGTATCCTAGCGTCGTTGCTCGCCCTCTCGGTCTCTGCCGCCGATAGCAGCGTCGTCCTTCTCGACGCACACAACCTCCCGCTCGACCCCGACCACAACTCGCTCGCAATCTCGCAGCTCGTGACGAACGGCGACACGCTGCCGCGTCACGGCTACGCCACGACGAGCCCGGGCGTCGCAGACATTCGCATCCAGGTCGATGACGCGAGCGCGGAGTCGAACGTGCTCCCGGTCGTGATCGAGAGCGTCGATGCCGCCAGCGGCGCCGTCCGCTCGACCTTGAAGCTCTCGGCGGAGCGAGTCGCGCCCGGTCAGCCGTTCCGGACGGACTTCTTGCGGATCGTCGGCGATGAAACCGATCGCGAGGCGCGCGGGGTTCGAGGTCGCGCGTTGCAGGTCGCGTTGCGTGACAAAGTCGTCGTCCGGCACGCGGCGCAGAGCACGTCGTATCGCGTGGGGCGACCGGGTGTAGAGCGCGGACCTGCCGCTGCACGTCAGGCACGGCTGACGGTCCACGTGTTGCGCCGGAACGCCGGATTGCCGGCCGTCATCGGAAGTGATGACGCGGTGGCATTGCAGCTGGTGCGCGCGCAGGTGCGAACCGCCAATGAGATCTGGTTGCAGTGTCAGCTGACGTTCGGTGATCCAGCGTCGGTTGCGATGGACATCGTCGATCCGCCCGGGCCGACGCTGCTGTCGATCAGTGATCGAGACGGCCTGCCGGCAAAGGGTGGCGGCGAGATCGTGTTCACGATCGACGGGCGTGGGATCGGACCGGTGGCGACACGCGCGCAAGCGACGCCGTTCGAGACGGGCCGGGACCTTGCGAAAGCGATTCAGGCGCAGGGCTTCGTCGCGGAGCTGACGGAGAATTTGAAGACGCGTTACGGTGCCGGTGCGAGCGCCGACATTCTGGTGCGAAGGCGCGACAGCGGGTTCGTGGTGATCGCGCAGAAGCCGGGCGTCGCGATGTCGAGTGACGCGAGGCAGAAGCTGACGATCGGCCAGGTCGATCTCGGAGACGGTTTGCGCGAGTTCGACAACGCGACAGCGCAGGTAGGAACGCTCGAGGAGCGAGTGTTGATCAAGGCGCTATCGGACGACGACCCCGCGACGATCGACTTGTTCGTAGTGAATCGGTTCGAGTTTGCGACGCGTCAGGGGGAGGCGTTCATCGCTTCCGGTCAGGGTCCGATCGCAAATGCGGTGGTGATCGATCGAAACGGTTTGAGGCAAGCGCCGCTGGCCTGGACGCTGGCGCACGAGCTCGGGCATGTGCTCTTGGACGATCCGATGCATCCGGACAACGTCGGTCCGGATCGGCCGTGGTTGTTGATGGACGCGGACAACGGTCGCGGAACGGTGAATGGTCCGAAGCGTTTGAGGCCGGACGAGTGTGCGAGGGTGCGGCGTGTCTCGGACGAGGCGCGTTCCCCGCTCCTGACCCCGTACGACGTCGAACACAACTGAAACAGCGTCGCTGTTTCCGCCCTACCCGAAGATCTCGCGGAGCGCCGAATCTAAGTCGCTCGCTGGCGACAACTCGACGAGGTCTCGCTCATCGTCCGCGAGCTGCGCCACGTTCGCCTTTGGCAACACTGCTCGCTTGAACCCGAGCTTCTTCGCCTCGGCCAGCCGCTGCCCAGGCCGACTGATCGCCCGCACTTCGCCGGTCAGCCCAACCTCTCCGAAGACCACCAGGTCGTTCGGCAGCGCCCGATCCCGCAGGCTCGAGACGACCGCCGCACACAGCGCCAAATCCACGGCCGGCTCGTCGACCCGCGCACCACCGGCAGCGCTCGCAAACACATCCTGGTCGAGCACCTGCACCCCCGCGCGCCGCTGCAGCACTGCCAGCAGCACTGCGAGCCGCGTCGAATCGATACCCGTCGCGACGCGGCGCGCGTTTCCATACAACGCCGGCGCGACCAACGCCTGCACTTCCACGAGCAGCGGCCGATTGCCCTGTGCGACCGGCACGACAACCGAGCCCGCAGCGCGCTCCGGGCGCTCGGCGATGAAGTGCGCGCTCGCGTCTGGCACTTCGCGCAGCCCGTCTCGCGACATCTCGAACACGCCGATCTCGTTTGCTGCGCCAAAGCGGTTCTTCGTCGTGCGCACGATGCGGTAGGCGTGGCTCGGATCACCTTCGAACGCGAGCACGGTGTCCACCAAGTGCTCGAGCACCTTGGGACCCGCGAGCGAGCCGTCTTTCGTCACGTGACCGATCAAGAACAGCGCGATGTCTCGCTGCTTCGCGATCTCGGTCAGCCGCGCCGCGACCTCGCGCAGCTGCGCGACGCTGCCGGACGCAGACTCGAGCTCTGCGGCCCGCATGGTTTGAATCGAATCGATCACAGCGAGCGCCGGGGGTTTGCTGGTTAGCGCAGCAAGCGCGTCATCCAGCTCCGTGGTCGCGAGAACTTCGAAGTCGTCGCGCATCTTCAGCCGGCGCGCCCGAAGCGCGACCTGCATCGCGCTCTCTTCGCCGGTCACGTACAGCACCTGCAGCCCATTCCCGGCCATCCCGGCGAGCGCTTGCATGAGCAAGGTCGACTTGCCGATGCCAGGATCACCGCCGAGCAAAGTCACGGCGCCGCGAACGACGCCACCACCGAGCACGCGATCGAGCTCGCCGATGCCAGTCGACATCCGCGGCGCGTCTTCGAGATGAATGTCCGCGAGCGCAACCGGGCGCGCGCCTTTGGAGATGCCCGCACCGGAACCCGCACCCGAGCGCCCGGAGGCGCGAACCTCTTCGAGAGTGTTCCACCCGCCGCACCCGCCGCAGCGCCCAAGCCACTTGGGGCTGGTAGCGCCGCAAGCTTGGCACTCGTAGAGGGTCTTCGCAGCCTTAGCCATGTGAGAACACTCGGCCAACAGCTTGCACGATTGCGTGCTTCAGTCGATCGCCGACTTCAGTAAACGACGCCCAACACCAACCGCAAAGACTGCGCTGTGTCGAGATCCGCAGACTTGTAATAGTAGCCGAGGCCCTTCAACGGAAAGAGCACCGAGTACTGCAAGGACGCGTGGTAGCCGTCGTCCTTGTCCGGCCCGTCGTCACTGCGCCAGTAGATCTGGGCATTCAGCTCGATCCCGAGATTCGGGTCGTTACCCGGCGTCTGCAGAAACGCAGTCGCGCGACTCCAAATCACGTCCAGCCGCGCTCCAAACAACTGCCCGAAGTCGTCCTTCACGAAGTCGTAACTGATGCCCGGCCGGAAGTAATACGCGCCCGTCACCTGCCGCATGATCGTGCGCCACAAGATCTGGTCCACCCGGTACGACGGATTGAACCGGAACGTCGTGACCTTCCCGTCGTTGTTGTCGAGCTGCGACACGTAGTCCGTCAACTCGCTCAACCCTTC
>DASRXR010000575.1:0-5694 GCA_035687405.1 Polyangiales bacterium
ACGGAGCGCTTGCAAGAGCGGCCGGGCGATACCTGCGAGCTTGGCACCGAGAGCAATCGCGTGTGCGACGTCGACTCCAGTACGGATCCCGCCAGTCGCGATGACTTCATGGCCGGCGCGCCGCGCGTACACGACGCTCGCGGCGGTCGGCACGCCCCAATCCCAAAAACGTTCGCCGAGGTCGCGCGCATCACCAGTCGCGCGAAGCGTCTCGACGCCTACCCACGATGTTCCGCCTGCACCCGACACATCGACGTGCGTCACGCCGACGTCTCGCAAACGACGCGCGGTTCGAAAGCCGATGCCGTTGCCGGTCTCTTTCGCGACAACCGGAACGTGGAGTTCCTTCACCAGTCGCGCGAACGTCTCGACGCCGCCACGAAAGTCGCGATCGCCTTCCGGCTGCACGACTTCCATCGCCGGATTCATGTGCACGCACAAGGCATCGGCGCCGATGTCGCGCACGAGCTTATCGAGCGTCTCGGTCGTTTGATCGCGCGCTTGAATCACGCCGACGTTGCCGAGCACGAGCGCGGACGGCGCGTGCTTGCGAACTTCGTAGGTCCAGGCGGTGTCCGGCCGGCGCTGCATCGCGCGCTGCGAGCCGAGCCCGAACGCGTAGCCGCGCTTCTCCGCGATCTTCGCGGGTGTGTGATTCACTTCGGCCGCTTCTTGCGTACCACCCGTCATCGCCGCGATGAGCAGCGGAGCGCGCAGCGGCTTACCGAGAAACGTCCCCGACAGATCGACTTCGTCCATTGCGAAGTCGGGCAGGGATTCGTGCACGAGTTGAACGCATTCGAGCAGCGTCGTCCGCCCGCGAAACCCGACTTCTTCGTTGGCACAAATGGCGAGATGGTCGGCTTTTCGCTGTCGAATGTCCGTCATGGGCGTCCTGGGCAGTGAAGCACGGGAGGGCTGTTCCGTCGAGCCTACCGCGCAAGTTGCGAACACTTGCGCAGGGTTGCGCAGTTACACAATTCCGCGGTGCGCTCGAGCCCGGTGGAGTCCCGACCGGACTCGGTGTAAAGACCCTGCACCGTCCGACTCAGCTGAGAGCGGCGGATTTACGAGGACACATCGTGTCTCAATCATGGACTGGGCAGATCGTTGCGAGCGTCAACGAGCATCTGCGGACGTTGTTCGAAACCAAGCGCGCCCAAGTCACGGAAATGTCCCCGTACGCTGCCGAGCTTCTCGATGCAGCGGCCGAGCTCACGATGCGTGGTGGCAAACGCCTGCGTTGTTTGATCTTATATGCAGGGTATCGCGCCTCGGGTGGGCCGGCTGATACCGCGCGCATCCTCGAGCTTTCGGCTGCGATCGAGCTGCTTCAGACGTATCTGCTCATTCAAGACGACTGGATGGACGACGACGCTGAACGTCGCGGCGGTCCGTCGGTGCACGCTGCGCTCGCGCAAAAGCGTAACGACGCGAAGCTCGGGGCGAGTCTCGCGATCCTCGCGTCGGATCTGGCTGCGGGCTTTGCGCACGAAGCGCTGCAGCGCGGTGCGGTGGCTTCGAAACGCACGTCGGAGATCCTCGCGCGCTTCAGTCAGATGCACACCGAAGTCGTGTGCGGGCAACAGATGGATTTGCTCGAGCACACCGACGTCGAACGCATGCACGACTTGAAGACCGGTAGCTACACGGTGCGCGGGCCTTTGCAGATCGGCGCATTGCTCGCGGATGCGACGCCGGAGCAACTCGCGGCGCTCGACCGATTCGGGCGGCCCCTCGGAATTGCGTTTCAGCTTCGCGATGATCTGCTCGGTACGTACGGCGATCCAGCGGTGACGGGTAAGCCGGCAGGGCACGACCTGCGCGAAGGCAAGAACACGTCGCTGATTCGCGAAGCGCGCGCGCTACTCGATGGGCAAGCCTGGTCGCAGCTCGCGAGTGTGCTCGGAAATGCGAACGCGACTGCGCCGCAGCTATCAGAGGCGGCGCGCGTGCTCGAGACGTCGGGAGCGCGTGCGCGGGTGGAGGCGCATTTGGCGACGCTCGCGAACGAGGCCGAGTCGGCGCTCGTAGCGGCGCCGCTGGGAGCGGAGGGCGTGGCGATGCTTCGCGAGCTCCTGAACAAGCTGGTGCTTCGCGACCGGTGAGACTTCGTGGTACGCCTAAGCGCTGCATGTCGGCGCAAGGCACGGGCCACGGCAAGATCATCCTGCTCGGCGAGCACTCCGTCGTGTACGGGCGGCCGGCTTTGGCCGCCGCGATCGCGAGGGGGTGTCACGCTGTTGCCGAGCGCGCCGAGCGCGCAGCGGAAAGCACGCTCGCAGTCGAACCGTGGGGCGTGCGCGTGTTCGCGCAGCGCGAGGAAGCAGACCCCGAGCGCGAGCTCCTGCGTCGCGCATTTGCGGTGATTTGCGAGCAGTACGGCGCGAGTCTTTCGGTGTCGGCGGTGATGGAAATCCCGGGTGGCGCAGGCCTCGGCGGCTCCGCCGCTCTGAGTGTCGCAGTCATTCGCGCCTGTGATGCCGCTCTCGGCGTCAGCCACACGCTCGATGAGATCATCGATCTCTCCCTCACTTGGGAGCGCGTGTTTCACGGCAATCCATCCGGTGTGGACAGCGCGATGGCGGCTCGTGGCGGCGTCGCGGTCTACCGCAAAGGTCAGTCGCTCGCGCCGCATCCGATCGGCGCTGCGTTTTCGTTCGTCGTCGCTCACAGCGGCGAGCACGGCAGCACCAAGCAGATGGTGGCGAGCGTGGCGCGCCAGCACGCTCGCGATCCGCAAAAGGCCGATCAACTGTTCGATGCGATCGCCGCCATCGTCGAAAACGGCATGAAGGCGATCGAACGCGGCGAGCGCGAAAATTTCGGCCAACTGATGGACCTGAATCAGAAGTTGTTGAGCAGCTTGCTGCTGTCGACATCGACGCTCGAAGAGATGTGCAAGAGCGCGCGCGAAGCCGGCGCGCTCGGTGCGAAACTCACGGGCGGTGGTGGCGGTGGCTGTATGATCGCGCTCGGCCGCGACCGCGCGCACGCTGAAGAGCTCGTGCAGGTGCTCGGCGGGCGAGGACACAAGCCATTCGTTGTGGAGGTTACGTGACGAGCTCGATCGCCAAAGCCCGCGCCCGCGCAAACATCGCGCTCGCGAAGTACTGGGGCAAAGCCGACGTGGAGTTGAACTTGCCCGCGGTGCCCAGCATCTCGGTCACGCTCGATCCGCTGACCACCGAGACGACGGTGGAGCTTCGCGCAAACCTCGCGCAAGACGAGTTCTTGCTGAATGGGACTGCCGCTCTGGGCGGCGAGTTGAAACGCGCGATCGAGTTGCTCGACCGCGTCCGCGCGCTCGCCGGCACGAAGCTGAAGGCCCACGTCGAGAGCAAAAACCACTTTCCGACTGCGAGTGGGCTCGCCTCGAGCGCGTCGGGATTTGCGGCGCTCGCAGCGGCGGCCCGCAAAGCGGCCGGGCTTCCGTTCGATGCGGATGCCACCTCGGCGTTGGCGCGGCAGTCGTCCGCGTCGGCGGCGCGTTCCGTGCTCGGAGGTTTCGTCGAGCTGCCGGCGGGTAAGCCGGGTGACGCGAGCTTGGCAGCGCATCAACTCGCACCGGCTGATCACTGGTCGATCGCGATCGTCGTCGCGGTCACGGCCGAAGGCCGAAAGTCCGTCGGCTCGACCGACGGCATGACGCACACGAAGGTGACCTCGCCTTATTACGAATCGTGGGTGAAGGCGGCCCCGGCGCTGGCAGACGAGGTTCGTGCGGGGTTACTCGCGCGCGACATCGCCCGGGTCGGCCGTGCGATGGAGCAGAGCACTCTGGCGTTCCACGCCTGCGCGCTCGCGGCGGACCCCGGGCTTTTGTACTTCCAGCCGGCGACGCTCGCGGCCTTTGCCAAAGTGCGGGAGCTCCGCGCGGAGGGTGTGACACCGGTCTACGCGACGATGGACGCCGGCCCGCACGTGAAGGCGCTCTGCCATGCATCGGACGCCGCCGCCGTCAGCCGCGCCCTGTCCGGCGTGCCGGGCGTGCTCCGAACGCTTCTGGCGGCACCCGGGCATGGCGTGGAGCTGCTGTAGGCGTCTCGCCGGACCTCGCGCTTACGACCACGCCGCTGTCCCAAATCTGGAATACGAGAACAGCGCGACACAGCTTGAGAGCGGGATTGCGGCCCCCCTCCCACTCAGCAACACTTCTCGCAGGTTCGCCTACATATTCGCATCTCAACAGATCGTATCGCGGGTCGCATTAACCCTTCACGGCCTTTGCGCAAGGAACGCACGCACGGTCCTTGGTCATCGTGCCGCCTGGGCAGGACCGGTTGAGCATCGCGTGGGGACGAGACCTTCGGAACACGTGATGCCCAAGTTGCCGAACCTGCTCGTGAGTGCACCCGGGAAGATGATGATCGCAGGTGAATACGCGGTATTGCACGGCGCAGAGGCACTCGTTGCCGCCGTGGATCGACGCGCATTCGCCCGGTTCCGGAGCGGCGCAGCGCCTGAAGCTTCACGGGAAGCTGCCGCCGCGTTTGCCGAAGCGCGCAAAGTTGTTGCCGCCGGCCCTAGTGCATCTGCGGAGGGTCCGACGGTCGACACGAGCAGCATGCAGATGTCCGGGACGAAGCTGGGTCTGGGCTCCTCGGCCGCAGCGGCCGCAGCGGCTGCCGGTCTGGCGTTCGCTGATTCGGGTATCGACATCGAGAGCTCGGATGGTCGCGCCCGCGTATTGGATGCGGCGCTGCGCGGCCACCGCGCAATCTCACCGCGAGGCAGCGGCGCGGACGTCGCTGCGTCCGTGCTCGGCGGCTTCGTTCGGTTCCGCAAGCTCGGTGAGACCATTGAAACGCACCCTGTCGACTGGCCGACAGGCTTGATCGCCCGTGTAATTTGGACCGGCAAGGCAGCGCGCACCAGCGACTACATCGCAAAGGTCGACGCACTCGCCGAACGTGATCCCGCCGAGCATCGCGCGGTGATGGCTGACCTCGGTCGCGAGGCCGATCGTTTTGTATCAGCCGTGCTCGCGGCTGAGCCGATCGACGTGATCGCCAGCACTGCGGCATACGGCGAGGCGATGGCAGCACTCGGCCGTGCGGCGGGTGCCGACATTGTGGACGACACGCTTGCTCAGGTGGCGAAGCTTGCCGCGCGTGTAGGTGGTGCAGCGAAGCCTTCAGGAGCGGGCGGCGGTGACGTCGCTCTCGCGCTCCTACCGGATCCCGACGCCGAAGCGCAGTTCGTTCGGCTCTGCTCTGAACAGAAGTTCTCTGTATTGTCGATTGGCTGGGGCGCACCCGGAGTCCGGGTCGAGCCTAGTGAACGTGACCGAGCCGCCTCCGGCGCTCGTAAGGACGACGTATGACCCGACGCAACTCGAGATGGCCAGGGTTCTACAAGCTGTCGGTCGAAGATCGACGACGCGTGGCGGCTGAAGCCCTCGGCATGGATGTCGCAGATTTGATTGCAGCCGTAGGCGACGGCGGTCTGGGCTGTGAGCGTGCGGACAAGATCATCGAAAACGTCGTCGGTACGTTTTCGCTCCCGTTCGCGCTCGCGCTGAACGTTCAAGTCAACGGTGAAGATTTCATCGCACCGATGGTGGTCGAAGAGCCGTCGGTCGTAGCTGCGGCGAGCAACGCGGCGAGAATGGTGCGCGAGGGCGGCGGGTTCACGGCAGAGGCCGACGACCCGATCATGATCGCTCAGGTGCAGCTCGATGAGGTGCACGAC
>DASRXR010000576.1:0-2745 GCA_035687405.1 Polyangiales bacterium
GATCCCGTTGCACGTCCCAAGTCGTCGCATCGTTCGGACAGTTCGGATGCACGACGATCGCGTCGGCGCCGGTGACAGCCGGCAGGTTCAGATACCCGCGAAACTCGTCCGTCGTGGAGCCCGACCCACGAAACGCCATGATCAGGGGATACGCGCGAGTTTTGTCGTAGTCCGCCGGGAGATCGACGAGGTAGCTCGCGCGCAGGCCGCCGATTTGGATGTTCGTGTCCAAGAGAACCGGGTCTTTGCCACAACCTGTGCTCGGTCGTGCACCTTCGCTGGAAGCACCTGCCTCCGCGGCCGCGCCTCCGGTCCCCGCGGGCGCAGCCACTCCCGCTGCAGCAGTCATGCCGCTCGCACCTGCAGATCCGCTGAAGCTGCCAGCTGCAGACCCACCTGAACCTGCCGCACTCGCACCTGCGGAGTCGGTCGCTCCGGCAGTACTTGCATCCAGATCGATCGAGCCATTCGCCGCTGGACCGAGCGAGCCTCCGCGTGCGCCGAGGATGATGTCTCCCCGAGCGCACGCCCCTGCCTGCATGCCGAGCAGTGCTGCGGCGAGGAACCCGATGAGGTGACGTGTGATGCTCGACATGGGCCGGAGCGCGCGAATTTGTTGAAGCTCAGAGCGGCGGTGACATCGATCGAGCGCTGCTCACGAGCGATCGCGCCTTATGTCACTGCGGCTTCATCTTCCACATCAGATTCCATTTCGAGTCGCACAACCCGCACTGGTCGCCGATGAACATGCCCTTGCCGGTCGCGCTCTGATCACCGAGCAGATGCCAGCGGATCCAAGCGACTCCAGCTCTTCCGTATTCGCCGGCGTTTGCATCGAAAAACGTGCAGACGTGGGCATTGCTGCTGCAGCTCGTGGGATTGCCGAACAGGATCGGAATCTTGGTGATGGCGTTGAAGTCTGCCAGTCCGTTCGCGTACGCGATGTCCTGGTCGCCGCCGTCGAAGATTGCCATCGGCGCGTGCAGCGCGTCGTAGATCGTCGGGTCGCGCGCGAACAACCCACTGTTGTATGGGAACGCCGTCGTGATCTTCGGATCCGTCGCGGCTTGGATCGCCATTAGTCCACCACACGACTGCCCGGAGACAGCAACCTTGGTCACGTCGAGCTTGTGATAGTACTGACTGCACGGACGCTCATTTTCCTTTTGAGCCCAGTCGATCGCGTAGAGCAGCGGCTTCGCATCCTGGCCTGCCATGGTGGGTCCTCCTGCACGCGGCGGACCGTCCGCGACGACGAGAACGCCGTGTGACGCAAACTCCATGAACAGAGCCGAGAACATGCCGATGTTGCCGCTCTTTCCGCAGCCGCCTTCACCCCAGGCGAGAATGGGATGTTTGATCTTACCGAGCGGGTCGGGACGGATAATGGTGTGAGTCGGGATGCCTGGATCGCTCTCCATCACGGGCTTGAATTCGCCGGTAGGGGTCGCGAGGCCGGGTCCTTCACCAGGTTTCGCGAACTCGACGGCCGTGGGGTCGGCTTTCTTGTCGGCGGCGTTGCATGGCATGTCGACGACCGTCGGCGGTGCGCCCGCTGCACCCGCGGTGGGCGGGGTGCCGCCTGCTCCAGCAGTGCTCGACATCCCGGCGCTCGGCATGCCCTCCATTACGTCAGGCGTCTGACTTGGGATGCCGGCAGTGCCTGCCGTCGGAGCGGAAGCTCTGCCCGCCGCGGATGCAGAAGTGCTGCTTCCTCCGGTCCCGCTCGACGTGCCGCTTGCCGTCCTACCACCGGCGCCGATCGCCGCTGACCCCGCGCCAGTCCCGCTCTGCGCTTGTCCCGTGCCGCTCGCACCTCCGTTCCCGCTCTCGCCGACAGGCGTCGCCGAGGACTTCGGATCTGAGCTACATGCGACCGCGCACGCGATGATCAAACATTGAATTTGCGCAAGCTTAGCCGCCTGCGTCTTCGCGAGACACATCATAGTAATTTCCTCCTCGAAAGTTTCCCGAGAGACGGAGTCAGTCGAGCTGTTCTTTGACGACCCACGTGAGCACGCCTCCGTGCCGCTTTGTCTCGCGCAGCTAGCGGCGACGCAGACAGCCTTCAGCCGACTTTGGCCAGACCGCGCGTTTTTTTTGGAGGTTGCGCCGACCGCGAGTGCTTTTCGCTGATTGCGGTGGCACCTCGGTTCGCGCGCCGCTCCTGCTTATCGACCTTGAAATGGGTCAAAAAGGCGAAGGCTCGCGGCCAATAGCTAGGTTATGCCCCAACAATTCAGCGCACAGTCGAATGAACGGCCTCGTGCGCGGGCAATCGTCAACACGCCCTAGGAACCCGTCAACTCATGGCATCGGATGTGCCTTGAAGAACTCGATGACCTCTTTGCCCCAGTCGTAGTCTACTGGCAGCGAACAACTCACGAACGTGTCGCCAGTCGACATCGGCAAGCAGTGCCCGGCGAGAATTCCTGCGACGCCGGTCGATGAATAGTTTTGCGAGATGAACTCGAGCACGGTGCCGG
Source organism: Polyangiales bacterium (assembly GCA_035687405.1). GTDB lineage: Bacteria > Myxococcota_A > Polyangia > Polyangiales > JAFGIB01 > JADGRF01. The sequence continues at coordinate 2,487 of DASRXR010000576.1, forward strand.
ACTTTCCAGTCCAACGCTGGCGCCAGTATTTGGAGCTCTCGGTGCCTGCGATCGTCTCAGGCCCCATCATTTGCTGGGTCGACACGAACTTACTCACGTCCGTCTTCGCGGCATCGTAGCCGCCGCCGATCGAGTCTTGCTTGCCGTACGCGAACAAGACTGACAGCTCGCGCACCGGCAGTTTGCTCGTCTTCCAGCAGTCGGAGACCCGGTTGATCTCCTCCGCTGGTGCGATGCTCGCCACGACGTCGGCGTGCTC
>DASRXR010000577.1:0-20376 GCA_035687405.1 Polyangiales bacterium
GTCCGGTGGCAACGCGATGTCGGGTGTCGGCATGGCGTTCCCGAGCACGGTCAAGCTCTTCGGCGGCGACGGCGCGGATACGCTCGTCGGTGGCTTGGGCGCGGACACGCTCAGCGGTGGCGCGAACGCAGACGTCCTGAACGGCTGCCAAGGCGACGACACCTACGACATGGGCTCGGCGGCTCAAGGCGCCGACGTGATCGCGCAGGCTTGTACGGCGACCCTGTTGCTCGAAGGCAACGACACGGTCGACTACAGCAAGCGCACGAACCCAATCACTGTGAACTTGAGCCGCACGCTCACGGCCATGAATTCCGCGACGGATACTGCGCTCTCGGGCGAAGGCGCACTCGGCGCGACCGATGGCGCGCACATCAGCGACAAGGTGGTCAACATCAAGCTCGGCCAAGGCAACGACACCATGGTGGTCGCGGCGGCCAGCACGATCGCGCACAAGATCTTCGGCGGTACGGGTGACGACAGCTTCACCGGTGGCGCTGCAGCGGATTCATTCGATGGTGAGGCGGGCGACGACACGTGCATTGGTACGACGTCGGCGATGAGCTATGCAGCGCGAACCGCTGCGGTCACCGTGTCCATCTGTGGTGGCATGGGCGTGACCTGCAACACCACGACGGATGCGACCGACGGTGACGGCAGCCTCACGGGCTCGACGCACACCGGTACGGGCGCATCGACGACGCTCACCGGCGGCAACCCCATTGCAACCGTGACGGCGACGGGCTTTACCCAACTCTCAGTCGGCCAAAACCTAACGCTGTCGAACTGCGGTGGCGTGACTGCGGATGAAGCTGCGTTCCCAATCGTGGCGGTTTCGGCGGACGGTACGACCGCGAAGATCGACACGACGGCCGCCGCGACGTTCGCGTTGGCTACGTGCGACTGGTCGGAAGCACGTCCGGGCACGACCGCGCGCACCGGCTTGGCAGCTGCAGTGTCGAATGACGTCGTGACCGGCACGGTCGCGACGCTCAACGGTGCTGCATCGGCTCGCTGGGTTGGACACAAGATCACGCTGATGAACAGCGCGGCCACCACGGGTGGCGCGACGACCGACAACGGGACGTTCGACGTCGTCGGCTTCATCGACGTCGACTCGGTCGCGATCGATCACAGCAACGTCGTCGGCTTCGCCGGCGCCGTAGACGCGTTGAACTGGTCGGAGGCGGGCCCCGAGCACGACAACGTCCAGTGCGCGAGCGTGATCGGTGGCGGCGGTGCCGACCTCATCACGGGCGACAGCCGTCCGAACAACATCCGCGGTGGCAACGGTGGCGACACGTTGAACGGCGGCGCCGGCAGCGACACGCTGACAGGCGAGGGCGGCACTGACAACCTCTACGGTGGTGCGGGCGACGACACGCTCATCGGTGGCGGTGGAAACAGCATCTCGACCGGCAGCGCTCCGAACTCGGACTTGCTCGACAACCTCTTCGGAGGTGACGGCAACGACTTGCTCGAAGGTGACACCGGCGTCGACGTGTTTGCGTGCGACGGACTGAACAGCAACACGAGCCTGACGGCGGGCACGAGCCCGGGTGAGGCCGACATCATGGTCGACTTCACGCGACCGTCCGGTGACTCGGGCGGAGCCGACTGCGAGTTCTGATCACGTAACTTAGGGGGGACGGTAAGCCGGGTCGGAGGAAAACCTCTGGCCCGGCTTTCTGATTTAAGAGTTCAAAATCTCAGATGCCGTTCTGTCCGAACTCGAACATCGCGTCCATGCCGCACAGCTTGCAGCTCGTGCCGACGAACCACGCCTTTGCATCGGCATCGTCTTGCAGCACTGTCTTGAACCAGGCCGTGCTCGGACCGACGACGCGCGCCGGTTCCGTGATCAACGTCAAGTGTCCGTCGAACGAACCGCGTTCGGGCACCATGTGGTACCAGAGCCAGGCGGCTTTCGGCGCCGCCATGGTGCCGCTCTTCAGCCCCGAGAGCGTGACGAACGGGATGTCGCGATCACCCGAGATCGCGAGGAACGGTTTCGTCGCCGAGCTTCCACCGTTGAAGATGATGACGGTCTTGATGCGCGCGTCGCGGGCAGCGTTGATCGTCGCCATGCCGCCTTGCGAGTGACCGGCCGCGCCGACGCGTTCGGTGTCGATCTTTCCGAAGTACGGGCTCGCCGAATCCATGTTCGCTGCGAACGCCCAGTCGAGCGCCTTCGTCATCACGCTGTTCATGCCGACTTGGCGCGAGTTCGCCGCGACCACGAAGAAGCCGTGCGACGCCCAGTGTTTCAGCAGCGTGCCGTAGCCTTCCGGCAACGCGCACGTGCCGTTGCCCCAGGTGATGATCGGATACTTCTTGCCCTCTTCGAGCTTCGCCGGGCGATACAGCGAGTACATGTTCATCTTGAGATCGGGCGGGATCTTCACGAAGTCGCCCGACTCCATCGAGTCGCCGCCGAAGCCCGCCGCGAAGTCCGCGCAACCGGCGACGCCGTCGCCCGTGTCGCTCGACGCGATCGGATACTCGAAACCTACGCCGACCGGTTGGTCGCGAATGATCTCGTAGGGTCCCGTCGTCGCGAGGTCGACTGGCCCGACCGGCGCCGGCATCCCGGCTGCACCGGGATCACCGGCTACGCCACCTGCACCTGCGGCCGCGACGCTGCCCGCCGCCCCGGCGGCCGTGCCTGCCGCGCCGCTTCCAGCTGCAGCACTGCTACCCGCGGCGGCGCCTGCGACGCCGCTTCCAGCTGCGGCGCTGCCGCCCGTGGCGGCGACTCCACTTCCACTCACTGGGCCCGTGCTCGTGCTTCCCGCAGTCGTACCGGGAGTACCTGCGACCGGTGCGCCTGTTCCTGCGGGTGCGCCCGCACCAGCAGTGAGCGGATTCTGTAGCGCGCTGTCACTCGAACAACTCGCGACTAACATCAATACAAGCGTTGAAACTCGGACTCGCATGGCTCCCTCCGTGCCGCTGAAAATCGCAACAGCGCAGGAGCGTACGTGTACGTCCTTTGCACCTGATCGTCTAGCGCCAAGGTCCCTCGCGAGGTCCCATCCGATGAGGGCCGGCGTTCGTGGCACATAATGAGTTGAACCGTGTCTGTGAGAGTGAGCTGGTATTAGCTATCGAGGCCAGATCGCGGTCGAAGCTAGGCGGGGCATGACAATGAGAGTGGCGGAGTTAGTGAGGACGGCGACGATCTCTCAAGTCCAACACCCGCCTACTGCACGCGCACGTTCACTTCACTCGATCCCACATTCCCTCTCGCGTCCGTCGCACGCACCATCACTGTCAGGTCGCCCTTCGGAAGCAACTGTAGCGGCAACTGGAACACCTCATCCCGGGTGTCGAACAAACCGTCCGCCGGAAACATCAAAAACCATTCGATGCCGTCCGCGGTGTACTCGAGCTTCGAGATCGGCCCGAGCGAATCGACGGCCTTGCCGGTCAGCTTGCCACCCGCAACGCGCAACTCGACGACGCTCGGCGGGTGATTGTCGAGCAGGAACGGCTCGGAGTCTCCGCTCGCCTTGCGCGCGATCGGCGTGGGGTTGTCGAGCTCGTCACTACTTTCCACGCGCACACGATAAAAGCCGTCTGGAACGCCTTCGGTGTCCCAGCTGTACTCCATCGCCGTGAGCACGTCGCTGTCACGCAAGAGCGAGCGCCAGGCCGGGTTTTCTTCGCGCTTGTAGGCGAGGCGGTAGCGCAACGTGTCGCCATCCGGGTTGTCGACCTTCCAGCGCAGCTTGTAGATGCTGCTGTTGTTTGTGCCCCGCGAGCCGGGCCGATCCGTTCGCAGCCGCGGCGGCTCGGCGATCACTTCGCTCACGAGCGCCGGTTGGTTTTGCGGCAAGTAGAACGCTTCGATCGCGTAGACCAGACCGTCCAACGTGTCCAAGCTCGCGCGAACTTGCAGGAAGCGCGCGCCCGCGCTCTGGATCGGGCCCGCAGCCGTCAGCGGCGGAGACCAATCGGACCATGTCCCATCCGCTTTGTCCGTGTTGCCCGAGCGCGTTTGAAACGACAATTTGCCTTGGCCGCGAAACGTCAGCTGACCAAACTTTGCGACCGTGCCGGCATCGAGCACTTTGCTGGTCCACCACGCGTGCTGCGCCGGACCCGTTTCGATCTCGTAGATCGCAGCGCCATCGCCGGTCACGAACATGGGCTTCTTGCTGCGAATGCTGGTCGCGAGCACCTGGCGTTCGTCGACGTCGACCCAGAGCGCGTGCGTGTGATCGGGCTGCACGCGATGGATGTGGCCTTCCTTGCCCGTGCCGACGTAGATCGCGTCGTCGTCGCCCCACTCGACACTCGTGAGTGAGCCGGCTTCCGACGTGAACAACTTCTCGGCGCGGCCATCCTTCTCGACGCGGTACAGCTGCCCTTTGCCGACTTGCGGGCGATCGTTCGAGGGTGTGAGGCTCGGCGTCGAAGTCGAAGCTTGCGGCGAGTTCTGATCGCCGCTGGTCGCGGGCGTGCTCGGCTTGCTCTGCGGCGTCTTCGGAAAGAAGTTCGACGCGGCTACGATCACGCCCTGTTTTACAGCGAGCGCAGTCACCTCGTTGCCGTCGAAGTCGTACACGACGTCCGCGCGCCCGACTCCGCGCAGGCGCAGCACTAGCGCTTGATCGCTCGTCCCCGCGTACAGCGCCCCGTCCGAATCGCGCACGAGCGACATGATGTGAGTCGCCTCGCTGTCGTAGTAGACCTCGGCTTTTCCATTGGCGTCGATCGCAAAGACTTGTCCGTTCGGACCCGTCGCAGCAAACAGGGTGCGCTTCGCTTCGTCGTACACGAGCGCCCACACGTGCTGTGCGTCCTTCGGGCTCGCGAGCTCGCGCAACTGGCCCGAGGGCGCAATCGCGAAGATCTTCCCCTTCGGCATCGTGCCCGCGTAGAGCGTGCCGTGCGCGTCGCGCGCCAGGCTGGTGACCATTAGCTGCTTGGTCTCCGCGAACAGCTTCGCGACTCCACCACTGTACGCGTAGATCTTGCCGTCGTTCCCGGTACCGACGTAAGCCGTGCCATCGGGCGCGACGAGTAAGCTCTTCGCGGAGCTCACGCCGGGCAAATCCGTGCGCCGCGTCGTGACACCGCGCCCGATCGAGCCGTCCGAGCGCACGACCGTACCTTCGAGCTTGCCTTCCTCGAGCACGCTCGCGCTGTCGAGCACGAACGAGCGCGTGCTGCCGGCCCAAGCGGTTGCGCTCGCGAGCGAGCACGCTAAGCAGATCCAAGTGAAGCGCTGCTTCATCGTAAGGGTTCTTCGCGCACGTTGAGTTTGATCTTGGCCGTACCAGTCAACACTTCGCGGCCGGTACGCTCTTGCCGCTCGTAGGTCGAAAACACCGTAGGCTTATCCGCCTCGTTGGCGGGTTGCAGTGTATCGAGCGCGGAACCCGGCAGCTGATCCACGAGTTGCCCGCGAAGCTTCACGCCTTGTTGCGGCAGCTTCGTCGACACGACGAGCGATGTGCTCGGATAACTCGTGCGCACCATCCGAAACAGGTCGTCCAAGCTGTCCGGCTTCGGTTGCTCGATTCGCACTTGGTCGCCCGGGTCGACCGAGATCTCCACGCTGTCGCCGGCCGCGCTCTTGGGGATCGGCACGCTGACGATCTCGACGCGCTCGGTGTCATCGAAGCGCCGCAAGGTCACGTAGACGTGGACGGGCTTGCCCGGGTCGACGGTGTCACTCGCGACCTGTGCATCGATGATGTTGACCACGTCGCGGCCGAAGCGCACGTCGAGCTCGACGTCGATTCCCGAGATCCGTGCATCTTCGAACGGGTTGTCGAATGCCGCTCCGATGACGCTGAACATCCGCAAGCTCGAGAGCGCACCGGCGTCCGCAGCTCCGAGCGCCGTGTAACCCACGTCTTGGGTCTCGATCGTCCCGTGCTTTTCGACCTGCACGCGAGTCTTGATGGAATACATCACGTCAGCGCGGTCGACGGCGCTCGCCGAGAGCGCGTTGAACAGTGAGCTGAACGCGAGCCCAGTCGTGAGCAAACGATGATTGGCGAGCTCGAGGTTCCAGACGCTGCGCGGCGCGGAAGGAACCCCCTTCAGCGTCACGCGCATGGGAATCATGTCGGCCCGGCTCGTTTGGTCGACGACGATCGCGGATTGGCGATCGTGGATCAGCATGCCGCGTGGAGCGACCGCTTCTGCCATCTTGAACGACCGCTGCAGACTCGAGAGCACGTACACCACGCGCGAGGTGCACGTGGGCAGGCCGACCTGCCCGGCATTCAGCATCGGGTGCCCGAAACCGAGCAAGCGTTGACCTTCCATATAGGTGATCGTGCCGGTCGCCGTCGCCTGGATGTCGCCGCGCACGAGCTGAACGCCGATCGAGCCGCCGTCGACGAACTTCGAGCTCGCCCTCTGCGCGGGCGAAAGCGTTGCGCTGCCGCCGCCTGCTTGCACCGGCTCGAGCGCAAAGGGTGCGAGCTCCCGGCTCAGGACGTCGATCGCGGCATCCGTCATGCCGGAGAGGAGGAGCGGCGTCGAGACTTGGACCGGGCGGCCAGGTACGACCGAAGATGCTCCAAACCGATCGGCGTGCGCGCGCAAGCTCGCAAACGCGTTGGACTTGTCGCGCACACGCAGGGCGCGGGGGCCGAGCGATTCGGCAGCTCTGCTCAGGCCGGGCAGCATTCCGAGCGACTTCCAGATGCGCGGATCGATCGGCCGCGCGAGCTCCGCGAGCATGTTCTCGATCGGAGTGACACCTGCGATCGGGTCCTTGCCGAACGTCCAGCCGTACGCGTAGGCGCCGATCAACTTGTCGTCGATGTAGATCGGACTGCCGCTCATGCCGCCGACGGCGAGCGCCGAGTCCAAGATTGGATGCTTCGTGCGAATCAGGATCAGATCTTGGTCGGGCCGGAACTTGTGTAGAACGTCGATGACTTCGACGTCGAAGCGTTCCGGCGTCTCACCGCGAAAGACGGTGAGGCCGTAGCCTTTCATCCCCGGTTTGATGTCCTGGACGCGTAAGATCGGCCGGCGCACCTGCGACCATGCCAGCGTGGAGACCAGGAGCGACCCTAGGACGAGGAGAATGAAGGATGCGCGGTGCAACGCCGGACTGTCCCTGTCGCAAAACCTGAGTTTTCATTGGCTTATCCGTCCTGTCAACGCCGCGACGCAGAGCGCGGGACTTGTCAAATCCGTGCCGGCCGTCTATGTGGGCGGGCGCACGCGGCGTGGCCGCGTCTTCGATCGCTGATGGTGAACCGGGCAATCACGATGTGTGCAGCTGTAATGCTGCTCGCGTGCGACTCACGCGTCGCTCCGCAGCGCGAGTGGCGGCCGGAGGATCACAGTCAACCGGCTGAAGTGGATCCTTCGCGCGTTCCGCAGGCGCAGCCGAGCAACGAAGAAGGCGGCGTCGAGCGCGCAGCAGCGGCGTTGTGGAACGTGAGCTGTGCGAGCTGTCACGGTCGCGACGGCCACGGGCAAGGCTCGGGCAGGCCCCCAGGGGCACAGATGCCCGACTTCGCGTCGCCGGACTTTCAGAAGCAGCGCACCGACGCCCAGATCCTGTCTGTGATCCGCGAGGGACGCGGGATGATGCCGCCGTTCGGCAAGCAGTTGAACGACCAGGGCATGAGCGCGCTCGTGCAGCACGTCCGCAAGTTCGGTGTGACTGCGACCAAGTAGTTTGCCGGTGCCGGCGCTGCGGTGGGCGTGTTGGTCAGGCGGCTCAGAACATGTAGCCGAAACCGAAGTTTACCTGCAGCTCATCCAGACCGTACCGCCGATCTCTCAGCTGCACGTCTCCCTTGAACGCCAACTGTGGGATTGGCCGATAGGTTAAACCCATCGTCAACTCGTCCACATCCAACGAGGGTTCGCGACGGTAGCCACTCGGCACCTTCGCCTGCGTGTCGTAGGTCTCGAACCTCACGAACGGCAACAACTCGTGCTGCACATGCAACTCGTGCAACACGTCGTACGCCAACTCGATGTAACCGCCCTGAATGCGCTCCGGAATCGGACCCGTCACATCCACGTTCGGAAAGAGCGAGCTTCCATCCTCACGCAGCGCACCCATCAAGTCGCCCGCGTTCGGAAAAAAGAACTGCGCCCACACGAGCCGCGCTTCAATTCCGTAACGGCGCATGCGCGCGTCGAATGAATATCCGATCAACGGCAACTTGAGGTCGCGCTTTTTGCCGTTGCGGCGAAAGTAGTCCCCGTTGCCACCGACGTCGCTCGCAAAAAACGAGACGCCGCCGATCACACCCAAGAGCGGCTCGACTTCCATTCGGCCCGTCAGCGCAAACGCATCCGCCCGCGCGAGCGAGCCCAACGACAGCGCGGGCTGCAAGCCACTCGAATCGAGACGCAACGGATCGAGCGTGGTCGTCAAGTACAGCTCGTAGTGCCAAATCTCAGCGAGCTTCCCCGTGACACCGAGGCCGAGCTCGCGCCAGGTGGTCGGAATCACGAACGTGTCGACGTTCGGCCGATCGACGCCGTGGAACACCGGTGGCTCATGCCACTGGTTGATGATGCCCATCGGCACGAGCACGAGGCCCGCCCGCAACGCGAGTGCATCGCCGAGCAAGTTCCACTCGATGAACGCTTGCTCGACTTCCGCCGATCCGTTGCAGCCGTCGCACGCGACCGCGTTCTCCCACTCGAACTCGCTGTAGACGCGAATGTCGTCGGTGATCGGGTGCGCGACGAAGAGCACGATCCGGCGCAGATTCGCGCGCGTCGTGAAGTCATTGTCTTTGTCCGGACCGACGCGCAACGAGTTCAGCGTGAACTGGCCGTACCCACCGACCACAGTCGTGCGCGCCGCCAGACGCTCGGGTGTCAACCCGCGCGAGAGCGCTTCCTCACGCTCAATCGCCGATCCGAACTGAACGATCGGAAGAGGCTCGGCCGGTTGCGCCGTAGCTTCTTCGGGCGGCAGATCGATCTGCGGGCCTGCCGCTGGCGGCGGCGGCGCAGCGACCGGAGCCGGACTCGCTGGTACGGCCGGGCTCTCCACCGGTGCCGCGGAATCCGGCGCAACGACCGCTGGCGGCGTGGCTACTTCCGCCGCCGGGGCAGGCGCGCTCGCGGCATCATCGCCGCTCGACTGCGCCTGTGCTTGCGCGCTTACGCACAACCCACAGAGCACCGCGCCGATTGCGATCGCGAGTTGCGATCCAGATTTAGTCCGCACTCGAGTCCGCATTACTCGAGCGCACTCAGTTGAAGCACTTCGCTCAACACCGCGTCGTTCTTCGACACCACGTGACAGCCGTTGCAATCGGCTTCGATCATATTCGAGTTGGGCATGAGCAGATTCTTGTACTTCTCGCCGGTCGGAGGCTTCTGGCCGCGCCAGACGATGACCGGCGTGCCTTTGTCATTTTTCGCGAGCTCGAAGTACTCCCAGCCGAGCGCGCCGGTTTTGTTGAACGCACCGCCGCGCTTCACCATCGCGTGGATCGCCGGAGCAGGCCCAGCTTCGGGCTGCACCGTCTTCACGATCATCGTCCCGACTGGGAAGTCATCCGAGCCCATCTCGGGCAGTTGATTCAAGTACTCGGTGATGGTTCCAACCGTGCCGGCGTGTTCGCCCATGACCTCGGTGTCGAACTTCATCCAGTCTTCGTAGTCGCGAAAGTCACTCTGCAGCGCGATGAAGTTGTTTGCCGCGCCGACATTTTTCGGATCGTCATCCGGAGCGAGTTGGTTATCGAGGCAGCCGGCCAAGGCGACGAGCGCAACCGCGCTCCAACACGAACTACGTACACCTCGGCCCAGCTGACTCATGTCCTCACTCTTCGGGAAGCTCGTCGAGCTCCATGTCGTCGGCGGCTTGGTCCATCACGACGATCAACGAGTCTTCGTTCTTGATGTCCGTTTCCGTCGTCAGAAGCTTGTACAGCTTGCCGTACGGCGTCGCGAGATCGGCTGCGCTCGGCTCATCGGTGTCGAAGTCTTCCGGCGCTGCGGGAATCGCCGCGCCTTTGTTCTCCGCGTACGCGGCCCGGATCGACTTGAAGCCGGCTTGAATCTTCGTATCCACGTCCTTGCCCGCAGCGTCGATCACCCAGTCGCGGAACGCAGCGTAGACCTTTTCGCCACCTTCCAGGTTCGCACGCATGTCGTCGAGCGTGCGCTGCGCGTAGCGCGACTCATCTTCTGCCGTGGTCGCGAGCGTCACTTTCTCGAGCTGCTCGTTCATCGAACCGATCACACCCCGGAATGCCGTCGGCGCATCGAGCGCGCGCGGCTTGAACATCGTGAGCATTTCCTCGGTGTCGTCCACGAGCTTCTTGGCGAGCTTGTTCTTGAACTCGTCTGCTTCTTCCTTCGTCGCGGGGAAGGCGGCTTCCTCGTAGCCCGGAAGCGCGCTCTCGAACTCGATCACGGTGTCCGGATGATCGCCGGCCCACAAGATGCGCTCGATCGCGTGCATGCCGGTCACGCCTTCGTCATCGAACAAGTTCGCGTCCGGCTCGTCTTCAATGAATGCGTCGTAGCGCTCGTCGGTCGAGACGTCCAAGCCGCTGAACAGGATCGCGATCGAGCCTTCGATGTGCTCGTAGGTATCGCGCGAGGTGTTCCACGCGGTACGCATGTCCTCGACTGCCTTCGCGTCGTCTTTCGGATTCCAACCGTCGTCATCCGGGGCCGGAGCGGCCTTCTGAATGGCCTCGCTGGCCTTGACGAGTTTCTCGACTTCACTCGTGACGTAAGCCTTGGTCGCGAGGATCGCATCTGCTCGCAGATCATCGCCGCTGTCGCCATTGCCATTCGGATCGTCGTCGTCGTTGCTGCACGCAGCGAGCGCGCAGCCGAGTGCGGCGAAGCACAAGTAGTAAGCAGTCCTTCTCGTCATGACTCAGTTCCTTCTTCGGGCGCTCACAACGCCGATACGAACTTCAAAAGCGCAGCACGATCGGCATCCGACAACGCGCCGAATGCCTCGGCTGCAGCCACACCTTCAGACTCCGATCCACCGTGCATTTCGATCGCTTGCTCGATCGTCTCTGCGCGACCGTCATGCAGATAGCGCTGCATGTGCCGCAAACCGAGTAGCGGTGGCGTACGCCACTCCGAATAACCCGCGTCGAACTCGCGGAGTCCATCCGCGAAGTCCGGGCCCATGTCGTGAATCAACAGGTCCGTGTAGATCAGCGCTTCTTTATCCGCGATCGCCGCAATCGGGTAATCGGCACGCGTGTGCATCGTGGGCTGATGACACTCGGCACAGCCGGTCTGCTCGAACAGGGTCTGCCCGTGCGGGTCCTTCGCGACTTCGCCGCGCCGAGGAATCCGCAACACGCGCATGTAGTCCGCGACGTCATTCAAGGTCTCGGTGTCGACGTCGACGCCCGGCACGGCGTCGGCATCGCCGGCGGGATTCGGCAACTCGTCCGGCCGCAGCTCCGACGTGATGCCCATGTCGTTTTGGAACGCGTCCGCAGCAAACTCGTCGAGCGTCGCGATGCGCGCCTTCAAACCGAAGCGACCGATCGCGCGGTCACCGCGCTTGAACTGATGAAACTGCGTATTCGGATTGGGCTCGGACGCGTATTCGACCCAGTTGACCTCGCCCGACACGACGCCGCGCTCCGCCTGCTGCATCGCCACGCGCAAGATCTCGCCGTCTTCGACTGCTTCCAAATAGCCGCGCGCAAACACCGCCGGCGGCTCGCGCTTGGTGACGAGCAAGTCCGTGCGACCTTCCGGCACGTCGATTCCCTGCGTCGCACCTGCAGCCATCAGCGGCCGGACGGTGTGACCGTAGTTCAGCGGGGACTGGTCGTCGGCTGGTGTGTGCCCATCGGCATCGACGACGACCATCTTGCGAACAGCGCCCGGCCCGCGGCTGTCGGCGGCATGGCACGAGTTACAGCTCTGCCGGATGTAGACCGGGCCGAGGCCCTGGTTGTCTTTGAACGGCAGCTCGAACATCGTGTCACCGCGCTGAAAACGGTCGCTCCACTCGGGTGGCAGCGCACTCAGCTGGATGTCGCTCGGGTCGGCGGACACGAGCGTGAGGTCCTTGAGCGGATCATCGTCGCCCTTACCCGTAGGTTCGCTAGCTCCGCTGTTGCAGCCCAACAGCGTGAAAAGACAGGCGAAAGTGGCAAAAAACTGAACGCGCCGTAGACGCATAGGGGGAGAACCCAGCGGAGGGCTACCGCGTTTGATAATGAAGTTCAAGTTCGGTTTCATCAACCCGACGAGAGTTTTCCGTGAACTCGAGCGTGCCGCCGACACTCACACTCGAATGGTGCGACCCCCGGCATTCATTGGAATCTCGGGTTCGGTTTGCTTCATGATGGCGCGGTGAATCGCCCGACCGAACAACCCAAGTTCACGTCGTTTTCGCGGCGTCTGGTTCTCCTCTTGGCCGGCGCTCTCGCTGCGGCCTGTAGCCCGGTGGCTCAAGTACCTCCGGCGACCCCTGCGGGCTCACTTCCCGCAGCGCAGGTGAAGAGCGACCGTCTACCCGGCGACGTTCAGCCGCTTTCGTACTCGCTCGAGCTCACGGTGATGCCGAAAACCGAGCGATTCAGCGGTCGCGCACAGATCCTCGTCCAAGTGAGGGCGCCGACTTCGGTCGTGATGGTGCACGCGAAGAACTTACAAATCTCCAGCGTTCGCGGGATTGCTGGCCAAACCACGATCCAAGGCAGCTACGCGCAGCTGAACGAGGACGGTGTCAGCGCGCTCAGATTTCAGCAGCCATTACCCGCGGGTGAGGTGGTTCTCGAGATCAGTTATGACGCGCCTTTCGATCGCCAGCTGCGCGGCCACTACCGCGTGGACAGTGGCGGCGAGAGCTATGCGTTTACGCAGTTCGAGCCGATTTCCGCACGCTCCGCGTTTCCGTCGTTCGACGAACCGAACTTCAAGACGCCCTACGAGCTGTGGCTGACCGTTCCGAGTGACAACGTTGCAGTCAGCAATACCTTGCCGGTCGGCGAGGAACCGGCGGGCGAGGGCATCAAGCGCGTTCACTTCGCCCAGACGAGGCCGCTGCCGAGTTATCTGGTGGCGTGGGCGGTCGGTCCGCTCGACATCGTGAACGGAACGCCGATTCCCGCGAGCGCCGTGAGGCCGGAGCCTGTTCCAGTGCGCGGGATCGCCGCGAAGGGGAAGGGCGCGCAGTTGTCGATCGCACTCGCGGAGGTCGGCCCGCAGCTGACTGCGCTCGAGCGCTACTTCGGCATCGCGTATCCCTACGGAAAGCTCGACATCGTCGCCGTGCCTGATTTTGCAGCAGGCGCGATGGAGAACGCAGGGCTCGTAACGTTTCGCGACTTCTTGCTCTTGCTCGATCCCAAGTCTGCGAGCGAGGGCCAGCGCCGTGCGAATGCGGGCGTGATGGCGCACGAGTTCGCGCATCAATGGTTCGGCGATCTCGTCACGATGTACTACTGGAACGACATCTGGTTGAACGAAGCGTTTGCGACGTGGATGGGCGATCGCATCACGAACGAGCTCCACCCGCAGTACAAGTCCGAGTTTCAATTGCTCGGCGGGATCGAAGATGCGATGGGGGTCGATGCGCGCGTGACGGCGCGAATGATCCGCCAGCCGATCACGAGCACGCACGACATCGTGAACGCGTTCGACTCGATCACGTACAGCAAGGGCGGAGGCGTGCTCGGCATGTTCGAGCGCTATCTGACGCCGGAAGTGTTTCGCAAGGGCGTGCAGCAGTATCTGCAAGCGCACGCGGACAAGAATGCGAGCACCGAAGATCTGCTCGATGCGCTCAGCGCCGCTGCGGGCAAAGACGTGAAGACGCCGTTCAACACGTTTCTCACGCAAGTGGGTGTGCCGCTCGTGGAGGCTGAGGTCGCGTGCGAAGGCGGAACGGCCGAGTTGCGGCTAAAGCAGTCGCGGTATCTGCCGCTCGGCTCGACTGGTAGCAAGGACGAGCGCTGGCAGATTCCGGTATGCGCGCGCTACGAGATCGCGAGCGGCGTCAAAGAGGCGTGTTTGCTGCTGAGCGAGCCGACCGGGGTGATCGGATTCGAGAAAGGGCAATGTCCGGCATGGGTGATGCCGAACGCGGAAGCCGCCGGCTACTACCGCTTCTCGCTGCCGTCGGCGGATCTCGAGAAGCTGCGGACGAAAGGCTACAAGCGGCTGAGCGCACGCGAGCGTTACGCGCTCGTGAATGGGTTGATCGCCGGCGTCGAGAGCGGAACGACGACTGCGAAGGATCTGCTGCGGATGCTTCCAACGTTTGCGGTCGACCTCGAGCGCTCGGTTGCGGGAGTTCCAGCGGACTATCTCGGGTGGGTGCACGAGAAGCTCGCGACTGAAAGCGATCTGCCTGCGCTCGCTGCCTACGTGAACAAGCTGTACTTGCCGGTGCGGACGCGGCTGGGATTCCGCGAGCAGATGGGCGAGACGGGAGACGCGAAGCTGCTGCGCGCGCAGGTGCTCGGCGTGCTTGCCGAGGTTGGGCGGGAGCAGGCGACCCGCGACAAGCTCGTGAAGTGGGGTCGCGATTATCTCGGCGTGACGACGGGCGGCGTGATCAAGCCCGACGCTGTGCCGAAGGACATCGCGGATCTCGCGGTGAACGTCGCGCTCGAGCAGGGCGACGATAAGCTGTTCGATGCGGTGTACCAGCAGTTTTTGAAGGCCGAGGATGCGTCAGTACGCATGCGGTTACTGATCGCGCTCGGCAGCGTGCGCGACGCGCGCAGTGCCAAGGCGCTCGCGCTCTCGCTCGATCCCAAGTTGCGCGTGAACGAGATCGTGACCCCGCTGCGCGCGCAGTTTGGAGATCGACGTACGAAAGAGGCTGCGCGCGAGTTCCTCGAGCAGAACTTCGAAAAGCTCGCCGAGCGTCTGTCGCCGTCCGCGGCGGGCGCGCTCGTGTGGCTGAGCACTTCGTTTTGTGACGAAGCGGGTGCAGCGCGTGCCGAAGCGTTCTTCACCTCACGCGTGCAGCACTTGGCCGGCGGTCCGCGCATCCTCGCGAGCGCGACGGAGCAAGCGCGCCTGTGCGCAGCGACCGTGAACGCGCAGCGTCCGAGCTTCCAGGAGTTCTTCGGGAAGAAGCCTGCGCCGCCGCCGCCACCAGCTGCAGCTCCAGCTGCGCCGGCTGCTGCTGCACCCGCACCGGTGCCCGCAGCTCCGACGGCGACCGCGAGCGCTGCGCCGGTTCCGAAGGCTGTGCCCGCAGCAGCGCCCGCGTCCGCGGCAGCACCGGCGACGCTCGCCGCGCCGAGCACGATCCCAGCGCGCGCCGCGATGCCGGCGAAGCCGAGCGCAGCAGCCGCGATGCCTGCAACGCCTGCACCTGCAGCAGCCCCACAGCCCGCAGCACCGCCACAATCCACAGGTGCAACGCCAGCACCCGCAACGGCGCCGGCGCAACCTGCAGCCGCGAAGCCGCGCGCAACGCCAGTTCCCGCAGCGCCGCAAACCGCGCCGTCCGCACCGCCACCGCCCGCGCCACCAAAGTGAGCGTTCGCGCAGCTGTGAGCGGCTACACGTTCGCCGCTCGTAGCTGCAGCAGCCTGTAAGCAAACGTACGATCGAAACGCAGTATTTGCGTGCGGCCGAGAGCTTCGGTTAGATCGTCGCGCAACGCGTTTGGACGCGCAGGGGTGACTGCGCGGGCGCACGCGTGCGAACACCAAACGCCGAGGAGAACCTCTATGCCGATGCGACAGCTGATCCTGTCCGTGTGTTTGTTTGCCCTGCTCATTGCGGGCTGTGGTGGCAGTACCGAAGCCACTAGTGAAACGACACCGGCCGCGGCCGCCGGCGATCCCAACACGCCTGCGACGAGCGGAGCCGAGCTCACTGCAGCCGAACCACCCGCGCCCGAGCACGCAGAACCGGCGGCGAACGTCGCGCCTGAGCCGCAAATGCCACCGTACGGCTCGATGGTCGTGCAGAAAGTGAAGAACTACGAGACGTGGAAGACCGCATGGGATGCCGATGCACAAGCGCGCAAGGACGCCGGGCTGACCGGTCACATGCTGATGCGCGGAACTGCAGACCCGAACGTCGTCGTGGTGTGGCTCCCCACGAGTGACATCGAGAAGGCCAAGGCCTACCTCGGGAATAAGGAGCTGAAAGACAAACTGAAACAGGCCGGCGTGCAGGGGAAAGTCGACGTCACGTACGCCAGCCTGGCGGGCGCTCAAATGGACCCGAAGAAACAAGGCCTTTCCGGCGCGCTCTTGACCGCGAAGGTCAAGGACTTCGCAGCGTTCAAGACTGCGTTCGAGTCCGGCACGCAGGCGCGAACCGATGCCGGCATCGTCGGTTACGGGTTGAGCCAGGACGTTACCGACAAGAGTGTTGCGTACATGTATCTGCAGAGCGAAGAGCCCGCGAAGGTGAAGACTTACGTCGAAGCCAAGGAGACGAAGCAAGCGTGGAAAGACGCGGGCGTCGTCGGTCCGGCGAAGGTCACGCTCGTAACGGAAGGCGAAATGGCGATGTATCCGTGAGTCGACGCTCGCGCGCCGCGGCTCTGGGCTGCGCGCGTTTCATCGAGTCGCACCCGGCGCTCGCGAGAGCATCGGGTGCGATGTCGGTGTTTTAGTCATGCTCCAATGGAGGATTTGTGGCAGCATCTGGGGCCTTAGTCTTGAGCCTCAACCGCGGAGAACATGTGCCATGGCGGAAGTAGACCTTCGCAGCTATCTCTCGCAGCACCCTTTCTTCGTCGGCCTCAACGAGCAGCACCTCGACCTCGTCGCAAGCTTGTCCACGTCCGCGCGGTACGGCACGCAGCAGCGCGTCTTCAAGTACGACACCGACGCGAATCAGTTCTACGTGTTGCGCGAGGGTAAGGTCGGCGTGGAGATTCCAGCAGTCGCTGGCGAACCATTGCGCATTCAGACCGTGGGCAACGGCGGAGTGCTGGGATGGTCATGGTTGATTCCACCGTATCGGTGGGCGTTCGATGCTCGGGCGCTTTCGCCGTCGGAGATCGTCGTGCTCGATGGCGCGCGTCTCCGTTCCGAGTGCGACAACGATCCGCGCCTGGGCTACGAGCTCATGAAGCGTTTCGCGGCGCTGATGGCGGAGCGCTTGAACGCCTCACGCCTGGCTGCGATCCGGCACTACTCGGGCGACTATAGTTCCTGACTCCGGGCAATTGCTGGCGACTTGCCGAGGAACAAGAGTCTGGATACAAAGCCGGTTATAAACCTGGCTGATCGAAGTGATCGCCCGGCCGTTGTCTTGTTCCACCCATGCAAACGTTTCTCCTCCCAGAGCCATCTCGGGACTCACCCCCGATGTTCGAGACGCCGTTCATCGACCGGTTCTCGCGCACGCATTGGGCGATGGTCCCCTTTCTGTTCGTCCCAGGGCTGCTCGGCGCGCTGTACGTCGGCGTCGTGCGTTACGAGACCTCGCTGGTAGCGACGCTCGGGACGATGATTTTAGGCCTATTGACCTGGACTCTAACTGAGTACTGGTTGCATCGGCTCTTGTTCCATTGGGAACCGGCCGGCCGGTTTGGCGAGCGGATGCACTTCATTCTGCACGGCGTTCACCACAAGTGGCCGCGCGATCGCTTTCGGCTGGTCATGCCGTCGATGGTCAGCGTCTCGCTGTACTGGCTCTTTTTGGGACTCTGGATCGTGACGCTCGGTCGCTACGCGTACACGTTCCACGCCGGCTTCGCGATCGGCTACATGTTTTACGACCTCTCGCATTACTACATGCACCACGGTCGTCCGCGCTGGCAGTGGCTCAAGGATCTGCGCAAGCATCACATGGTGCATCACAGTCCGAAGCTCGAACACGAAAAGAAGTTCGGTGTTTCGACGACGCTTTGGGATCACGTGTTCGGTACGTACGGGCGCGAAGAAACCGAAGCCTGAGCGGTCGCGCATTTCACCGACCCGAGCCGCGTCGCGTGCGACGCGAAAGTGCAACTTGCGGGCGCAGTCGCGAGTCGCCATGCTTCGGGTCGCATGACCGACTATATCTACACGCTACAAGGCGCCTCGAAGGTTCATCCGCCAGACAAGAAGGTGTTGTCGAACATCTACTTGTCGTTTCTGCCGGGCGCGAAGATCGGTGTGCTCGGTGCGAACGGCGCAGGCAAGAGCTCGCTGCTTCGCATCATGGCGGGCGTCGACACGACGTTCACGGGTGAAGCGTGGGCGAAGCCGGGTGCGACGGTCGGGTTCTTGTCGCAGGAGCCCGAGCTCGGTGCGGGCAAGACCGTCGTGGAGTGCGTGGACGAGGCGGTTGCACCCACGCGTGCGCTGCTGACGCGCTTCGAAGAGTTGTCGATGAAGCTCGGGGAGAGCTTGAGCGACGACGAGATGAACAAGCTGATGGAGGAGCACGCCAAGATCCAAGATCAGATCGAAGCGAGCGACGCCTGGAGTCTCGACCATCAGCTCGAGCTCGCGATGGACGCGCTGCGGTTGCCCCCGCCCGATGAAGAGGTCTCGCACCTGTCGGGTGGTGAGCGGCGTCGCGTCGCGCTGTGTCAGATCTTGTTGAAGCGCCCGGACTTGCTGCTGCTCGACGAGCCGACCAACCACTTGGATGCGGAGTCGGTGGCGTGGCTCGAGTTACACCTCGCGCAATACCCCGGTTGCGTGGTCGCGGTGACACACGATCGGTACTTCTTGGACAACGTCGCTGAGTGGATCCTCGAGTTGGATCGCGGCGAGGGTCTGCCGTTCAAGGGCAACTACTCGTCGTGGCTCGATCAAAAGCAGTCGCGGTTGTCGCTGGAAGAAAAGCAGGAGAGTGCGCGCCAGCGGAAGTTGAAACACGAGCTCGAGTGGGTGCGTGCATCGCCGCGCGCACGCCAGGCGAAGAGCCGTGCGCGTTTGAATGCGTACGAGACGATGTTGAGCGACTCGGGCAAAGCCAAACGCGACCCGAACGAGATTCAGATTCCGCCTGGGCCGCGGCTCGGTGATCTGGTGATCGAAGCCGAAGGGTTGAAGAAGGCGTTCGGCGACAAGCTGCTCTACGACAACCTCAACTTCAAGTTGCCGCGGAACGGGATCGTCGGTGTCGTGGGGCCGAACGGTGCGGGTAAGACGACGCTGTTCCGCATGTTGGTCGGGCAAGAGAAGCCAGATGCGGGCGAGCTCAAAGTCGGCGACACGGTGAAGATCGCGTACGTCGATCAGAGCCGCGATTCGTTGAAGGGCGATCGACAAGTCTGGCAAGAGATCGCGGACGGTCGCGACACGGTGACGCTCGGTAAGCAGGAAGTTCCGGCGCGCGGCTACGTGTCGTTGTTCAACTTCAAAGGTAGTGATCAGCAGAAGCTCGTAAAGAACTTGTCGGGTGGCGAGCGCAATCGCGTGCACCTCGCGAAGTTGTTGAAGAGCGGTGGCAACTTGCTGCTGCTCGACGAGCCGACGAACGACTTGGACGTGGAGACGCTGCGTTCGTTGGAAGACGCGCTACTGGATTTTGCCGGTTGTGCGATCGTGATCAGCCACGATCGTTGGTTTCTGGATCGGATCGCGACGCACATCTTGGCGTTCGAGGGTGATAGCGCTGCGGTGTGGTTCGAAGGCAGCTACCAGGATTACGAAGCGGATCGGAAGAAGCGGCTCGGTGACGCGGCCGAGCGTCCGCATCGGATCAAATATCGGAAGTTGTGATCGCGGCTGAAGCGGCTCGGCGCCGATCTGCTCGGACCTACGTGTGGGATTGCGGCGCCGACTCGCTCGAATCGTGGATTGAAAGCCGTTCGACGTAGGCTCAGGCTTAACGTCATGAACGTTGGGTCGGGGAACGCCCTTCGCAGCTGTCAGCTGCTGGTGCTGTGTGTGGTTGCGTGCACGGGTGAGCTCGAGGGCCAACCCGGGCGCGAACCGAGCTCGGAAGAAGACTGTCACACACTCGAGCTCAATCGCCGCGGCTACCGGCAATCGCCGCAAGACGTGTTCGACGCGTTTCCGAACCAGTCGGATGTGCCGCTCTTCTGGGTGAACGGCGCGATCGAAGACTCGACCGACCGGTTCGAGCAGGCTGACGTCAGCGCCGAGACACGCCTTAGCTTCAGCCTCGAGTACGACTCGAGTCGTGAGACCACCGAGTGCGTGTCGAGAACGCAGACGTGCCGCAGCGGGACGTGCACGTTGAGCAAGCCAACCTCGGGTTACATGACGGTGCCTGTCACGGTGAAGCTGGCGACCGAAGACGGCTTGGATGCGGTGTTCGCCATGGATTTGTACGGAGAGGCCCCGACCGAGCCTTACCCGCTCCTCATTCCCGCGTTGCAGTGGCCGGGTTCGAATCATGAAGAGCCATACACGCCGCCCGCATTGAGCTCGGATGCCGAGTGGGGCATGCCGGGGTTTGGCGAGTTTGCGATGAGCTTCGTCGGCTACACGTTTCTCGGGCGCTTTCATCATCCGGAGCGCGGGCTCGCTGTTTTTC
>DASRXR010000578.1:0-38566 GCA_035687405.1 Polyangiales bacterium
CCGACTGAACAGCTACGCGCGTTAGCAGCGGTGGTCGCGCCGTGGTTACTGTTCGTGATCCTAGGCGTGACGTTTCACGGGCTGTCGTATCTCCAGTTCGATTCCTGGATTGGTCGCCGCGGCTTCGATAGCGTCATGCAACACTATGCCGCCATGTTGTGGGCTCAACAACTTGGTGCGCGGCCGGATCCCTGGCAGAACTGGTCCACCTATCGCGACGCCGTAGTGCCGATGGCGAACTCGCTCCGGACGTTCATCCAGATCTATCCCGAGAGGTATCTCGACTTCGTCGCACTCTCGTGCGCGCAGAGCGCGGCACGCATCGTTCGCGCGTTTGGACTGTGGCTGGTCGTGGCATTCGTGCTTGCGATCTGGATTCGACGACGGTCGCTCGAGGCCTGCCGCTGGGAGCGGCTGTTTTGGGTGGCGGCCGTCGACCTAGCGCCGCTGGTGTTACTGAGTTTCGTGCACGTCCGTTACTGTGCTCGCTTCGCTCCGATCGTCATCTTGTTTCCGCTCAGCGTTCTGGAGCGCACCAAGCGGGTTCCAACGGTCGCCAGCGCTGCACTCGCGATCGTATTTGCGATCGGAGTCTGGGATCTGATCCCCAGATTCATCGTCGACGCGCCGGCCGGCGCGACTTATTGGTTTCCTGATTGACTGCGCCGGCGAGCGGCAGGGCTTGTGCAGAGCTCAGTTCGTGAGCTGGATGCGTTAGGTGCCTGTTCGCCCCGTTAGTTGGACCGGGATCCCAGTGCGCGACCTGCAACGAGCGGAGCGTCCCGATGACACGTTGCGCGTCGACAATCACGGGGCGCGCAGGGCCCGTATCCATTCCACTCGGTAGCAGTGGGCAGTCGGCAGGCATCATCGGTTCGGGGCTTGCAGCTCCAGCGGAGCTCACTGCGCCGCTGCTACCAGCTGCAGCCGGGGATCCGCTCGAGCCGGTGGATCCGGGGGATCCACTCGTTCCGACTCCAGGCGACGAGCCGCTCACACCACCGTTCGCTCCAGCGTCGGCGCCTGTCGCAATCGCGCCGCCCGCTCCACTGGTCGGCGCAGGCCCTTGCGACCCGCTCGTGGCAAGCGAACCGTCGGGCACTGCTTCGTCGGGTTCGCGCGCTTCGCGTCCTTGGAGCACGCCGCCGCGGCCAATACCAAACACACCAAGCAGCGGAGCAGTGCGTCGTTAATCGCAGGACTTCTCATGCCATTTCCCTCGTTAGGTCAGACGGAACGAGGGCGACCCACGACGTGGTAGCGTCGCCCTCGGGCACTGCTCGAACCGCGGTTGCGTGACGGCGGTTGTCAGCTCACAGCTTTTTGAAGAGGCCCCAAACCGCACCAGCGACCCAGCCGGGGATCTCGTGGCCGCCTGCAAATCGGCACGTGCGAACCGGCTTGTTCGGCATGCATCCCGCGTATTCGACGCACTGCATCGGATCGACGGGCATGCTCATGCTCGCGTTGCAGCCGTTGCGTTCGGCATACCACTTGAACTCCGTGTCGTGGTTGGCTGACACGACCGTGTCCGAATCGCCGACCGACAACATCAGAGCCATGTTTCCGTCGACGCATTGTCCGGTGGCATGCGGCGCCGCAAGCACAGCGTTGCCACGCAGCTTGTCGGCACGCTGGCAGCCGAGCAACGCTGTATGCATACCGCCCATGCTGTGTCCGGTCGTGAAGACCCGATTGGTGTCGACGCAATATTTCGTGGTGAAGTGCTCATACAGCCCGTCGAAATAAGACGTATTTTGCGGCCACATGGCGCCCCCGCCGATGATCTCGGGCGTCACGATGATGGCATCGTTGCCGGCGACCGCCTTCATGTTGAGGTAGCCGTGGAACGAAGCATTATCGACGCCGAAGCCGTGCCACACGAACAGCAACGGATACGCTTTGTTGTTGTCGTAACCGGGCGGCATATCGAGGATGTACGGCACCATGCCGGCCGTAATCATCGTGCCCGTATCGTTCGCTGGAGGGGCCATGCCACAGCCAGGACTCTTCGTCGGCGTTCCGGGCGTCGTGCCAGGAGCACCGCCCGCGCCCGCGGTCGCAGGCATTCCGGCCGTTGCCATCATGCCGCCTGCGCCTGCCGGAGTTGCTTGACCGGCAGCGCCCATGTTCACATCGCCTCCGGGCGGCGCAGCGCGGCCTCCCGAACCCGCTGCGGCCTGACCGGCCGCACCCGCCGTTGAAGGCATCGAAGCACGGCCCGCAGCACTGCCCATCGAGATGCCGGTTCCGGCAGCACCCGTTGCAGCGGTACCCGCGGTCGAGGTCGTCCCTGCGCTGCTGCTAGTGGCTGCACCGCCCGCGCCGGCGACGACGACGTTACCCGGTGTCGCGGGGTCATCGGAGCTGCATGCCGACAGCAGCAGCAACGACGTCAACACGCGAGCGTTCGTCACGCGCAGCAGATTCCTCACTACGGGCCACGAGTCTGAAAAACGCATCATCTTCATTCGGCTTTCTCTGGTGGGTTGGGTCGGCTGGTGTGGAAGAGCTCAGACGTTTGCGACCGACCTGTGCGACAGACACGGGAGACGTCACCCGATGTCGCGATTCGGTTGATTGACCGGTGTCACGCTCTTTTTTGAAGTACAGCCGGGTAGAGAAACGCGGTGGGAGGCCGAAGCGGGTGGCGCCGACTAGGCTCCAGCCGAGATCCGAAGACCTGCAAGTCCTAATCGTTTTTCTGAACCACTAAACATCCTAAATACGCCTCGCTGGAGTTGTGTGCGCGGTGAGTGCGACGACGTGGCCTGCAAGGCCCCTACGCCTTCTCACCTCGAGTTCGCCGTCCGTAGCTACGCCACACCGGCTGCGCCGCGTTCGCTTCCGAGTGCTCCGGCGATCTCCGATCTCAGTCCCCGCAGGTGCTCAAAAATCGGAGCCAATTGTCGCCGAATCGCGGATGGTTCGGGGGCTGTTGGTTTGCGCCATCCGTATCGGCCCGAAGCCGCGGTCCCGTCCGCTGCCGCTGCCAGCTGCATTACAAGATGTGCTGGACGACGTTCGAGCTACGCAGGTTCGTCGCGAAGCACAAATCCCAGTGCCGAATCAGGACCTTGGGTGATCGCACGTTTGTACGTAAGAGTCGGCTACGGAAGCCGGAAGGGATTCATGAAACGGTCGACAGTTCTATCAGCGCTCACGCCTCTAATACCTTTTGCACTCGGGCTACTCGCCCTTCCCCTCGCGTTCGTAGGTTGCTCGCCCGACAGCTCGAGCAGCGGACTCGGCCCTGTGAACGTCAGCGGTGCAGGCGCCGGCATCGGACCGGTCGGTGGTGCGACCGCGGGCGCAGCAACGGGAGCGAGCGGTGCAGGCATGGGCGCGGCAGGTACGACACCGCGAGCTGGTGCGACCGCAACTGGAGCGGGCGGTGTCACTGCAGGAGCTGCGGGTGCAGCCGCGGGAACAAACGGTGCAGCGGGATCCGCACCGGTCGCGGGCGGAGGTGCGGGTGCTCCACAGGCAGGCATGCCCGGCACCGCGGGCGGGCCGCCAACTGCCGGAAGCGGCCCTGGGGTCGGCGGTTTGGAACCGATCATTCCCGCAGTCAGCGGTGAATGCCCGATGATCAAGTCAGGCACCAGCACGGTCACCGTTAGCGGCCTGCGCGCGACAGTCATCGCCGGCGAGAAGAAAGACAAAACCGGCTCGTTGCTGATCTACTACTACGGTACCGGGAAGCTCGGCGACGTGAACTCGCTTCCGGCAGCGGTCAGAATGGACGTGACCGCACAGGGCGGCATCGTGTTCGCACTGAACGAAGCGAAGAACACCGGCGGAGATTGCTCGGGCACAGGCACGTTCGGCATCGATGACTTCGCCGTCGTCGACCAGTTCGTCGCGTGCGCGGTCAAAGACTACGGCATCGACCCGAAGCGGATCTATGCGACCGGCTGCAGTGCTGGTGGACTGACGACTGGCTGCATGGGCATCATGCGCTCGAACTACATCGCCGCAGTTGCGCCGAACTCGGGCGGCATCACGATCGGGTACGGCAAACTCCAGAATCCGATGCACGCTCCGAATGCCATCACGATGAACGGTGGCTCGGGCGACAACGTGATCGTCAACTTTGGCGAGACGAGCGAAGGCTACGACAACTACATCCTCAAGTACGGTGGCTTCGCCGTGAACTGCATTCATAGCAGCGGACACTGCGGTGCGCCCGCGGCGCTGTATCAATCGGCTTGGCAGTTCTTGAAGGACCACCCGTTCGGCACGAAACCTTCGCCGTACGCGAACGGTTTGCCGATGGGCTTTCACTCGTCTTGCAAGGTTTTTACGATGACCGATCGCGCACCGCTTGGCGGGTTTTGAAGCGCCTACACATAGTCGTTAGGAGTGCGACGCGTGATGCTGAGCTACGCGAGATGGAGCGTTGTTTTCATAGTCGCATGCGAAATTTGCGCGTGTCGTAGCTCGAACGATCAAACGCCTGCGAGCGCGAAGCCGGTAGCGCAGCCAGTCGTCTCCGTGCCGAGCGCGCCGGACCTGCACGTCGCTACTTCCGCACCGGCATCTCCGCGAAGCTCTGCCGAATGGGAAACGGTGAGGTTGGAGGACGAGGCTCCGTTGTGCGTGTTCGCCGGTCACGGCGAGCGGGGCGACGCGCTGTCACTCGGGGACGTGCGCAAGCAGACCTTGCACGCGAATTCGAGAGTAGTTTTCGGAACGTTTTCACCTAGCTGCATCAGCGAGGCGTGTGACGCCGTTCCGTCACATCAATGTTGGGTCGATAGTGAGCAACCCAACACGTTAGTGGTGCACAGTCGACTCACGTTCGAGCACAAACGAGGAACGGCCTGTGACACGGACTGCAGTCCGATCGTCGCGGGTTGCGAAACCGAAGCGTTGAAACCAGGCAAGTACACGGTGAAGTACGGTGCGCGAAGTTTTAGCTTGCAAGTGCCGAGCACCGTGCGCGAGCCATGCTTCAAGTTGTAACGAGATCCTGCGAGCTACTTCGATCGAGGAAGACATCATGATGGGTTCGACAGATAAATCGTCACTTGTGCGCCCTCACGTGAACCTGCAATCGCGTGCCCGCGTACGTATCGCAACCGGGATACTCAGCTTGCTCGCGGCGTGCTCGAGCCAAGGTACGACGCAGGCTCCGCTGACGGCCGGCAGCTCAGGGGCACCAACTCCACCGGTGACTGCAGCTGGTGGCGGCGGTACGACGAGTGTCGGGACGGCAGGCACGACAGGTACAACCGCCGGTTCGCCGGGTTCGGCCGGGCGGTCGAGTGCTGCTGGAAGTGGCGCGGCCGGTCGCACGGACGATGACGATGCTGGCACGCCGACCGGCCCCACCGCAGGCTCGAACAGTGCCGGAACGGGAGCGGCCGGCACCCCAGCAACTGCACCGCTCACTCTGCCCGAGCCAGATCAGCTGGGTCCGTACGAAGTCGAGCCCGAAATCAACGTTGGCGCAGGCTTCGAGAATCCGATCAACGCCAACGACATGCCGGGCGCCACGTACTGCACCTCGTTCTCGCTCAGCTTCGGTCAAGACGAGGAGGCTGCACGCAAGTTCGCCGAGATTCCGGCTGACCTCAACATGGCGCTCTACACACTCTATCGTCCCAAGCAGTTCGAAGAGGGCAAGACCTATCCACTGCTGACTTGGGGCAACGGCACGTGCGCACTTCCCGAAGGCTACGGCAAGCTGCTGCGCCACGTCGCATCTCAAGGCTTCATCATCGTCGCGGCCAACACTCGCTGGACCGCTGGCAGTGGTGCGAGTGCGCCGATGATTCGCGGCATCGACTGGGCGCTGAAGGCGAACGCCGATCCGATGAGCCCGTTGTACAAGCGGATCGATCCGATGAAGGTCGGAGCGTTCGGGCATTCGCAAGGCGCCGGTGCGACTTGGAGTGCCGCTGCGGATACGCGCATTCGATCGATCGTCGTTCTCAACGGCTCCGCATCGGGAACACGGAAAGCTACCAGCATGTTCGTGTCGGGCGACCGCGACATCGTCACAGAGTCGAGCCAGCGCAGCGCAACGAACGCCCAAGCCATCGCCGCGATGGTCTTCTATCACATGGTTCCGGGGAGTGGCGCGGCGGACGGACACCTGACACTCATCACCGAGCCCGAACGTGTCGTCGGCCCCGTGACCGCATGGTTCCGTTATCAGCTCAACGCGGATCCTGTCGCCCGCGACTGGTTCGTCGGCGCAACTTGTAAGCTCTGCGGCCACGAAGACCAATACGAGTTCCTCGCAAAAGGCCTGCAATGAAAGCACACACGCTGCTGCTCGTGGCGTGTGCCTCCCTCGCCGCTTGCAGCAGCGAGGGAAATCAAGTCGGACCACAAACCGACGTCGCTGGACACGGCGGCGCCGGTGGAGCTGGAGGAAGCACCCCCGCGCCGCAACCGACCGCGGGAATGCGCGCCGATGCCCTGCTCGCGCAGCTGACGCTCGATGAAAAGCTGCAGCTCGTGCGCGGCTGGGGCCTGTGCGGCTGGGCGTTTGGCGATCAAGGAGCCGGGCGGAGAGGTGCGGGCTTCATCCCAGGCATTCCGCGTCTGAACATCCCCGACTTGAACATGACCGATGGTGGCGCGGGAGTGGCCGACTGCAGCAGCGCCTCGGCGCCATTTTCCCCGCGCGACAGACCCTACGCGACCGCACTGCCAGCACCGCTCGCTGTCGCTGCGACGTGGGATACGGAGTTGGCGGATAGAGTCGGTGCGTGGATTGCTAACGAAGCACGCGCGCAGGGTTTCAACATGCTGCTCGGAGGCTCGATCGGGCTGATCCGCGATCCCCGTTTGGGTCGCGCGTTCGAATACATGGGCGAAGATCCAGTGCTCTCCGGACTCATGGTCAGCCCTAAAATCCGCGGCGCGCAGTCGAAACACATAGTCATGTCGCTCAAACACTTCGCTGCCAATCAGCAGGAGACGCAGCGCATGGCCGCAAACTCGGTGATCGAGCCACGCCCGCTCCGCGAGTTGTATTTGCGTCACTTCGAGATGGCCGTAAAAGACGCCAAGCCCGGTTCCGTCATGTGTTCTTACAACAAGCTCAACGGCGATTGGGCTTGCGAGAACGCCTGGCTACTCAACACCGTGCTCAAAGGCGAGTGGGGCTTCGAAGGTTGGGTGCAATCGGATTGGGGCGCTACTCACAGCACGGTTCAAGCCGCTCTGAGCGGCCTGGACGAAGAAGAGTACTCGCCGAACTACTTTGCTGATCCACTCGCGGCGGCGGTCGCGGACGGCAGTGTACCGATGAGCCGGCTCGACGACATGGTGCGGCGCAAGCTTGTCACGCTGATCGACACCGGCGTGTTGGACGATCCACCCATGCAGCAAACCATCGACTTTGCTGCCGGCGAGACGTTTGCGCAGCAGGTCGCTGGGCGCGCGATGGTGTTGCTCAGGAACCGCGACGACCTCTTGCCGTTGCCCAAAACGACGATGCGCGTCGCAGTCATTGGTGCGCACGCGGACTCCGCGATGCTCTCGGGAGGCGGATCGAGCCAAGTACTCTCGCCGGGCGGACCCGCCTACGCGTTTCCGACAAAGGACGGGCAGAAGTGCCCGGAGCAACCGGGCGCGGGGAACTGGTGTGAGATCTGGATTCGCAGCGCTCCGCAAGTCGCGATTCAGGGAAAAGTCCCTACGGCCAACGTGCGCTTCGCCGACGGCAAGGACGTGGCGGCGGCGGCCGCGCTTGCGAGCGACTCGGAAGTGGCCGTCTTGCTCGCCCACCAGTGGGCTGGAGAAGAGCACGATCTGACGTCGCTCACCCTGCGCGACGATCAGGACGCGTTGATCGCCGCCGTCGCGACGGCAAATCCAAAAACGATCGTGGTACTGCAGACCGGCAATCCGACGTTGATGCCGTGGCTCAGCCAAGTGGGCGCCGTGATCCAGGCTTGGTATCCCGGCATCGGCGGGGCTGGAGCACTGGCGGACATCCTGTTCGGCGACGTCAATCCGTCGGGCAAGCTCCCGGTGAGCTTCCCGGCGAAAGAAACCGAAACGCCGACCGGTGGCGCGGCATTCAGCACGACCGACGTGCCGTACACCGAAGGTTTGCAGATCGGTTACCGCTGGTACGACGCCATGGGCATCGCACCGCTCTTTCCGTTCGGGCATGGCCTTTCGTATACCGGCTATACGTACGCGGATCTCGCGGTCACTCCGGGAGGCGGTCAGCTGAGCTTCTCGGTGACGAACAGCGGAACGCGCGCGGGCACGGAGGTCGCCCAGATATATGCGAGCCTGCCGACTGGTGCCGGCGACGCACCCAAGCGCCTGGTCGGTTGGAAGACCGTAACGTTAGCGCCCGGCGAGACGCAGCAGCTCAGCCTGATGATCCCGGGCGAGCGCTACACTTATTGGGATACGACATCATCGAGCTGGAAAACGCCGGCGGGCTCCTACCAGATCATGGTTGGAGCGTCTGCCGGCGACATCCGTTTGAAGAGTGCATTCGAAATGCCGTGAGGCTGCCGCGAGGTGACCTCACAGGTTTTTCGAGGCGAGGCCGTGCCAACCCGGATCTTTGCAGATGCCGCAATTGCCTGGCGCTCCACCCATGAACATTTTGCAAGCCACGGGATCATCCGCGAGCATGCAACGGAACCACGCCGCGTATAAGCGTGTGAATTGGAGCGATCCTTTGTCGCCGGTGAGCGAGCCCGCGACAGTTTCGGTCGTGACGTGGTCGCCGCCTTCCCAATTGCCCACGAACATCGGGCCGCCCGCATTCGTCACGAGGCCCTCCGCATTCATGACGATGTCCTCTGTGCCCGTCAGGATGAGCACGGACACCTTCGCGTTCGCGATCATCGTCGCGCCCTCAATCGCCGCGGTTACGACGTTCGGATGTTTGGAACCCTGGCTCGCACCGAAGCCGCCTTGCGAATGGCCAGAAACTCCCGCGCGTGTCGTGAGCTTCTTGTAGAACTTGCTCATCGGATCGTCGTTCTGCTTGAGCAAGTAGTCGACGCCGGCTTTGTGGAAGTTCCCTGAGCCGGTGTTGTCCTCCTGTGACTCGGCGACGACCATGCCCCAGCTCGCTGCGTTCGAGTTCAAGAACGCGTATGTGCCGGAACCCGTCACGCCGGTGCCGTTTCCCCAAGCGACGATCGGGTGCAGACAGCTCGCCTCGAGCGGATCTGGATAGTAAATCGTGAACTTGCCGGTGTGCTGAGAGGCCTCGATCATCCCGAGATCGACCTGCATCTGAGCCACCTTGTAAGGTCCAGGATTTGTGTACATGCCGTTGCCGGGCTTCAGGCACGTCGTTCCAGTGCCGATCGGCGGTCCAGCCGGCGGCGGGGCAACTGGAGGGCTGCCGCTACCAGCGGGAGGAGGCATCACCGGGGGAGCCGCCATCCCGCCGGCTTGTGCCATCGGCCCAGGGTTATTGTTCGGGAGTGGGATTGAGGACGTCGGTGATCCTGCTTGGCCTGATGCCGTCGGCATGTTCGCGCGGCCTCCAGCTTGGTTGCTCGTCGATCCGGCGATGCCCACGCCGACACCGGCCGTGCCAGCGCCCGAAGTGCCTGCCCCCATGACGGGTCGTCCGCCGCTCGAGTTGCTCTGCAAGTCGTCGGAGCATGCAGCGGTGCAAATGAACAAGGAGCCAATCGCTCCCACGAGGATCGTTTCTCGCACTCGGAAGCTCGTAGAGCGTCTCAGGCCCACGTTTGGACCCTGGAGCTCACTTCGATTCGCGCATTCTCTTGTTAGGGACATATAACCTCCGCAACACTGCAGGCTTCGCATCGTAGAGAGGCCGTCCGAGCGAGTCCTTTCAAAGATGCTAAATGTTGAGCTGCAAGCGCTACGCGATCCTAAACAATGGAAGGTACACACGAATTGGACGGTGAAGCAAAGGGTCTGATGTAGCGCGCAGTCACGGCATCGGGTGCTTCTTCATCATCTCCCAACCGAGCTTGGCGTCACCCGGGTCGTGGCTACCACCCTGCTTCGTACACAACGTGACCTCCGTGCCCGCCTTGCATTGCGTGTACGTCTGGCAACCGTTCCCCGTGTCCATCGGTGCGCCCGTACACTCATTGAGCTCGGCCCACCTCTTCAGCGTCGCTTCCGCACCCAAGAAGTGAATCGTGACGTTGAGCCCATTCGGTGGCATCGACGCTCCGCCCGCGTAGGGAACCAGCGGGTCGGCCGTACCTCGAAACGAGATCACACTGATCGGACGCGTTGGATGGCAAGGTTCCTCATCCTCCGTGAGTAGATCGAACGCGCTGGGCGCAACCGCCGCGAACACATCCGCTGCGTTGCAGGCCAAGTAGTGAGACATGCCGCCACCCATCGAATAACCGTCCGCGTAGACTCGCTTCGGATCGACACACCCGCGCGCTTTCAGATCGTCCACGATCGCTCGCGCAAACGCCAAGTCGTCGACGGCGCGAGAACGCGTGCAACACGGACCGATGTTCCAGGCTTGGTCGATCCCGTTCGGCCAGGCGATGATGAAACCCTCTTGATCGGAGAGCGCTTGATAGCCCGAGATGCTCTTTTGCGAGGCGCCCGTGCCCATCAACGGATGCCAATCGATCACGAACGGAACTGGAGTCTTCCCGGTGTAGCCCTTCGGCACGTGCAAGATGAACGTGCGGGCGGTACCACCGACTTGCAACGTGGTCGTCGTTTCGCCTGGCGGCAAACTGGTCGCCGGACACGTCACGGGCGCAGACGTACCCGTGCCCGCCGTCGGCATTTCGGCCGAGCCAGCGACACCGCCGCTACCAGCTGCAACGCCGCCGCCAGCGGCAGCGCTACCCGCAGCGACATCCCGACCTGCTCCACCCGCTCCTGCTCCCAGCCCCGCGCTGCCAGTCCCGCCCGCTCCAGACGCGGTGCCGGTCGCGCCGGCAGCTCCGGTCTGTCCCGCGACGCCGACACTGGAACGACCTGCCGCTGATGGCTGCCCAGCTCCTGCGGCCCCAGTCGTTCCCGCAGCCGACGGAGATTGCGTCGGCTCGGACACGGCCGGCGTCGTCGATCCGGCGTTCGAGTCGCTGGAACATGCTACGAACGCGGCGCAACACAGCGAAATGAGTGAGCGCGTCAGCGTTCCCATCATTGGGGCTTCATCTTCCACATCAGACTCCAGTTGGTATTGCCGCACAGGCCGCACATCTCACCGATGAACATGCCTTTACCAGTGGCTCCGAGATCGCTCAGGAGCCACCAACGCAGCCATCCGACTGCGACCTTGCCGAACTCGCCGCCGTTGTCCTCCCAGTACGTACCGCCGTGGCCCGTGGGCGAGTTGGCGAACAGCAATGGAATGTTATTGATCGCCATGAAGTCGGCCGAACCATTCTCATACGCGATGTCGTCCGGCCCCCCGTCGATGATCGCCATCGGGGCATGGAGTGCACCGTAGATGGCCATGTCGCGTGAGAACAAACCGCTGTTCATCGGCATCGAGGTCGTGATGCGCTTGTCCGTGCTCGCACCGATCGCCATCAACCCACCGCAGGACTGACCCGACACCGCGACCTTGCTGACGTCGAGCTTGTGATAGTACTTGCTGCACGGCCGCTCGTTTTCAGCCGTGGCCCAGTCGATCGCCTTCAGCAAAACCGTACCATCGGTGCCGAGTGATCCGCTGCCGGTGCCACCGGGTGTGCCGTCCGCGATCACCAGGATGCCTTGCGAGGTCAGCTGCATCAGAAACTCGGCGAAGCCCGAGCTGTCTTTCGAGCAGCCTCCGTTCCCCCAAGCGAGGATCGGGTGTTTGATCATTCCGATCGGATCGGGGCGGTACACCGTGTGATCGGCGATGCCAGGATCACTTTCCACGACCACGCTGAACTCGCCGCTCGGCTTCGCTCCCGTCCCGAGGCCAGTCACCGGCTTGGCATCCGCGGTCTTGTCCGCGGGATTGCATTCGACGTCGGCGACTGTGCTGCCGGCGGCACCGGCAGCTCCCGCTTCACCTGCTGCGCCCGCTGCCGCTGCGCCCGTGCCGGCGACCGCGCTGCCGCCCGCACCGGATCTTCCGCCGCTTCCCGCTGCGGCGGAGCCTGAGGCTCCTGCCGCACCCGTCGTTGTAGGGGCGGTCGCTCCGGCGCCGCCGACAGCTGCACTGATTGCACCGGCACCACCGGCTTGGACGACACCGACACCGGCGATCGCCGTGCTCCCAGAGCTACCGGCGATTGAACCGATATCTCCGGTCTCGCCGCCTTTGTTGGACGAACAAGCCGAGCACACGGCGATTAGGAGCAGAGCCTGGAGAGGTGCACGGACCAACGACGCGGGCATGAGTTGAGCTCCTCGATCGTTCGGCAGTCCGCGGATCCGCGGCGGCGCGCGAACGCACATGCCCTATTGCCCTGCGACGCAGGCTTTTTTGAGCGCGAGCGTGAAAGCAGCCGCACAGTGGTGCTGGATCACAAGCTTCGCAGGAAGCTCCACACGCCGGACGCTGCGAAGCTCGGCAAGTCGAGATTGCCGTCATATTCACAGTAGCGAACGGGATAGCCCGTCGCACAATCCGCGTACTCGCGGCATGGTGAGGGATCGACCGGTGCAGTGGCGTTCGCGTTGCATTGATTTTGTTGCACCCAAAAATCGCGATCGGCTCTGCCGAGTGTGCGGCTCATCTCGGCGTTGCCTTGTGAGATCCACACCGCGAGCTGGCCCGCACACATGCCGATCGGTGAAGCGCCCGATAGCGAGCCGAGTCCGCGCAACACAGGGGTACGCATGCAAGCGAGCGAGTTCGCGAAGATTGCACCCGTCGCATGCCCCACGGCGAAAACCCGGCGCTGATCGATGCAATAGGTCGATTCGAGCTTCTCGAGCAAAGCGTCGAACAGCGGAAGGTCACGCTGCAGATCCCAGGATCCTGCGCCATCCGCGCAGTCCATGTTCACGACGATCCCATCCGCGCCTACGACCGCGGGCAAGTCGAAGTAGCTGCGAAACGCCGCAGCGGTCACGTTCGCACCGCGAAACGAGATCACCAGTGGATACGGCCGGTTCCGATCGTAGCCGCTCGCGAGGTCGACGATGTAACTCGCGGTCGAGCCATTTCGCGTGACGCTGGTGTCTGACGCGGGTGGCTGCGTGCCACAACCGCGACTCGGCTCTGGACCCGTGGCGGGCCTCGACGCATCCGGAGGCGCCATCACACCGGCGTCGTCCTCAATATTCGGTTGCGAGCCGGCACCGCTGGCCGCTGCAGCACCCGAACCCGCGCCACCGGCGGCCGCTTGTCCGATTGGGGCCGCACCGTCGCCGGCCGTAGCTCCACTGGCGCCGCTCACGGCTGCAGCAGTCCCGGCACCGGCACCATCGGCGAGTCCTCCCCCGCGCGCGCCTAAGGTCACGACGGACGGACCACAGGCCGGCGCGTAGGCCCAGAGCCCCGCAGCAGCTAGTAACGCCGTGATCTTGCGGCCGATATCGGGCATTGCCCGACGCCGACCGTTTTTTTGAACTGCGGCTCCTGCTCGCGCAGATCGGTCGCGATCGGTCGCAGCCATGACTTTGGGACAGCTAGAGCTCAAAAAAATCTCAGGATCTGGGCAATCCTCGATATGGCACACGAGAGCTCCCTACGCTTTACCGCGCGCTCGCCGCCGAAGCGCTCTCGCGAGCACGCCGGGCAAGCGTCTCGGCAGGGCGATTTTGAAGACTCTGCGCGATCGCGTGTCACAGTCGACATTCCAGGATTCGCACCCTTCCGCGCGCCAACGTATCGCAGGGCGCGGGCAATTGTTTTCTGCCATAACGCCAACGATGCAGCGGACACATCGCCCGGCCATGCGCGCGATGTGTCTGGCGCTTCTCTGGAGTCTTGCGAGTATTGCGCGACAAGCCCACGCAGCAGAGTTGCGAGTCGACTGGAACGGCCCACCCGAATGTTCTTCCGCGAGCGATCTGAGGGCGCGAGTCATGCGTCTCATGGGCGGCTCCCTCCATTCGGAGCTACGGGCAGCCGTCGAAGTGATCCGCCGCGAACAGACCTATCGCGCGCACGTCGTCGTCCGCGGTCCGTCGGGGTTCGGGGACAGGCACCTCGAGGATCCACGCTGCGATGTTCTCGTCGACCAAGTGGCTGTGTTGATCGCGCTCAGCATTCCGACACGTGCGAGCCCAAACTCGGAAGACGAACTGTCGCTGGCTCTCGGGCTAGAAGGTCGTCTGACATCGGGATCCCTGCCGCTGTTGGCGGCGGGCCTAGGTGGCGCGATTGCAGTCGAAGGCCTCGCATCTTTTCGTCTGGAGGTGCAAGGCGCGTATTACCTCCCGCAATCGACCACGTTCGATCAGACTTCGCTCGGAGGCGACTTCCAGCTCTTCACCCTCGGCGCGGGCATCTGTCGACTGTGGAACTTCGGCCTGCTGCAGTGGGGGCCGTGTGTCGGCGCGCAGGTCCATCACATCAGCGCAACCGGCTTCGGCGGCGTGACCCAGTTGCCGGGCAGCACGACCTGGTGGGGGCCGTCGCTCCGACTGTTAGGCCGCGTGAACCTCTTGCCAGCGTTCGGCATTCAGATCGCGGTTGAAGGAATGATGCCCTTGTCCCGACCGCAATTCGTGTTCTCGGATGTCGGCGAGCTCCATCGCGTCTCGGCAGTCGCGCTGCAAGTTTCAGTCGGGCCCGAGGTTCGGTTTTGAAAGCATCCCCTCAAAGCTTGTCGGTGCGCATGGCGACGGAAGACGACTCGCCACGCCCCGCGACGACGCGCGACGTCGCACCCAGATCGTTTCCAGCGATTTACACTGAGTACGCTACTTTCATCTGGCGAAACGCTCGCCGCCTCGGCGTGCCGAGCTCCAGTGTCGAGGACGTGGTTCAAGAAGTGTTCATCGTCGTGCAGCGGCGGTTGGCAGATTTCGACGGCCGAGCCTCGATGCGTTCGTGGATCTTCGGCATTCTGATGCGCGTGGTGCATCACCAGCGCCGCAGTTTTCAGCGCAAAGACGCGCGCTGTGTGTCGCTCGAGCAAAGTGTGGCGCCGGCAAACGCATGCGTGGCGCCAGGCCTCAGTCCGGGCGAACAGGCTGAGAATGCGGAACGGGTGCGCCTGCTCGAGACGCTGCTCGGTCAGCTTGACGAGGACAAGCGTATGCTGCTCGTGCTCTCGGAGCTCGAGGAGTGGACCTTGCGCGAGATCGCGGAGTACCTAGGGTCGAACACGAACACGGTGTATTCGCGGATTCGCGCGGCCAAACGAGATTTCGAAAAACTTCATCGACGCTGGCTCGCCGAGTCAGGAGACGTGCCGTGAGCGACCGCCAGAACGACAAGGACGATTGGAGCAGCGACTCCGCGTCACTCTTTCGAGCAGCTCGTCGGGCGCACGACCCGACACCGCTCGAACGCGCGCGCTTGGATGCGGTCTTGACGCGCATCCAGGCTGGAAGCACTGGTGCTTCCCCAGAGGCAAGTGGTCCTCCAATTTCGGCGCGGGGAGTTACGCCCGAGATGTTGCGTCAGGTCGCAAAGCTGTCACTCGCCATCCTGTGCGTCGCAGTTGTGTCTATCGCTGTGATGAGAGTTAACCGTCAGCCTTCCAAACCCACACCGACTGAGCAACCCGCGCCGAGGGCTGTCGCAAGTTCTCCCACGCCCATCGCAATCCCACCGGCACCCGTGCCGAGCGCCGAACGCGGCGAGTCTCCGCAAGCGCCGGAGGCGCGTGACGAAGGTGAGTCGCAGTCTCGCAGCCATTGGCGGCGAGTGCGCGCTCAGGCTGCAAAGCAGCGGTCGACGAGGATGAGCGTCGCTTCCGTTCCCGAAGCGTCCGACTCGGCTATCGGCGAGGGTACCCCTGGCGTGACCTCACGACCGAACGACGCGCCGCAATCCGACCGCTCGAAACCCGCCGCAGCCGTCCGCGCAGCGACGTCCCTCGGAGCAGGAGCAGCACAGCGAACGGCTTCGTTCGAGTCCGGCACGCATGCGGAGATGACTCCGGCAGCGCGCATTGCGGACCCGCAATCCTCGCGAGAAGCGCATTCGGAGCTCGCGTTGTTGAAGCGCATGCAGGCCGCGTTACGCGAAGGCGACTTCTCGACCGCGCTGGCCTCGTGCGCGGAACATGAGCAACGGTGGCCGCACGGCACATTCGAAATGGAGCGCGAAGGCGTACGCGCAATCGCGTCATGTGGCGCAAACACGGCCGACGCACCGCAACGGGCCAAAGGCTTTCTGGCGGCTCATCCGCATGCGCCCGTTGCGATGCGCGTGAGATCGGCGTGCACCTCGTACCTACCGAGGCGATAGCTCATGGCGTTCGCGAGGTCGTGCTGCTCCACCGGCGCAAGGCATGAGTGAAGCAGCCGGTGCCTGGAATGAAGATGCGCGTTCCGAGCCTGTCGCTGCCGACTACGCAGCCGCCGGACCTCGCAATGCCGCCGATCTGTAGCGGCCTGGCGTCGACCCAGTCCAGCGCTTGAAGCAGCGATGAAAAGCCTGCACGTGCACGAACCCGAGTGCGTTCGAAACCTCGGGCAGCGACAACCCTCGCCGGATGACCAGATGCAACGCCAACTGATGGCGAAGATCGTCGAGCAAAGACTTGAAGCTGGTTCCCTCGGTCGCGAGCTGCCGCACGAGCGTGCGACGACTCATCTGCAACCTGCAGGCGATGCTCGTCGACGACGGCCTCCCTTGCCTCAAGTCCGCCGCGAGCAGCCGCCGGACGCGCACCGCAAGCGGCAGCTGCTCGTACGTCGCCGGCCAATCGATGAGCTCGAGCTGCTTGCAATGCACGTCGTGGAGCGAGGGGTCAGCACTGGCAAGCACCCGATCGAGCACACGATCGTCGAACGAAAAGCCATCGAACGACGCGCCAAACCTGAGCTTCGCCGAACCAAACACGCATTTATGAACATCCAGCGAAGTGGGCTCCGGATAGCTGAAGCAACACTCGAGCCCCGCACCCGAACCGAGATGCGGCTGCAAGTGGTTGCGGTACCAGGTGGACAGCATGAAATCCGTGAGCGCACGCGGCGCAGGCACCTGACTGCTGATCTGAATCGAGACGCGCTCGTGATCTCCGACCACGTCAATCTGAAGCGCGTCGCTGTACAGCTTGGCGTACCGCTGCGCTAGCAGGATGCTCTCACGCAACGTCTGCGCCGTACGCAGAGCGTAGTCCAACGCTCCGCCCGTACCGAGGCATGTCACCTGCCCAGCGCGTAGGCCGAGATCGGCGTCGTGGGTCGCACCGACCCATTGAACGACGAGACCCTGCACCGACTCGACGTCGATCCGCGGCTCGATCGGCCGAGACTTCGCCTTTTCGACCTCTGCCTCCAAGCCTGGATACTGCGCGAGCACTACGAGAAACGGTCGGACGAATCGTCCAGTACAGGACATCGGTTGCTTCATCAGCATCGAACCTCCGAATGCTGTCGCGCGCGCTCGAAGCCGCGCGCATTCCGACCTATTCGGTCAGAACACTATTCATTGTCCGGCGCGCAGAGTTTTTTTGGAGCCAGCCAAAAAAACATGAACACGTTCGGCCACGATTGCACTGGCTTCGTCACCGCGTGTCGCCCGCTCCGGACACTGGCTTGCGAGGGCCGGACGCCGCCGCTTTGAGCTGCGGCGCACACGCAGCTCGCACGCGCGGCGCGAGGGGGCCACGAGGATAGGCCGTGAAGTACTGGCTGGCGCGAGCCGCGGCGTCTCGTGCATCAGACTGACACGACGCGATAGCCCGCAGGCCCTCACGTTCTTCGACGAACGTCCCGCGCGGCCAGCGCTTCTCGTGCTCGGCGCACAGGGCGAGCACTCTTCGCGGCTTCGCATCGAGCAGAGCAGCCTGAATGCGACGAACGAACATGAGCTCTGCGCGCGGATCGGAGGCATCGAGCTCTGCATTCGCCACCGCTCGATGGGATTCGTCGGTCTTCGCTACCGCGGCTGGATCTGCGGCAGCTTCGTCGCCGCTCGCCGCCGCTCGCGCCGCGGAACTCGACTCCGCCTTCTCCGCGTCCGATCGCGCGGGTTCCGCGTCGGTGCGCCCCGAAGCTAGGGCCGAAGCAGGGTCCCTACTCGCCATGGCGCCGTCGGCGGGTTCGCGTTCATTGGATTCTTCAGCGTCTCGCGCAGCGACTCGAGCCGCACTGCCGTCCATCGCCGCGCGACGCGGCATTGCGTGCGCCGTTGCGTATTTCTGCGCGGCCGCGCTCTCGCGGGCGCGGCCAACGCGTGTGGAGGGCCTCTCGTTCGCACGTCCGCGGCTCGCGCCATCTCGAAGCGGTTCGCGGAAAGTCTGCGCGCCCTCTCCCTCTACCTTCGACGCAGAAGCCTGCGCCGATGGGGCTTCCGCCGCCGCCCGAGGAGGGGCGACCGGCTCGGAAGGTACGTGCTCGGGGGTACGTGCACCCTCCACGCCGGCCGGATCAGAAAGCCTTGAATCGATTCGCTTCGGCGAGTCGCCCGCACGCATGAACGCGAACACGCCAGCCATCACGACTACGACGCCGAGTCCGAACTTTACGAGCGTCGACAGCGCGACACTCGACGTACTCGCCGCTGGCAGTAGCGAGCCCGCATCCGTGACAGGCGCGTTCGAAGCATCAGCGAGTCGCTGTGCGAGCGCATTGCGCACGCGCTCACGATCGGCCGCTCTCGGCGCGTAGTCCGTGCGCGCCGCGCGGAACAGCGTTTCGGACGCGCTGCTCCAATCGTCGGGTTCTGTCGGCCGCTTGCTCACGGAAGCATTTCCTTACCCGCTTGAGCTCGCACATACGCCTGTTCGAAGGCGCGTTTGGCTGCGCGCAAGCGCGAGT
Organism: Polyangiales bacterium; assembly: GCA_035687405.1. Classification (GTDB taxonomy): domain Bacteria; phylum Myxococcota_A; class Polyangia; order Polyangiales; family JAFGIB01; genus JADGRF01. The sequence goes on from DASRXR010000578.1 coordinate 18,790, forward strand.
GAATCGTATTCGTATTCGAGCCGAAGTATTCGGCGATCTCCCGCAGCGTCCACTCCTCGAGCTCCGACAAGATCAGCAACGTGCGCTTGTCCTCGTCGAGCTCGCCGAGGAGCTTGTCCAAGAGCCGCACGTGTTCGGCGCGCTCGGCCTGCTCGATCGGCGTCGGCCCCGGCGCAACACCGACGTGCCGCGCGACATCTTGCTCGAACGGCACGTTGCGGGCGCCCTTACGGCGAAAGCTCCGACGATGATCGTGAACGACACGAACCAGGATCCCGAAGATCCAGGCTTGCATCGGTGCGCGACCATCGTAGTTCGCAATGCGGCGGTGGACGATCATGAACACATCCTGCGTGACGTCGTCTGCACTGGTCTCGGATACACCCAGCCGCCGTGCACTTCTCCACACAAAATCGAAATGCGCATCGTAGATCTGGGCCAGGTTCTCGGGCAGTGAGCCCGCGGGCGGAGAAACTGCCTTCTCGGCGTGGTCGTCTCGCGCGATCAAATGCACCGGCCAGTGTTCGATCGGCGCCTTCAAAACTGCACCTCTGGAGCGATGACCAGTTGGAACCCCAGTGCAGCAGGTTTGTGGAGCGGACCGAGGTCCGAGTAGATGAAACGTCGCCTCGACGTCAGGACCGTGGCGTCTGCTGCGAGAACCACGGCGAAGACCGAAAACAACCGGAGCCGCGTGAACACTCCGACCGCGGGACCCCATAGATACGCGGTGCCGTTGTCGCGCTTCATGCCTCCAAAGCCATCGCCCGCGATGCGGTAGATCTGAGCGCCGACACAGGGCGCGAAATCGAAGGGGCCCACGCCCCAGAGTCGACACACGCGCGCACCGAATCGGAGGAGTTGAAACCGAGCACCGACGTTCGTCTGCTCGTACGTCAACGACTGCGCTGCATAGTAGCTGCCGCTCAACTCGAACCGAAGTGCCCACAAACCCTCGACTGCTAGTGCGCCTCCCGCTCCGAATCCAAACGACGGGAGTGGGCCGCTGAGCGCGCTCGCGTGCGCCGAGAGCGCCAGTGTGAGTCCGCGATCCGGCGAAGGCGTGGAGTCGGACGCGCTCAGTGCAATCACGAGCGCGACGCTGTCTGCCAAGATTCCACAGTTCGCGTTCTCGAGACTGCGTTCTCCCGATCCTGCTCGGGTCTGGATCCGCACCACAGCGCGATAACCGCCTGAGGTTCGTGTCACTCGAGCTGCTGCAGACAAATTTGCCTGCGCAGCGTCGTCGCCGATCGAACGTTCGACACGCGACACCATGTCACCTTCGCTCGGGCACTCGGCCGGGGCCTTCCACTCGACCATGGGTTCGGAAGCCAAAACGTCTCGAGCCGCGCTCGCCCACAGAAATGCGAAGCATGCGCACACCACGCGAAACAGACGGGTGCGCCAGGCGACTCTCCGGGGTACGAACGACCGCAACGGTGCAGCGGTCAGCTGCGGCAAGGAACGGCAAGCCTGCACGAGATGATCTCGACAAACCTGGAATCGCGGATCTGAAGAGTCGACTCGCGCGCGTAGAAGTCCCGACATGATGGGCGCTGCGAGCGCAGCAGCTCTTCGTAACAGACCGCGACCGAGGCGGCGACCGACTCTTCGCGGACCGTGTGGTGATTTCTCGCGGCATACCTAGTTATTGGCCGCGCACCGGATTCTTTTTGACCCGTCCGAAGATCGAGTCGCACGCATGTGTTCATCCCCTCACGCTTCGGGCGTGGAGACGTTGCTGCTCGCTCGATCACCAGTAGACTCGCTAACACGTGTCCCTTCGGAACTGGGCGCAATCGCTGGCGAGTCTCCTCGCGGCCGCATGGCTCGGCCCGCTGGCGGGGAGCTGCGCGGGTAATGACATCGTCCTCGGCGAGCTCGGAGGCAGGCTGGCGCCGGCAGGGGCTGGTGCCGACGGCAGCGCCGGAGTAGGCGGTTCGGCAGCTGGTAGCGGCGGCGATGGGACTGCGGTCAGTCAAGCTGGCGTCGCAGCCACCAGCGGCAGCGCAGCCGCGGGCTCGGGAGGTATGAGCGGGCTGGTCCCCGAAGCGGGTGCACCCGCGGGCGGTACCAATGGTTCGCCAGACGCCGGTCCACCACCCACGGTCGCGCGACCTAGCATGGGCTGCGGCAAGGACCCGGCGCTGGCGGATCCGAGCATCGACGTAAACGGCACGCATTCCATCTACCTCGTGAATCTTCCCGTCGCGTACGACAGGTCGCGGGCCTATCCACTCGTGCTCGCGTTTCGCGGCACGGGCGATACGGCAGAACAGTTTCGCGCCGAGCTGAACCTCGCATTCGTCGCGGGGGCGGATGCAATCGCGGTCTACCCGAATCCGTTGAACGAAACAGCGTCGTGGGAGTTTACGCGCGACATGCCCTTGTTCGGCGCGTTACTTCCCAAGCTCAAGTCGGAGTACTGCATCGACGAGGATCGCGTCTTTGCACTCGGTGACGGCGCAGGATCGTTGTTCACGAATCTGGTTGGCTGTGTGAACGCCGACGAAGTTCGCGCCATCGCGCCTCTCAGCGGTGCGCCTCCGCCGCCGGGCCCATGCATGGGGAACACTGCAGTGTGGCTGGTTCAAAGCACGAGCGATCCGACGACACTCGGCGCCGGTCTCGGCAACCGAGACTTCTGGGCGGGGCGAAGCTCGTGCGACGTCCGGATGATGACTCCCGTTGCGCCAGCACCTTGCGTCGAGTACGCGAATTGCAAACCCGGCTTTCCCGTTCGCTACTGCGAGTACGACAGTGATGGATTGCCGAGCTTCGCCGCGAGCGGGGCTTGGGACTTCTTCAAGTCGTTGTAAGGGTCCCATTCAAAAAGCGGCTGGCGGCTGGCCAATAGGTTCGCATGAGTCTGATCCATGCGAAGTGGGCTCTTCCGATCTGCCTAGCACTGACCTTGGTCTGTGCTTGCAGCAGCGATGATAAATCCGCAACGGAAAACCCAATGGCCATTTCTGGTGCGGGCGGAACGAGCGCAGGCAGCGGCGAAGTCCCCGAAGCGGGAACCGCGGGGCAAGGACGCGCTGGCTCCGGACCCAGCAGCACGACGGGTACTGCGGGTTCGCGCGGACCCGCGAGCATGACTGCCGGTGCTCCCGCAGCGGGCTCGTCCGCAGCTGGAAGTCCGGCGAATCCACCCGGCACGTCGACGGCGGGTGCCACAGCGGCCGGTGCTGGCGCAGCGGCTGCTGCAGCTGGCAGCGGCGGAATGCAACCACCTGCCGTCGCTTGCAACCCCGCCGACAAGGGTCCCGATCCCAAACCGGCGTCGTTCAAGCAGATCATGGGCTATCAGAATCTCGCGAAAGCTCCGACGACCGGACCCAACAACGCTGTGCTCGAGGAGGATCCCGGCCTACCGGACTGGACGATCTATCGCCCCGAGATGTTGGGCGAAGAGCTTCATCCGGTACTCGCGTGGGGCGAAGGCGGTTGTTTGCAGAACGGCACGCTATACGGCAACTGGCTGCTCGAGCTCGCATCCCACGGCTACATCGTAGTTGCGGACGGTCCTCCGACGGAGGCCGGCAGCGATCCGATCGGAGCAGGGATGCGCGCAGGAGCCGACGGCAAGGTGTTGGTCGGCGCGATCGAATGGCTCATCAAAGAGAACGATCGACCGTGCAGTCGCTTCTACAAGAAAGTCGCGACTACGAAGCTCGCCGTCGCGGGCCAGTCGTGTGGTGGCCTGATGGCGATGTACAGCGCAGGCGACAAACGCATCACGACCGCAGTGATCGGCAACAGCGGTTTGTTTGCCGCGGATCAAGCGACGTACTCGGCGCTGCACTCGCCGATCGTCTTCCTGATCGGCGGTTCGAGCGATATCGCGTATCAAAACGCCGAGCGCGACTACATGAACATCAACAACGTGCCGATCTTCAACGCGAACATGGACACGGGTCACGGCGGCACGTGGAATAGCCCCAACGGCGGAGAGTTCGGGCGCGTCGGCAAAGCGTGGCTCGATTGGCAGCTGAAGGGAGACATGGCCGCGTCCAAACTCTTCTCGGGTGTGGACTGCGAGTTATGTAAGTCGCCATCGATGTGGACCGTCAAGAAGAAGATGCTCGACTGAAAGCTGGAGCCATCCCATTGCAACGTTTAGTCGCTCATTCTGTCTTCGTAGCAAGTTGTGTCCTGGGCCTCAGTTGTTCGAGTGACGGCACTCGGGCGCATGACGATGCGCAGCAGCTGCCGGCGGCGGCCGGAACGCCGGCGCCGGCAGGCGCACCGGCACAACCGGCAGCCTCCGGTAGCGGCGGTGCTGTCGCGTCTGGCTCGAGTGGTCGCGCAGCTTCCGTGAGTACGGCAGGGAGTTCCGGCATGGTCGCGGCAGCCGGGCGCGCAGCTGCGAGCGGCACCGGTGGTGCAGGTGCGTCGGGTGCGGGTGATGCCGGCGCGGCGGCAGCATCGGGCGCTGGCGGCGCGGGTGGCGCAGGTGCTGGCGGCGGAGCTGCTGCTCCCGCGGCAGGTGTGGGCGGCGCTTCCGGCGCGCCCGCGACGTGCACGAAGGGCGAAGTAAAAGCCGGCGAGGTCGTCTTCATCGGTGAGTCGTTCATCGCTCAGAGCGGCGCGATCCCGCGGTTGACGACGCAGCTCGCACGCCAGGCCGGAACGATCGGCATGAGCGAGAGCTATCGGTCGTTTGCGGTGAGCGGCACGCAGCTGACTACAGGTGACATCCCCGGCCAGTTCACCCGCGCGATGGCGGCCGGCCCGGTGAAGGTCGTATTGATGGACGGTGCTGGCAATGATCTGCTCTTCGGTACCGATCGGTGCATGGGCAGCTACGATGCTCGCTGCAAAGAAGTCGTCGACGTCGTGCAGAAGCTGTTCATGCAGATGAAAACCGACGGCGTGAAAGACGTCGTGTACTTCTTCTATCCCGACCCGATGGGGATCGGCGCGCAAATCAAACCCGCGATGGACATCCTCCGACCAGAGATGAAGAAGTTATGCGACGGATCGGTCGACGTTCGCTGCATCTGGGTCGACCAACGCGAGAGTTGGGACGGCAAGTACGACGAGTTCACGTCCGACGGTATCCATCCCACCGAGGCGGGCTCGATGGCGTCCGCCAAACAGATCTGGGACGCGATGGTCGCGAACTGCATCGCACAATGAAGTCGCAGGAGTCGTTGTCAGCCTTGCTGCGCGGCCCGCGCGCGTCCAAGTCCCAGTTCAAGAACCGCTTCGCTTGTTTGCCCAGCTGCGGCACGGCGTTGCCGTCCATGTAGCGCCTCGCAGGCGTGACCGAGCGCGTGTTGACGGCAGCCCGCGCCTCCCCGACAGCAGGTTCGCCTGACTCGCCTTCGACGCGCCGCACGCAGCGAGCGAACAAAGCGTTACGAACACCCAACGGCAGTTCCGCATTCAGCGACACCCCGACCACCCTCACCTGTATGACGAGGCGGCGGCGCTCGGAAGCGGGCATCTTTTGGAGACTCCTGCACACCTCGGAAAAACGCTAGCCGACGCCGATCATCACATCGGACGACTTGATGATCGCAGTCGCGACTGTTCCCGGTGTGAGCCCCAGGACATCGACAGCCTCATTCGTGATCGAGGCGGTAATCACGATGTTGGCGGCGATTTCAAATCTTCACGATCGCCGTGGTGGCACCCTTGGTGACGGCGAGGACCTTCCCGGCGAGCTGGTTTCTGGCGGATATCTTCATGGTCGTCCTCTCGGTGACCATCAGTATAGCGCCTCCGGACCAAGCGGAGGTTCGCTCGAGGCGAGGTTGCACTGGTGGTACACGCGCACGTCAGTCGGCTGCAACGACCCGACCACGCTGTGCCACACCCCGCGATTGTTGAAGATCACGAGGTCGCCCGCGCGCCAAGCATGCGCGTAGACATTCACGGGAGCGATCGCGGGTCGCATCAGCTCGTGCAGCGTACGGCGGCACTCCGCGAGATCGGTCATCTCCACTCCGTCCGTGATCAGCGCCTCGACGCAAAAGGCATGCACCTGCAGCGCGGGTTCTTTCGTCACTGGGTTCACCCAGACGAGCGGCAGAGTCGTGATCGCGTCGACCTCGAACGGCGGCAGCTCGTCGCGACGTAGCTCCCTACCCTCCGACTCGAGTCCGAGTCCGTTCGACCGCGCACGCGTTTGGCGGATCCAGACGTAGGGATGCGGGGCGTAGCGCGCCCGTGTACGCAGCGCCCAATCCTGCTGCGATGGAGCCAGATCGCGAAACGCCTGGTACCCGGACACGAATGCCGTCGTACCCAGCGAAACAGGCAGCGCGTCGCCACTGCCGTCATCGTAGATCACCGTCTGCGCGCGACCCTCCGGCACCTGCAGCGCTAGCAAAGTCGTGACCTTCGGCGGATGGAGCTTGCAGAGCGCAGCATCGATATGCCAGCGATAATAGCGAGCGAAGCCCTCTGCCTCCTGCGCCGCACTCAACGGCGTGTGATGAAAACTTTGATGCGAAGGGTGACGGCGCTCGATCTCGACCAGACCTTCGTGATCGTTCACGCGTCCATTGCCGAGGAGCTGTACTTGCGGCACCTCGGGGATCGACACGAGGTCCTGCACGAGCACACTCTTACGCAGGAGGTCTTTGTTGTGGCCGTGCCCATACGTCTGCACGGTCGGGTCGAAGCGCTTTGTCAGCTCGAACTGATCCCTCGGAGATAGTCCGGCCTGCCCACGCACGACGACGACGTGATGTGTCAACACAGCACGCTCGAGCGCAGTGAAGTCCGCATCAGAGAGCCGCGCGAGATCGCAGGGTGCTACCTCAGCGCCGAAGTCGACTCGCGAGCCGGGCGCCGGAACGAGCGGACGGATGTCGAGACCGTTGCCTACTGGGGTAACGTTCGTGCTCGATGCGTGAGCCTGCAGCGTGTCCTTGAACATCCACCTAGCGTGACCGCAGCGCGACACCGGCCGCGTATCACACCTGGCAGATGTCAGCCGTGTTTAGTACGAGCAACTATCGGCTCGATGATGAGCTGTACATGTTCGTGTCCGAATCCGCGGAGCAGAACGCACGCTCGAGTCTGTATCGCGTGACGGATGATGGTGTCGAACGAGCGCTGACGACTGCGGGTGACGTGTGGTCGATCGGTCGCGTGCGTTAGCTGACTACGCGCCCGCGCCGGCAATAGCTGACACAGCCATCATCACCAGCAATCAACGACATCACTACTTTGGTCGTCCGATCATTCGTCTCAGTCACAAGCAAGCTGACCCAAAATGAGGAGCCGAGGCATACTGTCTTAGATGGTGAGATTGGGTCTCGGCGCCGACTTTGCGTGTGGCGTGGCACTGATCACGGCGCTGATGTTGGTGGGCTGCGGACGCGTCGGGGTCAACCTGCTTCCGTATCCGACCGACGCTCCAAAGACCGACGCGTCGGTTACCGACAGCGGCCCGAGCAGGGACTCGGGCACGGCCGGCGATAGTAGCGTCCCGCTCGACGCGATGGTGGATTCGGGTGCGGCCCAAGACTCAGGCACGCTCCGAGACAGCGGCACACCTGACACATGCCCGTCGCGCAACTCGTGTGAGAGCGGCAGTTGTCAGACGAGTTGCGCGACGGGCTACTCCGACTGTGACAACAATCCGACGAACGGCTGCGAGACCAACATTTCAGCCGACCCGGTTAGTTGCGGTAGTTGCATGAGCTCGTGTCTAAACGAACACGGCTCCGTGTTGTGCGGCAGCGGGTTGTGCGAACCGACGTGCCAAGCGGGCTACTCAGACTGCGACGCGATCAGAGTGAATGGTTGCGAAACGAGCCTCTCCACCGTGAGCGCGTGCGGCGCATGCGGCCTCGCCTGCACGAATGCACACGGCACGACGACGTGCGTCGCCGGCACCTGCACGCCGGTGTGTGCGCCGGGTTATGCAGACTGCGACGGCGATCCGAAGAACGGCTGTGAGGCCAACACCAACACGGACCCCGCGCACTGCGGCTCTTGCACCTCCGCGTGCCCCGGCTCCAACCTGGTTTGCAGCGGCGGCACGTGCCAAGTCTCGACCTGCCCTGCCGGAAGCGCCGAGTGCGATGGCGATCTCGCCGTCACATGTGAGACCAATACTACGACGTCGGTCGGCAACTGCGGCTTCTGCGGCAATGTTTGCACGACTCCGAACGGTACCCCGCGCTGCACCACGAGTGCGTGTCAGGTCCAGAGTTGCACCACCAACTACGCGAACTGTGACAACGCCGCCGCCAACGGCTGCGAAGTCAATCTTCGCACGAACCTCAACAACTGTGGCGCGTGCGGCACGGCGTGCACGAACGCGCACGGCGCGACTAGCTGCAACGCGTCCGCGTGTGTGCCCAGCTGCAGCACGGGCTGGGGCGACTGCGACGCCAGTCGGCCGAACGCTTGTGAGACTCAGCTGAACAGCACGACGAACTGTGGCACGTGCGGCAACGTCTGCCCGGCCGTGACCGGCGGCACCCCGATCTGCAACGCAGGCATCTGCGGTGCAGCCTGCAACCTCACGGGTACGTGGGCGCTCAAGATCACGTCGGCGACGACCTGGCCCAACGACACGTACATCAGCGGCGGCACGGGCAATCACGTCTTCTGGTTGCGTATGACTGCGACACAGAGCGGCAACACTGTCACCGAGTCTCTGATCGAGTGCGGGCGCAAGGTGCCGGACTTCTCCGCGACGATGGTCAGCGAGACCTACGGCTTCTCGTTGATGACGAGCCTGTTCGACCACGCGCCCCCGTATCTGCCCGCGAGCTCTGCCACCCTCACGCTCGGCAATACATCGCCCGGTGCGAGTGTCAGCCAACCATTGACCGCGTTCTTGATGGGCACGACGCTGTCGAACCCGACGACGGCGACCTGGCCTAACGCGGCGTCGGGTCTCACGCAAGTCGACATGGATGCCGACGGCGATCCGGGAGTCAGAGTGACTTATTTGGGCGGCGGTGGTTACTCGCATCCCCGCGTCAGCGCATCGCTCTTCGCTACTCGTGCGGTGTATCCGTACGTCGCGTCGCGTCTCGTGTTCTCGTTGCAAGGCACGCTGAGCAGCTGCACGCAGGCGTCAGGGCCTGCAACCGTCACGCACATCGATACACGCATCTTCGGCTGTGAGCTCGAGAGTGGCTCGAACTGCAACGGCTCGCAGGCAGGCTTCCTAGATACGAACTGTGTGAACTATGCGGTCGGCAGCAGCACGTACACGCTGCTGAAGATCGCGAACGGGGCAGCTTGCGCGGCCGTGCGAGCGGCATTGCCGTAGTCGATGCCTAGATTCAATGAGGGCTGATGGCACTACGCATCGGAACCCGAGCTGGAGCTCAGCAGAGGTATGTGCTCTTCGTGTTGCTCGTCGCAGCGCAGGGCTGCAGCGATGCGCGCGAACCTGCTGCGCGCGAACCTGACGCGGGCGAGACAGACGGCCCTGACGCAGCCTCCGCACCACGCGATCAGATCGAGCTCGAAGAGCTTCCGAACGGCGCAGAGCTCGATCCCAAGCTGCCGAGCTTTGGCACACGCCGTCCCTTTTCATTGAGGAGATGCACCCTCCTACTCTTCGCTTCGCTGCTGGACCGACGGATCGTGTGAATACGTCCGCCAGTTGTCCATGAGTCGACTGTCTGTCGACAACAAGAACAAACCGAAGACCGCTTCACCGACACCCATCGTTAGATTCAACGGTCCTTGCAGGCGCACCGGATCGCCTCGCACCGCGTCCTGAATCGTTAGATAAGACCCGCTCGCAATTATCAGAGCCGCAACTCCGGTGAGGCACCACCCGACCACGGATCGGACGCTCTGGCTCTGCTCCGCTCGCAGCTTCAGCTCGCGTTCGTAGCGAGGGATGTTGCGCGACCGCGCGCTCTCGGTCGAGAAGTCCTGCCTGGAGAAGGACTCGAAGAGGTCATCTTCCGCACCACTCGCAGCAAGATACGAAGTGCCAAAAACTAGGCCAACGACACTCATACCCACACCCGTTGCAAGACCAGTGCGCGTCTCCCAATCGTCAGATTTATTCGCGTAACGCGCGATCGAATACGTCAACGCAGCCATTGGCACCGCGACGAACACGATCCAAGTCAACCCCGTCGCGATCCGGATCTCGTGGCCTGTACTCACCGCAAGCGACAAATGCAGGCGCAACCGATCGACGTCACGCAGCGTCACTCCGGACGGAGGCTCATCGGGGTTCGACGCTTCTGTTTGTGCCTCCGCGAACGAACGCCTCCCAAACGCATCGGCAAATAACATGTTGAACAACGGCGATTCGCCGCGACCGGCCTGTTCCGTTGCCCGCGGCGTCAGCTCGGACAACGCATGCTCGCCTTCGGGAATGTCACGATCGACCCACTCCGGACGCTCCGCCCCTTGGATCTGCTCCTGCGCACTGAGTGGAACGCCGGACGGCAGCGTGAGCGAGAACGGCGTGCCCGCCTCGCGATGAATATCCATGAGTCGTACGCCTTGGTGATCTCTGAGCGTGAGCCGCTGGTCACGTTCCGCACCGAGCAAGAGCCGCCGGCCACCTGCCGCTGGCAGCTGCGCGAGCAAAGCGTCGGAGCCGTTTTGATCCGCAGCCGGGCCTCGCGAGAACACCTTCGGCCGGTACAGGTCGTTGACGACCGGTCGATTCGCGACACGAATGAACGCTGCGAGCTCCGCGTAGGTGATCCGCCCATCGCCGTTTACGTCCGCAGCACCACGCAAACCCGCGCGAACCTCGTAACTAAAGACGCCCGACTGAATCTCACTCCATTCATACGTGACAGCTTCGGCGCTCGTCGACAGAATGGCGCCAAGCCGCGGATACTTCGCGAGCAGATCGCGCGGAACATCCGTGCGACTTTGCCAGCGCTTCCCACCCGGCTTTCGCGGGCTGAGCAAGAAATACGAGTTGCAGCTGTCCATGACGAGATGGATGCGGTCGGCCGGCAGACGCGCAATCACGAACTCCTCGAGCTCTTGCGCGGTGAGGCGCCCATCCGCCAGATCCAAGTAGCCCTGCCCGCGGTCGAGGTCGCCGTGGCCCGCGAACACGAGATACACGACCGATTGCTCTCCCGCTGCATGCAGCTTACGAAGCTGCTCGGCCAACCGTGTGACCGCGGCGTCGAGGTTTGCGTGCGTCGGCGCCTCAGCCTGGACCTTCGGAGACAACGCTGCAGTCTCGGCGTCGAGCTGCGTCAGCAAGGTCACTCGCTCCGGGCCGAGCAAGTCGCGAAACAGCTCGGCGTATTGAACGCCATCGTCATCGGCATAGTGCAGATCCGGCCGCGCTGTGCTCTGACTCCGGTTGTTGGTGACGATGAGCGCGTAGCCTGCGGGTTGCGCGTTCGCTCGTGCCGCACTGGCGAGAACCATCAACAGGACGGCACAACGAATCATGGCGCGAGATCCTCGGAGCGCAGCTCGGCCTGAAGCGATTGAATTTCCGCGTCGGCATGCGCGCGAGCCAGCGCGTCCAGACCGCCGCTTCGAAGCAAACCTTCGACTTCGGACACGCGCAGCGGAGCCTTGGAAAACACCCCCACAAATCGCATCCATCCTGGCGCGGGATCCTCCGGCGTGATTCCATCCGGAAGCGCTTGCACCTGCGGTTGCGCGTCTACGACGATCGACTGCGGATCAGTCGCGGAGTCCAGAAACGCCGGATAGAACCAGTGCACATCGCTGCGCGCATCGACGGCAAACAGCATTGCGAACTGCTGCTGTTGGCTGCGATTCGTCACCAAGAATGAATAGCCGGTATCAGTTCGCACCGATTGTTTGTCGTGAATGCGAAACGGTTGCCGGCCCGGCACGTGCGCATAGATCTCGAAACCCACGCGCGACGCTCGTCGCGCGGCACCACCTCGCGCCATGAAAGTTCCCTGGTCGTCGGCACGCATGTCCTCGAACCGAATTACGCCGAAGCTCACCAGGCAGATCGCAGCCAAGCCGGTCACAGCCACTAGCGTTCGACGGCCGGGGTGCGGCTGATGGCGGCGCTCGTCGAGCTTCGCCACCAACTCCCGTGTGAAGCTCGGCGCCGGGCCAGCCAGCTGGAGCTGTGGAAGTGCCTGCGTCACCGTGCGAAGCCGCTCCGTTTCAGCCGCGCAGCGGGCACACCCGCGTGTGTGCTCGCGCAACTGCGGATCGACTTCCGACGTGACTTCGCCAACTACCCATGCGGCGAGGGTCTCGGACGATGGGCAGTTCATGACATCACCTCGGCTGGAATCAGTGCGGCTAGTTGCTTCAGCCCGTAGAAAATGCGCGAGCGTGCAGTGGACTCGGTGCGATCGATCACTCGCGCGATCTCCGCATAGTCGAGACCCTCCACAAAACGCAGCGTCAGCGGCACTCGAAACTTCTCCGGAAGACGTGTCAGCGCGGCGCCGAGGAGCTGTAAGCGTTCCTGATCGTCGTCAGCCGGTTCGACGAGCGCTGCGGCCTGAGCGCTCGCGAGTTGCTCGAGGTTTGGCGAGAGGCCGAAGAAATCGAGCACGGCGCGCTTGCGTTGCATACTGCGACACTCGTTGCGTGCAACTGTGAAGAGATATTCCTTGAAGCGGCCCTCGGGTCGGTACTGCTCCCGGCGTTTCCAAATTTTCAGAAACACCTCTTGGGCCAGGTCGTACGCGAGCGTTTCGTCCCGCGTGAGCATTCGACAGAAGCCGCGAATACGGAGCTCATACCGCTCTACCAGGCGCACGTATGCGTGCTGATGGCCCGCCGCGGCCAGTGTCATCAGTGCGTCATCACCGGGGACATCTTGCTGGCCGGCCGCAGGCATAGGCACGACGAATTTCAGAGTCGGGAAGCGGCGCGGGCTCACACCTGGCGTAACGCAGGGCCCGCAGCTCCGTTGAACGCCAGTGTTAGAAATCTCGCGCTCGAGGTTTCGAGCTCGATGCTCCCACGGAGCGCGGAGGGCATCACTCCGACGAGTTAACCACCGAATGTTCGCTGCACGTGTGGCACTAACGCGCGCGTTCATAGTGGTTGAAGCCGAGATCGACGGTGCCGCTCGCGACGTGTTCGGTGTACTCGCGCCAGCCGCGCTCGGCTGGCGACGCAACCAAAAGTGTCAACAACGTCTGGGCCGCACCGACGGCGGCTCCGATCGCACCGATCGTGTAAGCGGCGCTCCGAGCACCCTGCCCCTCGATCGCTCCAGTCGCGGACAAAGTCAGTAGTGCTGCCGAACCGGCGATCCCCGCGAGTGAAGTCGCAACCGTGCCAAGTCGCAGAGATTCGGAGACCTCGGCTTCGGCCTCGAGCTCGGCTTCGAATCGAGTGAGCTCGACCGCGTCGAGACTGTCAGTGCGTTGCCGCTCGTCCCAGCGGCGCAGACGCTTCTCCGCGGGCGAGTCGCTCGACCAGCGATAGATCGACGTCGCGATCACGCTAGCACCGAGCGACAGCAGCGCGCTGCTCAGAGCGGCACGCCCGGCACCTCGTCCCCAGGTCGAGTTGTCCTGCACTGCGACGAGAACGCCTGCCGCCGCCGCGACCCCACCGAGTGCGCTGCCAGTCACGCCGCTCCAGAGCTTCGTGCGCGCGGTCGCCTCCGCGGTGAGCTGAAGTGCTGCGTGCAGGCGCTGCGCGCGCCCCTGTTCTACGAGTCGTGTCGCCGAAGTCGCGCGCGCAGCTGTCGCCGCGACTTCCTGAGGACTCAGCGCGTTTGCAGCGGCGCCGTTAGCTGCGGGCGCACTCGGCTCCTGCGCCGTTGCGCCGACCTCATGCTCGCTCCTCTGCGACGCCGCGCGCTCCGCCAGCACCTGGCTCATGGAAAGTAGCAGCGCGGCGCACACGTAAAGTACTCGCACGATGAGTGCCGTGCCGAGGCTGTTTCTGCGCAGTCCTCTGCGTTTGCGCTCGACGCGCCCTCGTTGGATGAGTTGGTATGTCACGTCGGGTTCCTCCTGGCACCGGACGCGCGATTTCCATCGCGTCCGACACCCTGCAGAACGCGGCCTCCCGAGACTTGTTGAAGTCGCGAAGCCTGGCTACGCGCACCGCGCTGTGCGTGAGGATCTGACCAGACAAACCGGTTGCTACTTCCCCGAGTCGATCGATCTCGCGCGCGGAGTCGTGGCATCCTCGGATCCGTGCTGCCAGAGCCCACGATACGGCGAAGCCTGCGAGCGATCACGCGCGAGCTGAGCCCTGCGATCAGTCGCTGCGAGCTGACTCACCTCGCGCGCGAACCGATCGACTATCAACGCGCGGTCTCGCAGCACGAAGCGTACGTGGCATTGCTGGAATCTCTCGGACTGACTGTCACTCGGCTGCGCGCAGAGCTGGAGCTGCCCGATGCGGTGTTCGTCGAGGACACTGCGGTCGTCGTCGACGAACTGGCCGTGATCACGCGCCCCGGCGCGGCAACGCGGCGGCTCGAGATCGCCGCGGTTCGCGACGCGCTGCAGCCCTGGCGCCCGATCGCGGAGATCACCGCGCCTGGAACGCTCGATGGCGGAGACGTGCTTCAAGTCGGGCGGACCGTCTACGTCGGGCTATCGAGCCGGAGCAACTCTGAAGGCGCCGCACAGCTGGGTCGGCTGCTCGCGCCGTTCGCGTACGCGGTCGAGACGATCGAAGTTCACGGCTGCCTGCACCTCAAGAGCGCCGTCACCGCGGTCAGCGACACACTCCTGCTGATCAATCCCGCCTGGTGCGACTCTGCCGCGTTCGCCGGAGTGGACACGATCGAGATCGATCCGTCCGAGCCTCACGCAGCAAATATCCTGCGGCTCGACGACGCCGTGATCGCGGACGCCGCGTTTCCCCGCACCGCAGAAAACATGCGCGCGCGCGGGGTTACCGTGCACAGCGTCAACCTGTCGGAGCTCGCCAAGGCCGAAGGCGCAGTCACGTGCTGCAGCCTGATCTTCCGCGTCGCACCCGAGAATCACGGCAGCGTTCGAGCTCAGGAGCCGTCGTAAGGTTCGAGAGACAGAACCAGACACGAGTTGGCGGCCCCGGGTACGCCTGACCGCCTCGCAGTTTTATTTTGCGGCCGGCTCGAACCATCGGGATCGATTCGCCCTGCCCACTCGTACCTGCCCGAGACCGAGACGCAATCAGCTGATTCGCGACACTCGGCGGAGCGGAGAGATCGATGGCAACGAAGTTTTGGTACGGCATGCTCTGGGCTGTCGCGGTTGCGAGCGGGTGCTCCAACGCCGCGGAACCGTCGCTGCAGCCATCGGCTGCAGTCGGCGCGAGCCCCGCGGGTGCCACGGCCCCCGCGGTCCCTACGGCCGGCACCCCCAGCGCTCCCCTAACGGGTGCAGCGGGTGCGACTGGTTCCACAGGCCCGGGTGCAGCGGGGAGCGGCATGACGGCGAGTCAGCCTCCAGTCACAGCGGGTTCCTCGGCGGGGCCGAGCCAAGCGGGGCAGCCTGGATCATTCCCTCCAAAAAATGATGTACCAGTCACCATGCCCCCTCCGGGCAATCAGGAACCGGCGGCAGGCTTCGACTATCCGGCAGGGGAAGTGGCTGTCAGCACCGACCTCGTGATCCCCGCGGGCAAGACCGCACGCGTCGGGCCAGGCACGAAGTTCAAAGTGACCGGCGCAGATGTGAAAGTGCAAGTGTTCGGCGAGTTGGTGGTTCGCGGGACTCAAGAAAGCCCTGCAGCGTTCGGCGGCGGAGGCACTCCGAAGTCGTGGCACGGAATCGTGATCGAGAAAGGCGGCAAGCTGACGCTCGAACACGCACAGATCTCGGGTGCAAACTACGGCATCTTCGCCATGCCCGGGTCTGATTTTACAGTCGATTCGACGGTCATCGACACGAGCTTCAAGGCGGCGGTCATCCAATCGAACGGGAGCTTCACGCGCACACGCTTCGTCGCGACCGTTCCAGACTCCGTCTCGCTCGCGAGTGAAGTCTCGGTGGACGACCCAAACGGTGCGCTCACGATCATCGATGCCTCGCCGACCATCACGGATTGCCGCTTCGACGGCGCCTCGTCGCTCACCGATTTGGTGCGCATCGGCGGCATGTCGTCACCGACGTTCGACCATGTCTATCTGCATGATGCGCACTGCGCATTTCACACCTTCGGCGGTACGAACACCTCGGCTCGCATCACCAATGCGCTGATCGAGAACTTCTCGTATGGCTTCATGGCTTACACCACGAAACCGATCGTCGAAAACAGCGTGTTCATGAACAACAGCGCCGACTTCGGCATCTGTTTGGGCGCGACTGAGGACAACGCGCCCGGGCTCAAGAACAACTTCTACTCGAGTGGTGAAGTGTCACTCGATCCCAGCTGCTTCAACATCGGCATCGCGGACGCCAGCCCAGCGAGCGCGGTCGTCGCCGGCGCTGGGACGACGACCAAGTTCTAAGCGTTCATGGTTCGCGCGTACTGCCAGTTTCCATACGCATTGCTCGCGCTCGCCCTGAGTCTAACTGCGACTCGGGCGAGCGCGCATGCGCCACTGCCGCGCGCCGTTGCAGTCAGCCCGAATGGCGACGCTGTCGCGCTCGCGCTGCCTGGCTTCGGTCTCTTACTGCGTCCAGCGACGGCGCAGCACTTCGCCTACGCGTGTGATGCACTGAACGGGATCCCGTCGTCCGACAGCCCACCGCTCATGCAGTATTTCAGCGATGGAACACTGCTGCTCGGGAGCGCCGGCGGCTTGCGCGTCCTCGCCGCTGACGGCTGCCCTGGCACCGAACGAGATGTGATTCTGGGCACGGCACCCGTGTTCGCTCTTGCGATTCAGCCATCCTCACAAGTCGCGTATGCGATCGCTGCCGGTGTCGGCGACGGCGTCTGGCGAAGCTCCGATCGCGGCGCGCATTGGGAGCACCGCGGATCAGTGGAGCAGTCGGATCAGGTGACGGGACTGCTGGTCGATCCCAGTGATTCGGAGAAACTGTATGTCAGCCGAGCCATCGCGGGTGCGGCAGGGTCCAGGCTGCTCGTGTCCAATGACTCTGGCGCATCGTTTGTTGCCTACGAGCAAGCGCGCGCGCTGACCTTGCTCGCGTTGCAGGCCGAGCCCTTACGACTGTGGGCGGTGGCGCGCGCGCTCGATAGCAAAAGCAATCGTGGCTTCGACATCCTGCGCTCAGACGGCGCAGAGTCGAGTTGGACCTCAGTGCTGCGCGTGAACTACTTCGGCGGCTTGACGATCACCTCCAACGGCGAGGTCTGGGTCGGCGATGAAGGCCGCGGTGTTTATCGGTCCACCGATTCCGGAGACAGCTTCACCAACGTAGCAGCTACCAGCTCTGTCTCCTGTCTGGCCAGTGCCGGAACGTCCGTATGGGCCGCAACGCCCGACCTGCCGACGGCCCCAGCTTTGAATTTGCTGGACTCGACAACCTATGCGCTGAAGCCCGAGGTCGCGTTCGCGGACGTCGACAACCTCGTGACCTGTGCACCCGAGGTCAGGGCGGACTGGCGTTGCCAAGCCGCCTGGATCGAATGGCAACGCGACGTGCTGATGCGCGACCTGACGATGGATGCGGGTCTGCCGCAGCCACCAGCTGCAGTGCCTGCGGACGCGGGAGCTCTCGCGGGTGCGCAGGAGGATGCCGGCAAGCCAGCAGATGCTGGCGAGCCAGTGCTCGCGCCGCTGTCCGCGCCACGCAGTGAGAGTTGCGCTGTGACTCCGGCGCAACGGAGCGAGCGCTGCGCGCCAGTGGAGCTGTGGTTTCTGGCGTGTGCCGGGCTGGTGTGGGCGTTCCGCCGTCGCACGTAGAACCCCGAGCGCGGCGCGCTCAGGGCGACCTCACTCTTCGAGGATCTCGCTGCGCGTGACTTGCTGACCCTGCGCGATTCGCACCTGCAACGTCTTCCTCATGTGGAATGAAGGGTTGACCAGGCGCACGTCGTGGTCGCCCGGTGGCAGGCTGATGCCGCGCTGCGGCGTGTAGCCGACCATGCGACCATCGATGAATACTTGGGACCATGGCAGGCTGTTGATCCGCAGGATGCCCGCGCCACCGGCACCGGATGCCGCGCCGCTCGCCATGCCGAGGCCGCTCGAGCCAAACGACGTGGACTCGGGTATCGCGTCTGCCGACCCAACGGGTTCACGACCGGCCCGCGCCAGCTCGCGCTTTTCTCGCGCAGCTTCTTTGCGTGCCTCCGCGGCCTCGAGCCGGGCCTGCTTTTTCGCGGCGTACCGCTCGCGGGCGGCGTCGCGCTTCTCCTGTGAAGCGTCGCGGCGTGCCTCCGCGGCCTCGATCCGGGCCTGCTTCTTCGCGGCGTACCGCTCGCGGGCGGCGTCGCGCTTCTCCTGCGAAGAATCGTGGCGTGCCTCCGCGGCCTCGAGCCGAGCCTGCTTCTTCGCGGCGTACCGCTCGCGGCGAGCTTCTCGCTTCTCCTCGGCAGCGTCGTGGCGTGCTTGCGCCGCCGCTTCTCGCTTGGCTCGCGCGGCCTCCTTACGTGCCTTGCGGCGCTCCGCCCGCTCGGCGCGTGTCTCTGGAGGCGTGTCCGAAGCTGGCTTGTCCAGCGATTCACTGAATAGGCCGGTTAGAACGGGCGCGCGAGAAGCCAGCGCTGGCCGTGCCGCCGTTGGCTGCGAAGTGACCTCATTGTCCGGCCGCGCCGTCAGCTCGAGCGACCCGCCCCCGAACCAGAGCATCAATCCGAATGCTGCAGCGGCCGCAGACGAACACACGTTGCGCCAACGGTTCGACCGCACTGCGCCACGTTCCCAGGAGAGTCGTGCCGGACGAGCGACGATGGGCCGAGCCACCGCTCGATTCTCGAGGTCGATATTGCAATCGCTGCGCTCCACAACCTACTCCGTTGCTCGCAATGAAACCCGGCGTCGGGTGTTAGCACAAGCTTGTCGAAGCACGAAATCTCGCTGGCGCCAAGCGAGACCGGGCTCGCGTATTCGAATGGCTGCGCCGCTCGACTAACGCGCCGCCGACGTTGCCATCCGGCACTTGACTGTCTGATCCGAGCAATGCGCTGGCCGTCAGACCGCACAGCGAACGGAAAGCCTGCAAGCAACGCGTCGAGCGTCACTAGTGCGGTCGGCGATGTCCGCCGCGGTGAGCTGCATCAACCCAGCAACTCTTCGCGAAACGCCAGCGCCGCCGTCAGCGGCAGCGCAAGCAATCGCGCCCACCAAACCTCGCGCATGTTGCGCGACGGGCGGCCACGATTGCTTGCGAACCGCTCACACGCGGTGACACCTCACTTGTTCGACGCTCGCTTCTCGAGCTCGGTGCGCAACCGGTCTTCGCGCGCACGCTCATCCGGCGTCAACACGTCGCTCGGGAAGTCGGCGGCCTCGAACACTTGGCGGATCTCGATCTCGCCTTCGTCACCGGACTCACACGGACAACGCTTGACCCACTCGATCGCTTCTTCTCGTGACTTGGTCTGGATCAACCAGAAGCCCGCCACGAGCTCTTTGGTCTCGGCGAACGGGCCGTCGAATACCTGACGCGCGCCGTCCTTCTTGAAGCGCACGCGCGCTCCCTTCGAGCTCGCCTGCAGGCCTTCGCCCGCGAGCATCACGCCGGCCTTGACCATCTCTTCGTTGAAGCGACCCATCGCGGCGATCAGCTCCGCGCTCGGCATCTTGCCCGCTTCCGACTTCTCGTTGGCCTTGATCATCACCATGAAACGCATCGTCGTGTCTCCTTGTTCGCGGCGGGCTCCGTACCAGCCTTCACCCTGGCGACGAATGAGCGCACGCCGGTTCGACAGATCCGACGAAGTTTTTTTGTGGGGCGTAACTGGCTGAAATTACACGACCCTGCGCACGGTGGTGATCTGCCCAAAGCAGCCGGAATAGAGCTGGGCCGTCGGG
>DASRXR010000579.1:0-9583 GCA_035687405.1 Polyangiales bacterium
CGGCGAGTGCAAGCCGAGCGGCGGCGGCCAGAGCTGCGGCGGCTTGATCGGCAAGCCCTGCCCCGACGGTCAGTACTGCAACTACCCACCGGACGCGATCTGCGGCGCCGCCGATGCGACCGGTATCTGCGAGGACAAGCCGCAAGCGTGCACGCTCGAATACGCGCCGGTTTGCGGTTGCGACGGCACGACCTACGGCAACGCGTGCGGTGCAGCTAGCAGCGGCGTCAGCGTCGTGAGCAAGGGCGAGTGCGACAGCGCGGGTAGCGGTGCGGTCTGCGGAACTCGCGGTGCCGCCGAATGTGCTGCGAACGAGTACTGCGCGTTCCCGCTCGAGGCGCAGTGTGGGGCAGCCGACGCACCGGGCAAGTGCGCGGCGAAGCCGGAAGCCTGCGACGCGATCTATCAACCGGTCTGCGGTTGCGACGGCAAGACCTATGGCAACGACTGTGAAGCGAACCTCGCCGGCACGGCTGCGGCGCACACCGGCACTTGCGAAGACGGTGGCGGTGCGAACTGCGGCGGCATCGCGGGTCTGCAGTGCGACGGCGAGCAGTACTGCAACTTCCCGATCGCGACACAGTGCGGCTCGGGCGATCAGTTCGGACAGTGCGCGACCAAGCCGACTGCATGCACGAAAGAGCTGCATGAGGTTTGCGGTTGCGACGACAAGACCTACGGCAACCCGTGCACGGCTGCGGCGGCTGGGGTGTCGATCCAAAAGGACGGCGCTTGCGCGACGAGCAGCAACGAGGGCCAGACCTGCGGTGGTTTGATCGGTGCGGCGTGTCCGGGCGGTCAGTACTGCGACTTTCCCGAGGGCGCGCAGTGCGGAGCGGCGGATCAGACCGGTACGTGCAAGACGATTCCTGATGTCTGCACGGCCGACTACACGCCGGTTTGCGGTTGCGACGACATGACCTACGGCAACGCGTGTGCCGCTCACAACAAGAGCGTCTCGGTGCTCCACGCTGGCGAGTGCTGATCTCGAACCGATAGATAGCTTCACCTGATAACGCGGGCGCAGCTCCACCCCCCGGAGCTGCGCCCTTTCTTTTGTGTCTTGTGCCGGATCGAGTCAGCTCACTGGGTAGTGCTGCTCTCAGCTGCAATGGTTACGGCACTTTTCGTAGCGGCAGGCATGGAGACTTGCTGAAGCAAAAATTCCGTGGAAGTAAGCTGCGAAGCGCCATGAAGCGAGTTCGTAGCCCCAACACTGTCGGCGATAGACGTCCGTGCTTGCGCGAAACCGTGCTGCGCCGCGGGTCGGTTGTTTGGCTGATCGCGAGCGCGCTGAGCTTTGCGGGCGTCGTCGGCTGCGGGGAGGACGCTGAAGACTCCTCGCCATCGCGCGCCGCTGACGGCGGCGCCAAAGATTGCCGCGGTCGCGGTGACGCCGACTGCCCCGACGCAGCGCGGCAAGGCCCTGACTTGGAAGAAGTCCCGCCTTCCGAGGAAAACGGCTTCACCGAGCTGCCACCCGATTGCGAGAAGCAGGATCTGCTCGCCCAGCTGCAGACGAGCGAAGACGCCATCAGCTGCGGAGACCTCTCGTATCTCGCCTCGGACGAAGAGAAGATCCAAGCCGTGGCATGCGCACGCGACGCCTTCGATTCCCAGAAGCCATTCCACGTGTTGTGGGTCACGCTGAATGACGCCATGAGCGACATTCCGAATGGCCTGGTCGCGCGGCTCGAAAACGGCACGCTGCACACCTTCTCGCTCGAGGCGTGGATCGGAACATACCTCGGCGTGGATTCTCAATACCTGGGCGCGGTCGCGACCTGGAGGGCGGGCACGCTCGAGATTCGGCCTGACTGCGCGACCACTCCCGACGAATGCTTCGTATTTTCACCCGCGCCGACCTGGTGCGAATGCCGAGTGCCAGGCTTTCGGCCCAAGCGCGGCGAGCCCCAATACCTGTTGCGCTGCCAGCGGCCGCGCTGACTTGCGCCGTGACTAGCCGACCACCAACGTCACGATCTTGCCCGGTACGTAGATCACCTTCTTCAAGGTTTTGCCCGCGAGCTCGGCCTGCACACGCTCGTGCGCACGCGCCGCCGCGATCACCGACTCTTCGCTGGCATCTTTCGGCACCGACACTCGCGCTCGCACCTTGCCGTTGATCTGCACCGGCACTTCCACCATCGCCTCGTGCAACGCCGCTTCGTCCGCGACCGGCCAGGCCTGCGCGAGCAACGTGCCCTGCCCGCCGAGTTGCTCGTAGAGCTCGTCCGCGAGATGCGGAGCAAATGGCGAGAGCAACGCCGAGAACACCTCGAGCCCCTCACGCAACACTTTGCGATCGAGCTCGGTCTCCGCCTTGAACGCAGTGAGCGCGTTCACGTGCTCCATCAACGCCGCAACCGAAGTGTTAGGTTGGTAGCGCTCGGACAAATCGTGAGTGATGCGCGTGATCGTCCGATGCGTGACGCGCCGGACTTCCTTCGCCGCATCGCTGAGGTCCCCGCGCTCGTAGCGCCCGATGCCGGTCACCTGGGCCACACGCTCGTTCACCAAGCGCCAGGCGCGCGACAAGAAACGATGTGCACCTTCGACACCCGCCGTCGTCCAATCGACTTGGCCTTCGGGCGGCGCCGCAAACAACATGAACAAGCGCGCGGTGTCGGCGCCGTATTGCGCGATGATGTCATCGGGATCGACGATGTTGCGCTTCGTCTTGGACATCTTCACGACGTTGCCGACGACGACGGCCTCACCCGTACTCTTGAGCACGCGCACGCCGTCGTCGCGCACCTGCGTCTCTTCGGGATACGCGTAGAGACGATGCGCCGGATTGTCCGGAGCCGTCGTGTAGTAGAACTCTTTGCAAACCATGCCCTGGCTGAGCAACGCGCTGAACGGCTCGCGCGGAGTCTCTTTCGGCAAGTAGCCGAGGTCGATCAACACGCGATGCCAGAACCGCGCGTAGAGCAAGTGCATCACTGCGTGCTCTTTGCCACCGATGTAGAAGTCGACCGGCAACCACGCGCGCGCTTCGTCCTGTGCGACCGGCGCCTTGTCGTAATGCGCCGACGCGTAGCGCTCGAAGTACCAACTCGACTCGACGAACGTGTCGAACGTGTCCGTCTCCCGCAACGCCGGCCCATCGCACTTCGGGCACTTCACGTTTACGAAGCTCGGTACTCTTGCGAGCGGTGAGCCACCGACACCGGTGAGCTCGACATCGAGAGGAAGCTCCACCGGCAACTGCGACTTCGGCACCGGTACGATGCCGTCGCGCTCGCAGTGCACGACCGGAATCGGCGCGCCCCAATAACGCTGCCGCGAGACGAGCCAATCGCGCAACCGATAGCTGATCGTCGCGCGACCCTTCCCGCTTTCCGCGAGCTTTTCCGTGATCTTCCGCTTGCCCTCTTCGTTCGGCAAATCGTCGAACGGCCCGCTGTGGGCCAGCTTGCCGCCTTCGACGTGCGCTTCGCGCATCGCCGCGGGGTCGAGCACATCGCCTTCAGGCTGGATCACGACCTTGATCGGCAGCTCGTAGCTGCGGGCAAACTCGAAGTCGCGTTGATCGTGCGCCGGCACGGCCATCACCGCGCCGGTACCGTAATCCATCAGCACGAAGTTCGCGATCCAGATCGGAACGCGCGCGAGCGTGAGCGGATGGATCGCGTAACGCCCGGTGAAGATGCCGCGCTTCTCCGCGAGCTCCGCACCCTTCTTCGCTTTGTGCTCGGCCTGAATCTGCTCGACGAACGTGTGCACCTCGTGTTCGTGCGTCGTGGCGTGGGCGAGCCGCGTCGCGAGCGGATGCTCCGCTGCGATCGACAAGAACGTCACGCCGTAGAGCGTGTCCGGCCGCGTCGTGAACACGGAGATCTCGGTCTCACCTGCGACCGGAATCTCGAGATCGAACTTCACTTCGGCGCCGTGACTCTTGCCGATCCAGTTGCGCTGCATCTGGAGCACGTCTTCGGGCCACTTACCGCTGAGCGAGTCGAGCCCCACGAGCAACTCGTCGGCGTACTTCGTGACGCCCAAAAACCACTGCGCCATCGCCTTCTGTACGACTACGTTTCCGCAGCGCCAGCACCGGCCGTCCTCGACCTGCTCGTTCGCGAGCACCGTCGCGCAGTGTTCGCACCAGTTCGCGAGCGCATGTTTGCGATACGCGAGACCCTTCTCGAGCATCTCGATGAAGACATCTTGCTCATGCTTGTAGTAGCTGGGCTCACACGTCGCGATCTCGCGGCTCCAGTCGTAGGACAAGCCGAGCTTCTTCAGCTGCTCGCGCATCTGTGCGATGTTCTCGTACGTCCAGTCGCGCGGGTGCCGGCCGCGCTCGATCGCCGCATTTTCCGCAGGCATTCCGAACGCATCCCAGCCGATCGGATGCAGCACGCGTTTGCCGCGCATCCGCAAATGCCGCGCGAGCACGTCGCCGATCGCGTAGTTGCGAACGTGCCCCATGTGGATCCGGCCCGACGGGTACGGAAACATCTCCAGCAAGTAGTACTTCTCGCCCGCCCCGGCTCCGACGGCGAACGCAGAGGTCTCAGCCCAGCGCTTCTGCCACTTGGGTTCGATCTCGTGGGGGTTGTAACGCTCTCGCTCTTCCATGATCGCTCGCCTGTCTCGCGGCTGAAGCGGTGCGGGGTAACATGTTACACGCCCCGCAGCAAAGCGCAGGACGCGGGTTCATCTGAGCCTTGCAATGACGGTATGCTAGTCAGGCGCGCTTTTGGCCGAGGTCGGGCCGCGCGCAGTCCCGAATGCGAATCCCAAAGTTAAGCATCCCACTCGCGGCAGTCGTCTTTTCAAGCACTCTCGGGTGCCACGACTCGGCAAGTTCCGCGATCCCGCGGTCGGCCGAGGTGCGCGCGCTCAAGGCGATTCACGTCGACGCGGTGCCGCTCAAGTCGATGGGTCCGCCCGAGCAGCCTGCCCCGATGCGGCAGGCGACCATTTTTCACACGATCGATGACGGACAGACGCTCTGGGACATCGCGCGCGTCTACGGGGTCTCACTCAAACAGCTGATGGACGCGAACGGCTTCAGCCCCGCGGACGTGAAGCGGCTGCGAAAAGGTGTCCAGCTCAAGGTCGAGCGGAACGGGAAACAAGAAGAAGCTCGCCTTCAAGATACCAAAGACGTCAAGTCGCTGCCTCAGCCGTCGGACGGCGCCTATCACGTGCTCGCTCCGGGCGAGAGCCTGTGGACGCTCGCGCGGATGTACGAGGTGCCGATCGAAACCTTGCTGGCGCGAAATGGCTTCAACGAAGACGTCTACGGCCGGCTGCGTCCGGGCCAAGCCATCATCATTCCTGGGCTCAAAGCGAGTCAGATCAAGAGCACCGAGCAACCGGCCGCGAAGCGAAGCGGCTTCTCGCACACGCTCACGAGTGGCGAAACAGTCTGGGACATGGCGCGCAGTTATCACGTGAGCGTGGGCGAGATCATGAGCGCCAACAGCCTCACCGCCGAGCAGGTGCAGAACCTCCACGACGGGCAGACGCTGTTTCTGCCCGGCGTGCACCAAGACGGCAAAGGCCACGTGCAGCGCGACACGACGGTGCGCGAGCGCGCGGCCGGCCCAGTCGCGCGCGGTCTCGGCCTCGGCAGCCTGAAGGCCGCCGGCCGCTTGCTGCATGGCCAGGTCGAATCGCGTTGGATCGCGGCAGCTGGTGGCGGCAAGACGCTGCCCGGCACGTTGCGCTGGCCGCTCGCCCAGGGCTCGTTCGTGCGCGGGTTCGGGTCCGGGCAAGGCGGCTATCACAAGGCGATGGATATCTCGGGCCACATCGGCTGGAACGTGCGCGCAGCCGCGGACGGCATCGTCGGGTACTCGGGCAATCAAGTGTCAGGGTTCGGGAACATGGTGATGGTCGTGCACCCGGGCGGCTGGGTCACGCTGTACGCGCACAACTCCGTGAACTTCGTCGCCGCAGGGCAGCGCGTCTCGAAGGGATCCGTGTTGGCTGAGGTCGGCAGCACCGGCCGCAGCCAAGGGCCGCACGTGCACTTCGAGCTGATCTACGACGGCAAGAACTGCGACCCGGCGCCGCTGTTTCGGCCTGGGGTTCGGCACCGCAGCGGCAAGTACTCCAGCATGGCGTATACGAGCTGGCGGGTGCCGGGGCAGAAGCCGAAGCAGGTGCAGTGCGCGAAGCGGCAGAAGCACCCGATCGGCGAGGCCGTCATGAATGAGAATCCGGTGCTCGACCAGCAGGTAGTCGACGACCGGCAGACGCTCGAGATGCCGGCGGAAGAGCCGCAGTGAGGGAAGCGAGGACGGCTACGAGCACGAACATGCCCTCGTCCTCGTAGCCGTCCTCGTCCTCGTAGCCGTGCGCGTCCTCGTCCTCGTAGCCGTGCGCGTGCGCGTCCTCGTAGCCGTGCACGTCCACGCTCTCAACTACGCCGCTGACTCGAGGATCCCGCTTCTCTCCAGCAACGCGTTCAAGTCCGGCTCTCGACCCATGAAGTCTTTGAACAACTCCATCGGGTCGCGGCTGTCGCCCTGCGCGAGGATGCGATCGCGGAACGCGCGACCGACGTCTCGCGAAAACACGCCCTCTTGCGCGAAGCGCGAAAACGCATCGGCGTCGAGAACCTCAGCCCACTTGTAACTGTAATACCCGCCGGCATAGCCGACCGGATGCGCAAACAAGTGACCGAAGCCGAGCACCATCGCGTAGTTCTCGGGTAGCGGCGCCGGCGCAAACTTCGACATCAACTTGCGCGCAAAGTCAGTCGGCGAACCGTCCCGCGACGGCTCGTACGAGCGATGCAACTCGAGATCCATCGTCGCAAACCCGAGCTGACGCATCATGTCGTTGCCGCCACGGTACGTCCGCGCACGCCGCATCTTTTCCCAGAGCACGTCCGGAATCCGCTCACCGGTCTGATGGTGCCGCGCAAACAGATCCACCGCTTCGCGCTCCCAGCAGAAGTTCTCCATGATCTGCGACGGCAGCTCGACGAAGTCCCACGCCACGTTCGTGCCCGCCAAGCTGCGAACGCTCACGCGGCTCAACATGTGATGCATCAAGTGGCCGAACTCGTGAAACACGGTCTCGACCTCGCGATGCCCGAGCAACGCCGGCATATCGCCGTTCGGCGGCGTCATGTTGCCGCAGATCAAACCCACGTTCGGCTCGTAACCCTCCGGCGTCGGCCCACACGTGAGAAACGCATTCATCCACGCGCCGTCACGCTTCTCTTCACGCGGGAACAAGTCCGCGTAGAAGTAGCCGAGCAACGAACCGTCGTTGTCGCGAATACGGAACGCGCGCACGCTCGAGTGCCAGACCGGCAAGTCGTGCACCTCGTCGACCACGATGCCGTACAGCTTCGTGACGATGTCGAACAAGCCCTTGAGCACGCTCTCGAGCGCGAAATACGGGCGCAGCTCTTCCTCGTCGAACGCGTAACGCGAGAGCCGCTGCTTCTCTGCGTAGTACGGCACATCCCACGGGTTCAGCTTGCGACCGGCAAACTTCTCGAGATCGGCGTTCTCGCGCGCGAACGCCGCTTGCGTGCGCGACTCGAGATCTACGACGAACGAATGCGCCTTCTCGCCCTGCTGCGCCATCCGGTCGTGCAACACGAGGTCGACGAAGTCGCGATAGCCGAGCAGCTTCGCTTTCTCGCGCCGCAGCTCCAAGATGCGGGCGACGAGCGCGCGGTTGTCGTACGGCTCCAGCGTCGCGCGCGTGTTCATCGCGCGGTAGACCTGCTCGCGAAGGCCCGCGTCATCGAGGTACGTGAGCAGCGGCATGTAGCTCGGCGCCTGCAACGTGAACCGATAGCCCGTTCGCCCCTTGCTCTGTGCCGACGACGCAGCGGCAGCGATCGCACGCTCCGGCAGACCCGCGAGCTTCGCGCGATCCTCGACGATCAGCTCGAATGCGTTCGTCGCATCGAGTACGTTTTGCGAGAACCTCGTCGTGACCTCGGTCAGCTCGACGTTCAGCTTCTCGAGCCGCGCCTTGTCCGCGTCCGACAACCCCGCGCCCTCGCGCTTGAACCAATCGAGCGTCTTCTTCGTGAATCGCGCGCGCGTCGCATCGAGCCGCGCAGCTTCGGGCGTCCCGGCGAAGCCTTCCAGCATGCGGAACAGCCCGGTGGACATCGGAATCTGCGACAAGAGCGCGCTCACTTGGGGCTGCACCGCGTTGTAAGCGGCGCGCAGCTCGGGCGTGGTCGCGACCGACTCGAGGTGCCCGACGACGGTCATCGCGCGTTCCAACCCCTGCGTCGCAACTTCCAGCGCGGCGAGCGTGTTCTCGTAGGTCAGCGTGAGGTCGCTACGTTCGAGCTGATCGAGCCGCTTTCGGCTCTCCTGCAGCAGCTGGGCGACGGCCGGTTCGACGTGCTCGGCACGAATCTGGTCGAAAGGAATGGGATGCGAAATGGAAAGGAGCGGATTGGCTTGCGGCTCAGAGCTCATACGCGCCTAGGATAGCAGCGCGCGCAGGCCCTGGCCTCCCCCTTCCCGCTGCTCCATACTCGGGCCAGCGCGGAAACATGAGCGCGCGTACGAGGACGAACCCGGCGTGGGAAGCACATTTGGAAAACTGTTCTGCATTTCTACGTTCGGGGAATCGCACGGCGGCGGCGTAGGCGTGGTGCTGGATGGCTGCCCTCCGCGGCTGCCGATCAGCGTCGAGGAAATTCAGCGCGATCTCGATCGGCGGCGTCCCGGCCAAAGCCGGCTGACGACGCCACGCCAAGAGGCGGACAAAGTCGAGATTCTGTCGGGCGTCTTCGAGGGCAAGACGCTGGGCACGCCGATCGGCATGCTCGTCCGCAACCAGGACGCGCGCTCCTCGTCGTACGAGGACATGAAAGATCTCTACCGTCCTTCGCACGCCGACTACACGACGGAAGCGAAGTACGGCTTGCGTAACTGGCAAGGCGGCGGCCGCGCGAGCGCGCGCGAGACGATCGGCCGCGTCGCTGCGGGTGCGATCGCGCGCAAACTGCTGGCGGAGCTTCACGGAATCGAAGTGCTGGCGTGGGTGCAAGCCGTGCACGACATCGAAGCCGAGATCGATCCGAGTCGCGTGACCCTCGCTGAAGTCGAAGCGACACCGACGCGCTGTCCCGACCCAACGGCAGCCGCGCGCATGTTCGACCGGATCGACGAGGCACGGCGCAATCAGGACTCACTCGGTGGGGTCGTGCAGTGCGTCGCGCGGCGAGTGCCCGCCGGTCTCGGCGAACCAGTGTTCGACAAGCTGGAGGCCATGCTCGCGCAAGCGATGCTCTCGCTACCGGCGAGCAAAGGTTTCGAGATCGGCAGTGGGTTCGCCGGCACACGCTTGACCGGGAGCGCGCACAACGACGCCTTCGTCCCAGGCCCGGACGGCAAGCCGCGCACGCGGACGAACTACTCGGGCGGGATTCAGGGCGGCATCAGCAACGGCGAAGACATCCTGATGCGAATCGCGTTCAAACCGACCGCGACGATCTCGCTGCCGCAGGACACGGTCAATCGCGATAACGCTGCGGTCGTCCTCGAAGCGCAGGGGCGCCACGACCCGTGCGTGTTGCCGCGTGCTCCCGTGATGGTGGAAGCGATGTGTTGTCTGGTGCTGGCCGACCAGTTGCTCC
>DASRXR010000580.1:0-20319 GCA_035687405.1 Polyangiales bacterium
ACCGCAAGGATCGTCTCCCAGCGAGTCGCACCCATGCCGTAAGCGGCCATCCGCAGCTTCGCCGGTACTGACGAAAGCGCGTCGCGACTCAGCGCGGTGATCGTCGGAAGCAACATGATCGACAGCACGATTACGGCCGGCAACATGCCGGGGCCGCTGAGCGGCGTCGAAAACAGCGCGACCCAACCGAGCTCCTCGTTCAACCAGTTACAGAGTGGGCGAATGGCCGGAATGACGACGAAGATTCCCCACAAGCCGTAGACGACGCTGGGAATCGCAGCGAGCAACTCGATCAAGTTGCGCAGGGCCTGCTCCGCGCGATCGGGCAACGCTTGAAACCCGCGGCGGTACTGCAACCCGAGCACGCGCAGCACCGCGACGATCCCTTGCGCGAGGAAACCCTCGGACAAGAAGATCGCCGCAGCGACGCCAAAACAGGTGCCGATGATCAGCGCGGCGATCGAGCTGTACAGCGTTCCCCAAATCTCGGGCAGGATCGAATACTGCTCGATGTTCGGGTCCCAGGTCGTGCCAGTCAGAAACTGCACGCCGTGCTGCTGGATCGCGGGCGCGGCCTGGATGACGATCTGCAGAACGATCCACGCGACCAGCAACGCAGCGAACCAAGCGAAGACGCGGCACAGGTTGTAGAAGGCTCGATCGGCGATACGTTGCAGGAGGGAAGGCGGTTTCGCCAAACCCTGATGCGTCTCGTCTCGATCGTCTGGGAGGCCATCGCCTTGCAGCGGCGCCAGCGTCAGGTGTTGAGCCATGTGGACTGTGCTTCCCTCTTCGCCTTGCTCTCAGCGGGTGAATCAGGTCGCGTTCGCGGCGACCTTCACGGTGTCGACTGCCGCTTTGACCTTCTCGACGACCGGCGCGGGGAGCGGGATGTACCCGAGTTGATCCGACATCGTCTGACCCTCGGTCACCGCGAACTTCACGAAGTCGCGCAGCGTCTCGAGCTTCTTCTCGTCGGGGTACGCCTTATAAAGGATGAGCCAGGTGTACGTGACGATCGGGTACGCCTCGGCACCCTCCGGATCGGACGCCCACACGACCATGTCGTCCGGCATCGTCACCGCAGCCAGCGCTGCCTGGCCTGAAGCCGAAGTCGGCGCGATGAACTTGCCCGCCTTGTTCTCGAGCGTGGCCATCGGCAGCTTTTGACTGACCGCGTAGCCGTACTCGATGTAACCGAGTGAGCCCGGCGTGGTCTTCACGCTCGCGGTCACGCCCTCGTTACCCTTCGAGCGGGTACCCACGGGCCAGTTCGGCATCTTGTTCACGCCCGGGCTCTTTGCGAACTCGGGGCTCACCTCGCTCAAGTGCTTCGTATATACGAACGTCGTGCCGCTGCTGTCTGCGCGCACGACCACGTTGATCGGCGTGCTCGGCAGCTTCACGCCGGGGTTCGCCGCGGCGATCACCGGGTCGTTCCACTTCTTGATCGTGCCGAGGAAGATACCGGTGTAGGCCTTGCGGCTGAGCTTCAGCTCGGAGACGCCTTCGAGGTTGTAGGTAAGGACGATCTCGCCGGCGGTCATCGGCAGCAACTGCACGCCGCCCGGTACTCGCGCGATTTCCTCGGCCGACATCGCGGCGTCGCTCGCGCCGAAGTCCACGGTCTTGTCGATTACGGCTTTGACGCCGCTGCCGCTGCCGACGGACTGGTAATCGATCTGCACATTCGGGTGCGACTGGCCGTACGTCTTGAACCAGCGCGTGTAGAGCGGTGCCGGGAAACTGGCGCCTGCGCCCTGAAGTTTGATGGACTGTGCTTTCTCGGGTTCAGGTGCCGCCGGAGCTGCGCCGGGTTCGGGTGCTGCTTCTTCCGCCTTCTTGCCTCCACAGGCTGCGCAGGCGTACATAGCCAGAATCAACAAGAAGCTCGTTCGGGGGGCTGTGCGTTTCACGGTTCCCTCAGTCTTCGCAAGCTCGTAACTCCCCAAGATGGCTCGTCACGGCTGGCTAGGTGGTGCGCGGACCATAGGCGGTGATCGTGGCGCTTAGGTGAAGTTCGGATGAACTCCACATGGACGACTGGCCGAACTCCCGGTTTTTGCGGGGTTCGAGCGGCCGCTCACGGCGGCGGATCGGTCGTGCGCAAAAGGTTCACGCGCTGGCGTGACCGCGTTTGCGTACACGCGAGTTGGCTCGTGCTCGCGTGTGTGCTTGGCGCGTGCGGGGATGACGCGGACGGCGGCACCGATGCCGGCGCAAGCGCCCGACCGAGTCGCAAGCTGTCTGCGCTCAGCCCATCCGATCGCGCAAGACTGTGCGATGCGTACATCGCGCGTCTCGACGATCGGTTCACGCGACCCGAATACGAACGACTCGCCTGCACGAAGCAGGCAGCGCCCGTCAGCTTTCAGATCGATCAATCTTCGATGCTGCGCGGCAACGCCGAGTTATGTCAGCGGTTCGTCGGTGACTGTATCCAGAATGGGGGCGCGATCGGCGAAGACCCACCCGCGCTCACGCTCGGGGCAGACTTGGTTGACGCCGACAGCTGCAAGTCCGGCGACTGGTTTCAGAGCTGTGACCTGACCACCGCCGACTTCGAGCGCTGTACGGATGTGCTCGCGCGCGAGATTCAAGAAAGCCTCAGCGTGGCATCGTGCAACGCGCTCGCGGATGCAGAGACCATCGAGGATGCATTCGGTCGCGCCGTCGACCCAGCCGCGCTGCCGGAGTGCGAAGCCTTCACGACACAGTGCCCGGGCCTCGCGTACGACACCAACGTCGACGGGTTGAAGTAACGCGCTCGGTCAGAACCAACCGCGGATCGCGAGCGGCGTTCCGATCGAGGGCGAGAGCTCGGCACCGAAGGATGGCAGCGCCCGACCGGTGCGCCGCGCGTCGTAGTGTTTGCGGAAGTTTTTCCCGACTGACCAGCCGATGATGTGACCGATCAGTGCGCCCGCGACTACATCTGAAAGCCAGTGGTAATCGCCGTCGATCATCCCGACGCCGATCGCAGCGACGAGTGGATAGCCGATCGCGGCGATCCAGGGTTCGTTCGGGTAGAACGCGACCAGCGCGGACACCAGCGCTATGTTGCTCGCGGTGTGACCGGACGGCCAGCGCAGACCGCCCTTGAGATCGAACGGGTTGAAGTCGAAGTCGTTCGGATCCTTCGTGTCGCGGAACACGCCGGTCAACGACCGCTGCCGATTCGGGTCGCCGTCGGGGTAGGGACCCGCGCGATCGGTGAGCCACTTGAGCGTGGACACGAACACGGCTTGGATCGCGGCGGCCTGCAGCGCGGCCGCACCCGCGGTCGCGAGCTCGGAGTTATCGCCGGCGAGGCCTCCGAGATAGAGACCGAGTGGCACGATCACCGGCGCCACGCCCCCCACGACGAACGTGGTTTGCGCGAATGTGTCGCGCGCCGCGGACGGCCTCTGGAACCATTCTTGGACAGGTGCGTCCGCGCCGAAGACGATCGGCGGGGTCACTGCAACTGCGGCGGCATGCCACATCAACGCTGGCCACCCGAAGCTGCTCGTGAGGCTGCTTCCGAGCAGCTCCCAAGGATGGATTACGTCGTCCGCCGCTGCGCCTCGGGCCGGTACTGCCAGGCAAGTTGCAGCCATCAGCAGCGCGAACGTGCGAACTCGGTTGAGAGCGATGCGCATCGAGCTGGAACCGCTGAGCGTGGCATGCCGCGCCGCAGCTGGCCACCATCGGACAAGGCCCTCACAGTGCGCCCGACGTGCTAGCGTTCTGTGCCGCTAGTGAAGTTCTACGCGTACATCGCCGATGCGAAGTTCGATCGCCTGCTCGCCGAGCTGAGCGCCGAAGACCGACAGCGGCTCGCGAGCGAGCTCGATCTCGAGCCGCGCGTGCTCGACCTCCCCGAAGTGGGCAAGGGCGAATCCGACGAGACGCGATTCGCGCGCGTGGCTGCGGTGGCGCACCACCTCGAGCAGACCGGTGGGACGGGCGAAGTCGACAGCGATTGCGCCTATCTCGCGGGCTCTGGCGACGTGAACTGGGGCCGCTTTCGCCGGGTTCGCGGGGGCGAGTTGATCGTCCACGAGAGCGAGTCGCCAGTTTCGTTCGGATTTGCGACCGAACGGCGCGAGCTGATCATGATGGGCTCCGCGAGTCGGCTGCTCGCGCAGCCACCGGCGGCGAAGATCGACGAGGCTGCTCGCGCGGCGACGGCGGGCCAGCCGTGGTTCGCGCTGGCGCAACGAACCGGTGATCTCGACGAAGTCGATGAGCGTTGCCTCGAACACGCGTTCGGCGAATCGCTGCCGCCATCAGCTGCAAGTGTGCCACGCTCTTTTCCGCGTGAGCTGCGATCGCTCGGGACCGAATCGCTGGCGTGCACACTCTCCCCCGAGTCGCTCGCCAAGCTCGGCCCGCTTCCCTGGATGGTCCAGCTCGCGGCGCTTCAGGGCGACGTTCGCGCGTTGCCGCACGGCCGCCTCGAGTTTCTCGCGAAGCG
This sequence comes from Polyangiales bacterium, assembly GCA_035687405.1. GTDB lineage: Bacteria > Myxococcota_A > Polyangia > Polyangiales > JAFGIB01 > JADGRF01. The sequence continues at coordinate 4,460 of DASRXR010000580.1, forward strand.
GTTGGCTACCTTCGTGGGTGGAACCGTCGAACCGGCGAAGGCGCGATTCGAGTCCGGTCCGTCTCTGATCGTCGCGGTGCCTTTGTACGTCGCGATGACGCTGTGAGCGCGAGCCTCTCGGCGGCACGAAAAGCCCTTGCCAAGCACGCTTTCGTGCTGTACCCGCGGTCGGTGCGAGTACGTCGGACTGCCCTGTTTTCAGTCTCGCCATGGCTGCTGCTGTTCGCCGTGGCCAGCGTTGCCACCGTCGCGGCCGGGTGTGCGCCGCGCGATGCCGGGTTCTCCACGGTAAAAAAAGAAGTCCACGACCGCGTCGGACATGTGCCTCGCTATCGCGATGTCGAGGGCGACGAGGATGCCGACACCACGCGCCACATTCAATCTTGGCTCGCGTCGCCGCTCGACGCCGATCACGCAGTCCAGATCGCGCTACTACGCAATCCGCGGCTACAAGCCGCGTTCGCTCGGCTCGGTGTCGCGCGCGCGGGCTTGCTCGGCGCGAGTCTGCTGCCGAACCCCGAGCTGGAAGCGGAGCTCGGAGTTCCTCAAAACGGTGGCCCGCTGCATTGGACGTTCGCCGTGACTGAGAGCTTGAGTGGTCTCATCGCGCTGCCGTTGCGGCGCGCGCAGGCATCCGCGGATTTGGCCCGTGCGCAGGTGCAAGCGGCGTCGGATGCGCTCGATGTCGCGTATCAAGCGCGGCGTGCGTTCTATCTGTGTCAGGCCGCAGAGCAGGAGCTACTCGTCGTGCGCGATACGGTCGCGGTCGCCGCGCTCACGAGCGAGCTCCTCACGCGCTTACGTGAAGCCGGCAACGTGACCGAGCTCGACGTGACTGAAGCGCGTGCGTTCGAGCAGAATGCGCGGCTGGTCGAAGCGGCGGCAGAGCAGGTCGCACTCGAGACGCGCGCGACCTTGTGGCAGTGGCTCGGGGGTCCGCGCAACCCTGCCGATCTGCAAGTCGCGGAGCACCTGCCCGAGATTCCGAAAGAGCTGCCTGCGCTCGCAAGTCTGGAACGGCGTGCAATCGCGCGCAGTCTCGATTTGCGCCGGCTCGATGCCGAGCGCGACTACTTGGAGAGCACCGCGAGCGCCGCTCAGATTCAAGGTGTCCTGCCCGAGCTGCGTGCGGGTGTCGTGATCGAGCGAGAGCAGGGCGAGTGGGAGATCGGGCCGGCGGCTGCGGTTTCACTGCCGATCTTCAATCAGGGCCAAGCACGGATCGCGGCGACTGCGGCGGCGGAGCGGGGTGTGTTTTATGAGCGGCAAGCGCGTGTGCTGACGATCCGAAGTCTCGCGCACACGTTGCGCGGTCGGCTCGAGCGTGCGGCCGATCGCGTGAATCGGTACTCCGAAGAGCTCTTGCCGATGCGGCACAGTATCGTCGACCAGACCCTGCGCCAGTACAACGCGATGCAGACGGGTGTTCGCGAATTGCTATTCGCGCGCACGCAAGAGCTCGACGCGAATCGCGCCTATGTCGCTGCGTTGCGGACGTACTGGTTGTTGCGCGCGGACCTCGATCAGCTGCTCGCCGGGCGTTTGATGGACGATGGGCGTGTGGCAGTGGATGCTACGAGTCCAGCGACGGCGATGCCCACGATGACGGGCACGACCGGTCAAGGAGATCACTGATGGTTTCGCGGCGCGACTTCGTTACTCGTTCGGCGCTCGCGGGCTCGGCTTTGCTCGTGTCCAAAGTGGGGCTCGATGTTGCACTCGCGGATATCGCGAGCGCGCAAGAGCACGATCACGAGCAGATGGGTCACGGTGCTTCGCCTGCACCTGCACCTTCGCCTGCACCCGCGCTGGACTCCAAGCCTGCGCCGGAAGTGCAGGGGAGCGGTCACGGGCGCGCGCCGGGTGGCAAGGCTGAGGCTTCACTGCGCGCCGCCATGGGCGACAAGTTCTATTCGGTGGAGACGCCGAACGGAACGATTTTGCCGTCGCACGTCGTGAAGGGCGTGCGGGTCTTTCATTTGATTGCCGAGCCGCTCAAACACGAGTTTGCGCCGGGGCTCGTGTCGGATTGCTGGGGCTACAACGGGAGTACGCCAGGGCCTACGATCGAATGTCTGCGCAACGAGCACGTGCGCATCTACGTCACGAATCGTTTGCCTGAACCGACGGCGGTGCACTGGCACGGCGTGTTGTTGCCGAACGGGATGGACGGGGTCGGTGGATTGACGCAGCCGTACATCCGCCAAGGCGAGACGTATCGCTACGAGTTCACGCCGAAGTACTCCGGCACGTTCATGTACCACCCTCACGTCGACGAGATGACGCAGATGGGGATGGGGTTGATGGGGATGCTGATCGTGCACGACGAGGCGAAGGCGCGCGCCGATAAGGTGGACCGCGACTTCGCGCTGATGTTGAGCGAGTGGAAGGTTACGGTGGGTGCCAGCCGGCCGGATCCGCGCGAGATGAGCGACTTCAATGTGCTGACGATCAACGGGAAAGCGTTTCCTGGGACTGCGCCGCTGGTGGTTCGCACGGGGCAGCGGGTGCGGATTCGGTTCGGGAACTTGAGCGCAATGCACAATCACCCGATGCATTTGCATGGGTATGCGTTTCGGATCACGGGGACTGACGGCGGACCGGTTCCGAAGTCGGCGCAGTCACCGGATACGACGGTGTTGGTGCCGGTAGGTTCGACGCGGGATATCGAGTTCGTTGCGGATGTGCCTGGGGATTGGGCGATGCACTGTCACTTCACGCATCACGTGATGAATCAGATGGGGCATGAAGGACACAACATGCTGGGGATGAATCCGGGGGATTTCGATAAGCGGATGCGGAAGGTGGTCAAGGGGTACATGACCATGGGGCATACGGGGATGGCGGAGATGGCGAAGATGAAGATGGCCGTGCCCGAGAACTCCATCGCGATGCAGGGTTTGCCCGGTAAACATGACTATATTGATATGGGGGGGATGTTCACTGTTTTGAAGGTTCGAGATGGGATCAAGAGTTACGAAGATCCTGGGTGGTATGACGGGCCTTCTGAGAGTCAGGCTCGGGTTGCTACCGCTGAGGAGTTGGCTGCTGACGGGATCAAGATCTCGTAACGCTCGTTGGGTAGTGTTTCGTTGAGTTGGTAGTGTTGGCCTCGAGTCGCACCTCGCAAGCCTACGGCTTCGCACGGCGGGGGCGGAACATCGCGCTGTTCCACCCCCGCCGCGCAAAGCCTAACGTTGGTCGTCACTAGCGATGCACCCCGTGTGACTCGGCGAGAATTGCAGCCGTCAGCGGCGCTTGCGTCACTTAGTTCTCGCTGATCGAGAGCGTCAGGTTGGTCGGAGCGCCGCTGTCGCACGAATTTGTTTGGAACTGAACGCGCGAAAAACTTGTCGCTGTGGGCTTGCGCTCCAATCGCCGCGAGCGTATTTAACCAATATGTTAAATACGCCGACCGGGCCGAAGTCCAAGGCGAGAACCCGCGCCGAGGCATCGGACGGCCTGGATGCTGCCTTCGCCGCCCTGGCGGACCCGACCCGGCGCGCCATCGTCGCGCGCCTGGCCGGCGGCGAAGCCACAGTGCTGGAATTGGCCGAGCCGTTCGCGATCAGCCTGCCCGCGATCTCGCGCCATCTGAAGGTGCTCGAACAAGCCGGTTTGATTTCACGCGGCCGCGACGCACAGCGCCGGCCTTGTCAGCTACGCACCGAAGCCCTGCGCGACGTCTCCGCCTGGGCCGATCACACGCGCCAAGCGTGGGAAGAACGTTTCGATCGTTTGGACGAGTACTTGAAGAAGGTTCAAACGAGCCGGCAACCCAAAGAAAACCAGAAAGAGAGCCAAGACCATGGACGCAAAAAACGTTGATACGCAGTGGGCCCTGGAACGCGAGATCGTACTGTCGCGTGTGTTCGATGCACCACGCGAGCTGGTGTTCGAAGCCTGGACGGACCCCGAGGGCCTGGCGCAGTGGTTCGGCCCCAAGGGCTTCGTCACGAAGACACACGAGATCGATGTGCGCGTGGGTGGCCGCTGGCGATTCGAAATGCGCGCGCCGAACGGCACCTGCTATCCCAACCGCATCGAGTACCTCGAGATCAAAAAGCCCGAACGCCTGGTGATGGACCACGGCTCGGACGTGGACGACGACCCGCGCCGGTTTCGCGTCACGATCACGTTCGACGCCCAGAGTGACGGCAAGACGGTCGTCACCATGCGCCAGCTGCTTCCCAACAAAGCCCAACGCGACGCCGCCATCGGCTTCGGCGCCGTCGAGCTCGGCTACCAAACCCTCGACAAGCTCGCCGCCAAGCTCGGCCTTTTGTGACCGCCGTATGAAAACAAAAGGCCGAGCTCTCTCGAACCCGGCCCTCTGTTTACACCCTTAGAACTGACGCGGATCCATGTCTATCTTGGGCGCCACAGACTTTTTCGGCTTGGCGACCGGCGCTTCAGTCTGCTTCTTCTTTTGCAGCTTCGGAGTGGCTGGTTTCTCTTCGGGCTTGCCTGTGACAGTTGCAGGCCACGGGCGCAGATGGTCTTCGGCCTGTTCGTCCGGGGCCTTATCTTCGGGAACTGGGCCTGGGGCTGGCTGAGCGGCCGCGCTCACTGAACTTTCCTGCTCCGGTAGCGGCTGGACTACGTGCGGGGATGGTCCTTCTTTCGACGGCGCCAACCAGTAGGCGAGCACTCCCATCAACGCGATTGCCGCACTCGCTATCGCCGCGAGCACTATTGGGCGCGTGCGCTTCGTTCGTTTTGCTCTCGCCGGCTCCGGCGGCGGACGCGACTCCGTTGACAATGGGGTCAACTGGGATTCCACCGGCGGTCTGCCGGATGGACTTGCCGCTGCTGCGGCTGATGGCTGCGAGGCTGGGAGATCGAACCCCGAAGATCTTGCCAAGGGCCTTGTTTTGTAGACCGGCTTCGACTGCGGCTGTGGCAGGGGTTCCGACGGCGCACTTGAACGGGCGGACACACTCGATAGCTCCGCACCGACGCTTTGCTCCAACGCCGCTATTAGCTGCTGGACCGATTCGTGACGCTGCTCCGGACGACGCGCCATCGCACGCTCTATCGCTTGAACCAATGCTATCGGAGCCTCCGGCGCTAGTTCTCCAAGCGGCGGAGGAGTCTCCGTCAACACCTGCAAGACCAAGTCGCCGAACGTGCCTGCCGTGAACGGCAACGTTCCCGAGAGCATCTGGTACAGGATCACCCCGAAGGCGTAGATGTCCGCGCGATGATCGACCGTTCTGCCTCGCAACTGCTCCGGCGACATGTAGAACGGCGTTCCCATCAACGAGCCGCTACTCGTCAACGAATCACTCAAATCGTCGCCGCCCGGCACCCCGATGATCTTCGAGATGCCGAAGTCGAGCACCTTGAACCGCTCCGGCAACTCACTGGTCGCCTCACAGATGAACAAGTTCGCCGGCTTCAAGTCGCGATGCACAATCCCGGCCGCATGCGCTCTCGCAACGCCTCGCATACATGGCAACGCGATCCGCAACGCATCGGCGACACTCAAACGACCACGCCGCACCAATCGATCCGCGAGCGACTCGCCCTCGAGAAGCTCCATCACCATGAACACCGCACCGGCGTCCTCGATGACGTCGTACACGTCGATCACGTTCGGATGCTCGAGGCCTCCTGCAAACCGCGCTTCACGCACGAAACGCTCGATGCCTTCGCCTCGCGTCGCCATCTCCGGCAACAACCATTTGATCGCAAAGCGCCGGCCCGTGACCTCGTGGCGGGCCTCGAACACCGCACCCATCCCACCCACACCCAGCTTGCGCTGGACGCGGTACTTGCTCGCAAGCAGGTCCCCCTCCAAGGGCAGCGCCGTCTTGTCGGCCATGCAGTCGGGGAGGCTATCACGGCCGCTCAGGTCGGGCCTGGTGCCGATGTCGGCTGAAAAACCTCAGTAATTACTGGGCGCTAGTTACAGCTAGCGGACGCTTCGCGCGGTCCGTACGTGCAGGCGAGCGCGGCACTCGCAGTCGACGGGTAACAAGGATCGCGGAAACCGGGATCGCCCGGCCGGCATCGGTAACCCATCGTTCCACCCAAGTCCGTAGGACGACACACGCCACTCGGGATTGTGCAGGTGCCCGTCAGCGTCGGCGCACCCCACGCGCAGCTCGCAGTACACGTCTCGACGCGCTGCTGAACCCCTTTGTTGCAATAGCTCGGATTGCAGCCGCCGGCGGACGACATCCGCGACGCACCCGGCTTGCACACGCCTTCGGTCGTGCACATTCCAGTCTCGAGTGGACCCCAACCGCAGCTCGCGTTGCAGACTCGCTTCTGGCTCGCGCGCCCGCACATGTCTCCGCACGCAATCTCCGGTAACGTCATCGTCGCACCGGGGTGACACGTCGCTTCGTCTTCCATGCACGGCCCGGGCGTCCAATCGGACCAACCACACGAGCTCGTACAGCTTCGCGAAGTCTTACGCGTGCCGAGACCGCACTCGCCGCACGCTTCCATCTTGTCGTCGACCATGCCCGGCGTGCAGGCCTCCGCCGGCGCCTGACACTCGCCCCAGTCGCTCCACGATCCCCAGCGACAGTCGATGCTGCAGCCCCGCTGCCGCGTCATCGTGCCCACGCCGCACTCGCCGCATGCGACCGTGTCCGGCTGGATCGCGTTCGGCTGACACTGTGGAAACGGATTTCCGCCGCACGTTCGCAGCGGCTTCGCCGCATCCGCACCACTGTCGCGCTCACCGCCATCAGCTGCAGGTTCCGTAACCGCGGCGTCGGGCGCCTCGCCCGGATCGACGAGCCCCGACGCGAGCGAGCGCTTCTCGTTGTCGAGTACGAGGTTACAGCCCGACACGATCGCCAGCGTAAGCACCAGGTAACCGATACGGGACTGGACCGAATCACGCATCGCTCAGAACACTCCGACTACGCGTACCGCGCCAGGACCGATCAGAACACGAGTCGCGCTCTGCGGGTGTTCGGTTGCAGCGTCCGACGGCGCCGTGAGCAGCAGCACCGTGCCGGCGCCGAGCGCGAGCCCGCCCGCGATGAACGCCACCGTCGAGATGTCGCCCGCGCTGCGCGCCGCGTCCATCGCGCTGACGCCGCGCGGGTCGCTACAGAAACCGTCTTTGCCGCAGTACTGATCCGACTCGTTGTGCTTGAGGATCGACCGCACGCCGAACACGCTGCCCACGATCACACCGGCGACGCCGATCCCTCCGACGATCCATGCCGCCGTCAGCTGCGTCGAGTCGCCGCCGATCGCCGCGACGGGGGTAGGGGTCTCGGGTTTGAGCGGCTCGAGCGTCAATACCGCCCGCGTGAGATCGGCCGGCAACACGCGCACGGTCTGCTCGGCTTCGACGTACCCGCTCGCACTCGCGCGCAACACGTGTTCACCCGCATCGAGCGAGTAGGCATCGCCGCGAACGAGTATGCCATCGATCGTGACCGATGCCTCCTTCGGCGTGATCTGAAGCTCGAGGTTGCCGACGAAGCCGCGCGCGTGCGCGATTACCTGTTGCACTTCGATCCGCTGCTGCGCGTCGAGCGGCTTGCGCGTGTCTGCAAGCGCCGACTCGAGCTCCGCGATCGCGACCGCGTAGCGACCCGACTCGAAGTCCGTCAGCCCGACACCGCGCAACGTTCGCGCGCTCGGGTCGAGCTTGTGGGCAGCCTGAAACAACGTGCGTGCCTGGTTGAAGTCACGCGCACGGAATCGTTCGACGGCTTGCTCGATGGTGTGCGTGTACTCGGTCGAGTCAGCCTGCGGTGCGGCGTCTTCTGCGAGCGCGCGGGAGCTGGGCGCGAACGTAAGGCAACACCCGACCGCCAGCGCGAGAGCTGCTGCTCTCGCGGGTCGATTGCCCACCCTGAATCGATGCGACCACAAGCCGCGTTCGCCCACGAACCGATCAAGCCCACCTCGCAGCGACACAGGCAAGAAGTTTTGACCATGACTACTAAAAGCCTCGCGTACTGTGAAGCCGTTCACTCGCCGGCGCGCGCGGCGCGCGCCGCCGGCTGGGGCAAAACGCCCGAAGCTCTCGACTGTCATCCGTTGCGAGGACATACCACCGGGACAACTCACCGATCGCACCCCGCAAACTGGCTGCGCGACCACTTCCAACCGCCGTTAGCTGCCCTCAGGGCGGACGCACGTTCAGGCCCGAGCACTTGGGCGACACGCTGCTGAAACTCGTCGCCGAGCGCGAGGTACATGCGGTAGGCACGCTCGTACGGCGTCGCATCACCCGAGTCTGACGGCGCTGCCAGTTGGCCGGCTCGCTCCTTCGCCAGGATCGCAAACAACCCCGCGTTCTCCGGCGGTCGCTTGTCTTGGAATTCACCGAGCATGGCGCGGGGCGACAACTCGTTGTCGGCGGGGTGCCCCATCGCCTCGGCGTACAACCCACGCAACCGATTGCGGAACGATGCGTGCAAGTCGCGCATCGCATCGTTCATCGCGCGCACTTCGTTCGGCTCGGCGTTCATCGCGTCGGCGGCTTCACCGACGTCGCCGGGCGTGGAGTCGAGCAACCGCGGCTGGTCGACCCGGACAGTGCAGGACTTCACGAACTCCGAAAGCTCGTTCGGGTTCGGCGGATCGAACGGGTCCTCGAGCGGGTTGTGCTTCGCCGCCGCTGGCGGCTGCGAGTTGGGGCTCGAATTCGCGGCTACGAGACCCTGCGCCCGCGCGAGGGCGAGCTCCTGCTTCAACCGGGCCACTTCGAGCTGGCCATTCGAGGCCTGCGCGGCAACCGTTCGGTAGCGATCCCTCAGCTCTTCAACGCTCCAGCGGCTCTCGAGCTCGGGCGCGTCTTCTGCGCTGGCCGCCGGTGACCGCGCCGAGTCCTCGGCCGGAGGATCCGCGTGCGCAGCGCTGTCGTCGAATGCGCCACGCCCGGCGGGAGGTAACGCCGACCGCGCGAACCAAACGCCGCACGTGAACGAGGCTGCAGCGATCGCGCAGAACAACGCGAACTCGCGACGACCCGCTGCACCACTGGCCGGAGGCACGCAGCAGTCTGCCATGGGCTGGCCAGCCCGCAACGGGTTCCCTGCGGCTTTTGTCATGGCCAGCGGGCGGCCGAGCGCGCCTCACCATCTCAGCAAATGGGCGAGGTGTTTCGCGCTACTTCAGCATCGCTTCGAGCTCGGCCCAGCGCGCGAACATCGCATCGATCTCGCCTTGCAGCCGATCCATCTCGGTATGCAGCTCCAAGACTCGTCCGGCGTTGCTCATGACTTCCGGTCGCTCCGACTCGGCGCGCAAGCTCGCGAGCTTGGCTTCGGTACCGTGGATGCGCGCCTCCATCCCGTCGAACTCGCGCTGGTCCTTGTAGCTGAGCTTCTTGCGTTTCGTCTTCCCGTCCGCGGACGCCGCATTGCGCTGCCGCTCCGCTTTCGACGAACGCAGCGATTCTTGACCTTCGTGAAAGACTTGCCACTGCGTGAGGTCCGCGAACGCCGAGACTTGGCCGAGCTCACCCGGTGCGGTGTGGAACGCCAGGATCTGCGTCGCGACGCGGTCGACGAAGTAGCGATCGTGCGAGACGAGTAGGACGCCCGAGTCGAGCTTCGTCAGGGCATCCTCCAAGACGTTGAGGGTGTCGAAGTCGAGGTCATTGGTCGGCTCGTCGAGGACGAGAACGTCTGCCGGTTTCAGCATCAACCGTGCGATCAGCAGGCGGCTCTGCTCGCCACCCGACAACCGCCCGACACGCATTTGCATGTGCTCCGACCGGAACAGGAAGCGCTCGAGATAGCCGAAGCGATGGATGCGCGAGCCGCGAAAGTCGATCATGTCGCCGCCGGGCGCGACCGTGTCTGCGACGGTCATTTCGAGATCGAGTGACTCGCGCTGTTGCTCGAAGACTTGCACCTGCAGATCGTTCGCGCGTTTCACGACGCCTTCGGTCGGCTCATCGCGACCGATCAGCACGCGTAACAACGTCGACTTGCCTGCACCGTTCGGCCCGAGGAGCGCGAGCCGTGTCCCCGGCCCGAGCAGCACGTCGACTTCCGAGAACACTTGGTTGTCGCCGAAGCGCTTCGTGATGCCTTGCGCTTCGATCAACAGCTTGCTGCGGCGACCGGTCGCGTCGAGCTCGATCTCCGCGCGCTTCGTGCGATTGCGCGAAGACAGCTCGCCGACATTTTGCGCGAGGTCCTTCGCGCGATCGATGCGAGCCGTCTGCTTGGTCGTGCGCGCCGCGGGTCCGCGCCGTAACCACTCGGTTTCCCGCCGTAGCGTGTTGCGGAGCGACTGCTCGAGCTTCTGCTGCGACTCGAGGATCTCCTGTTTGCGATCGAGGTACGTCGCGTAGTCGCCCGCGACGTCGAGTAGGCCGTCTTCGTTGCGGCGATCGAGCTCGAGGATCCGCCGCGAGACGCGCTGCAAAAAGTAACGGTCGTGCGTGATCGTGACCGTCGCGAAGCTCGAGGTCTCGAGCAGCCGCTCGAGCCACTCGATGCTCTCGACGTCGAGGTGATTCGTCGGCTCATCGAGCAGCAAGAGGTCGGGGTCGAGCGCGAGCTCCGCCGCGAGCGCGACGCGCTTTTGCTGGCCACCGGAGAGGTTCTGCACGCGCGTGTCCGCTTCGCCGCGTGGCCCGGAGAGGTCGAGTTTCGACAGTGTCTCCTCGAGCTTGGCTTCGGCTTGCCACTCGAGCTCGCGCGGTCGCTCGCCCTCGCGCTGGCCTGCGAGCGCGCGCCGCACGACGTCGCGCGCCGTGTCATCGAGCTCGAAGCGTGGCACCTGACTGAGGTGCGAGACGCGCAGCTCAGCCCGCGGCACGAGCTCGCCATGGTCCGGCGTGAGCTTGCCGGCGAGGATGGCGAGCAGCGTGGACTTGCCGGCTCCGTTCGGCCCGATCAGGCCAATTCGGTCCCCATCCGAGATGGTGAAACTGACGGAGTCGAAGAGCGGCCGGGCCCCGAAGGCGTGCCCGAGACGTTTCGCAGTGAGGAGAATCGACACGATTGGACAGCCTAGGCGGAAGGGAGAACCGGGTCACCCGGTAGGTAAGCTCGCTGATCTCACACAGACCGGCGCGAGCGCATAGTCTTTTGGGATGGCGCGGTTACGTCACTTGGCGCGCGCCGAGTCGTTCGCTCATTCTACGGTCGACCTTGTCGATCGACACGGTCGTGTCACACAACTGACACGGTCAGCTTATACACGACGCAGTGATTCGACTTTGGGCTTTCCATTCGACGCGTTTTCGTGCGAGGCCTCAGCCGCACGGGCTGCGTCACCGCCAATTGGGACGCCCCAACAGATGTGGCCGCTGTGACCTCTGCACCGAGTTGAGCTCATGAATCAAACCACGAAGACAGTTCTTCTGATCGCTGGAGGCGTTGCCATCGGCCTTGCGCTCCCAGTCGTAATCCCGGCCGTCGTGGAAGGCGGTCGCCCGCTCGCGAAGGCGCTGCTGAAGCACGGTTCACTGGCTTTCCAGCGACTGCAGGTCTTGGCAGCGCGCGCGGCCGAAACCGTCGATGACCTCCTCGCCGAGGTTCGCGCCGAAGCGGTTCCGGCCGTGGCGCAGGTGCAGGACAAGATCAAGGAGACGGCCGCTGACCTGTCGGCTGCCGAGAAAAAGGCCTTGAGCTGACCATGGCCGCCGAACGCCCGACCGCATTCATCGTGCACTCGACGACGGGTCGGGTGCGGTTTCGCTTTCCCGAACAGCGCGGCAACGCAGCATTCTTCGATTCGGTTGCGGTCGGCCTCGCACGTCACTCGAGTGTTCTCGAGGCGAGAGCGAGTGCGCACACGGGCAGCGTGCTCGTGCTGCACACGGGTGACCTTCAGCAATTGATCTCACACGCGGAGAAACGTGGCTTGTTCGAGGTGTCGACGGCGCCGCTCCCGGCGACGTCGTTTCGCCGAATCCGAAACGTAATCGACACGGCCGACGATCGTGTCGCCAAGTCTACGGGCGATACGCTGAGTGTAGGAAAGCTGCTGTTTTTCGGCTTGCTCGGAGCGGGCATTTTGCAAGCAAGATCGGGGCACTTGCTGCCCGCAGGCATGACTCTCTTCAAGCACGCCTTGGAGCTCGTGGACTGGGTTGCAGAGCGCGAATCCACCAATTCGCAACAACGAGCGTAAAGCGTTTCACATTTGTAATACTCGGCGCTTAGCATAATCACCGAACGGGTGACCTATGCTGACGCAAACGACGCGAAGTGCCGTTTTGGTACTTGGATCGAATGATCCCGCTCACGCGGGAACCGCAGCCCTAGCGCTGCAGGGCGTGGCAGGCGTGACCGCTGACCCCTGTCGCGGGCAGCTGATGGTGCGCTACGACCCGAGCGAAGTGGAGGCCCAGCACATTCGGCGGGCCGTCCGCCCCGACCTGGAGTTCGACGCGACAGGCGTGTGCATGCTGCTTAGCGCATGGCCCACGCTGGCAAGAGCGTTCCCAGTAGCGGTCAGTCTGCTGTAACGCAGCAAGTTTTCAGAAACACGAAGGCGCTAGTGCCGCAAAGCACTAGCGCCTTTTCTTATCCGTCGACCGTCCGCCGCGCGTTCAGCCGCGGAGCGCGTCGAGGTGGTCGAGCTTCTCCCACGGGAGGTCCAAGTCGTCGCGACCGACCTGACCGTACGAAGCCAGGTTCCGATAGAAGACGCCCTGCCGGCGCGCCGGCAACGTTCGCAAACCGAACCGCTGCACGATCGCAGCCGGGCGGAAGTCGAACATCTCGCGCACGCGTGACGAGAGCGCCTGGTCTTCGATCTTGCCGGTTCCGAACGTCTGCACGACCACGCTCACCGGTTTCGCCAAACCGATCGAATACGATAGCTGAACCTCGCAGCGATCCGCGAGACCCGCCGCGACTACGTGTTTTGCCGCATGGCGCGCGGCGTAGCTACCGACGCGGTCGATCCGCGACGGGTCCTTGCCGCTCTGAGCGGCAGCGCTGTTGCGCGAGAACTCGCCGTACCCATCCGCCGCCGTCTTGCGGCCAGTGAGGCCGGCGTGCAACGCGGGACCACCCGGCACCTGCGGACCATCGGGATTGATCGCGATGCGCGTCTTGTCGTCCGGCTTGATCGCCATGCCTTCGAACGCGGGCTTCAACACGCGCTCGCGCAGATCCGCTTCGAGCTCGCTCGGAGCAGGGCGGTTCGCGTTGAACTGGCAAGCCACCAACGTGACGCCGTCGATCCGCACCGGCTTGTAGTCCTTGTAGAAAACCGCGACCTGAGTTTTGCCATCCGGCGACAAGTAATCGAGCTCGCGCTGCACCTGGAACAAGCGGCGCGCCAGTCGATGCGCGAGCGCGATCGGAAGCGGCATCAAGACCTCGGTATCGCGGCACGCATACCCGAACACCGTCGCTTGATCCCGCGCGACGACCCGATCGATCCCCGCGTCGTCCAAACCTTCTTCGTCGACGCGCAGCCGCGGATCATCCGGCAGCTCGTGCAAGTTCGTCATGATCGTGCAGGTACGCGCGTCGAACGCACCGTTGCCCGAATAACCCACGTCGCGAAGCACTTCGCGCGCAGCTGCCGGTGCGTCGACTGTCGATGCCGATCGCGCCTTGACCGAGAGGAACAAGATGCTGGTCGAGACCGCGCACTCTGCGTTCACGCGCGCGAGCGGATCTTGCCTGAGAAAGCGATCCACGATCGCATCGCTGATCTGATCGCACACCTTGTCGGGGTGGCCGGCGGTGACGGATTCACTGCTGAAAACGAAATCTGGTTGCATTCATCACTCCGCTGGGGTGGGCAACAGGTTGGGCGCGAAGAAGGCATCCCCAGTCACCACGATCGGGGTAGGCCGCAACGCGAGTTTCGTGAGCTCGTTGATCAAGAACGGTCCGATCGCGCAGGCGAGTGCAACTCCCCAATCGACCGGCGTGAGAGGCACGGTGCCGAGCAGGCGCCGGATGCCGGGCACGAGGTTCGCGAGGACCTGCAGCACCATCGTGCCGCCGACGGCGATCGGTAACCACTTGTTTTGCGCGAGGCTCGTGCGATCGAAGATCGTGTGGGTCTCCGAGCGGGTGCTCCAGGCGTGAAGCAGCTGCGCGAGTGTGAGCGCCGTGAAGCCGACCGTGCCGGCGTGCGGGCCAGGGCCATTCGCACGGCGTGCCCAAAGGTAGGCGGTGAGCGCGCCACCCGTGATCACGGTACCTTCCCAGCCGATGCGAAGCAGATCGTTCGGCGTGAACATCGGCCGCGCCGGATCGCGCGGCGGGCGCGCCATCACGTCCGACTCGGGGGGTTGCACCGCGAGGGCGAGCTCCGGGAAGACGTCCGTCAGCAGGTTGATCCAGAGCAGCTGCATCGGCGTCAGCGGATCGCCGAGGCCGCTCGCGACGCAGGTGAACGTGTACATGATCTCGCCCAAGTTCGTGGACAAGATGAAGTGCACGGCCTTGCGAATGTCGTCGTAGATCGTCCGGCCCTGCTCGATCGCAGTCACCAGCGTCATCAGCTCGTCGTCTTCGAGGATGACGTCTGCGACTTCGCGCGCGACGGTCGTTCCACCGCCACCCATTGCGATGCCGATATCGGCGGCTTTGAGCGCGGGGCTATCGTTGACGCCGTCGCCGGTCATCGCGACGACCGAGCCAGCGCGTTTGAGTGCACTCACGATCTGAAGCTTGTGCGCAGGGCTGACGCGCGCGAACACATGCGCGCGATTCGCGAGTGCACCGAGCACTGCCGGTTCGATGCGATCGAGCCGCGTCGAGTCGACGATCTCGATGTGACCGTCCTCGGAGAGCCCGACTTGCCGCGCCACGGCTTGAGCCGTCGCGCTCTGGTCGCCGGTGATCATCACGGTGCGAACGCCCGCGCTTCGGAAGCGCGCGATGACTTCGGCGACGTTGGCCCGCGGCGGATCCTGCATGCCGATCAGGCCGACCCACACCAGGTCTTCCACCTCGTCGTCGTCGCCGTAACCGCCCTCGCGAAACGCGAAGCCGAGCACGCGCAGCGCGTGACCCGCCATGCGCTCGTTGTCGTTTTCGATCTGGGCGATCGCTGCATCTCCCAGCGGCACGCGCTCGCCGTCGTGCAGATACGTCGTGCACATGCCGAGCACTTCCGACGGCCGACCCTTCACGAGCACCATCGGGCCCGTGTCGGTGTCATGGAGCGACGCCATGTAGTTTCGCGTCTGCGAGCGACGCCGCATCCGCACGCACGGGTACTTCGCTTGCGCCCCACGAACGTCGAAGCCCGCATCGAGCGCGAGTTGCACGATCGCGCTTTCGGTCGGGGAGCCGCGCAGCACGACTACGCCGCTCTCTTCCGTCACGTCGACTTCGTGGCAGAGCGCAGCCACGCGAAACAGCCAATCGAAATCGGCCGAGGCGTGATTTGCGCCCGTGCCTTCGCCCGATGTGATCTGGCCGGCTTCGACCTGATAGCTCACGAGCCCCGTCTGAAGCGCGGTCACCGTCATGCGGTTGACGGTGAGCGTGCCCGTCTTGTCGACACAGACGACCTGGACTGCACCGAGCGTTTCGACCGCGCTCAGCTGACGCACGAACACTTGCTGCGCGCGCATGCGCGACAAGCCGAGCGCGAGCGTCGTGATCGCGACCGTCGGCAAGCCTTCCGGAACTGCCGCGACTGCGAGCGAGACCGCGGTGCGGAACATCGGCACGAGCGCTTCGCCGCGCATCACACCGACGCCGAGCGTCGCAGCGCACGCGACCGAAGCACCGATCGCGAGCTGTCCGCCGAGCTGATCGAGCTGCTTCTGCATCGGCGTTTGGTTCTGCTCGACGCCGCTCGCGAGTGCTTGAATGCGACCGATCTCGGTGCTCGGGCCAGTTGCGACGACGATCGCGAGACCACTGCCGCCCGTGACCAACGTGCCGCGATAGATCATGTCGAGGCGCTCGCCGAGCGGAGCGTCCGACTCG
>DASRXR010000581.1:0-7942 GCA_035687405.1 Polyangiales bacterium
GGATCCGAGCCTTCAACCCCCGAGACGGCGTACAAAATTAGTCAGCGCGTGGAAAAAGAGATTCCAGAGATCTACTCGAACTACGATCTGATTGTGGTTGGCGGTATCGACCGTAGGTACGAGGCTTTCAAGGAGTTCGCACGCGAGACGGCAAATCAACCGAATTGGAGCTGCGAAGCGATCCGAAAACGCTACCCACCCGCAGCTGCTCAGTAGCGTGACCTCCACTCGTACACGTTTCGGATCTGCCGCGAACCGAGACTTGCAAATGCAGCTGATCGTCCCGTGACAGGCGTCACGCGGAGCACTCACCCTGCAATACGCGAAGTCCTTGCCCGCGCCGACGACCGTCCAGACCGCCAAGATCTCGTCGCTGAATCGCCTCGATTGACGACGAGTACGGTCGCAGCGCGGCGCTACCCACCTGCCAACACTTCGATCCGCTTCAACACGCTGTCCTCACTCGCGAGCCAGTCCTTTCCGAGGACCATCTCGACCTTCCAGCCGAACGCACCGAGAATCTCTGGCCGAAGTCGGAAGCGTTCGTCGCTCGTTCCCGTTCGATAGAATTCCTCGGTGTCGACGAGCACGGCGACCGGATGTCCCGAAGCCTGCCTCGGTTGCACCGCAATGTCGCAACGGAAGCGCGAAGATCCGAGGTCGAGCTCAACCGCATACCCACGCTCGCGCAGCGCGGCCGCCAACGCTTGCTTCACACTGTCCGCCTTGACGTGTGAGGCGGCGACCGCACGCCCCGCCGACATGCCCGCGAGCGCGCCCTGAACCTCCGCAGCATCGCCACGCGAGGCTGCAGCAGCATAACGAAGATAAGCGCGCAGCGTGTTCGCACCGTCGTTGTACTCGTTGGTGATCTGCGTGTAGTCGATCGAGCTGATCACTGCGACTCGCTGCTTCGCGCGCGAGAAGATGACGTTGAGACGCTTTTCCCCGCCATTCTTGTTGATCGGCCCGAAGTTCATGAGCATTCGGCCGTTGCCATCCGGCGCATAACAGACGCTGAGGATGATCATGTCGCGCTCGTCGCCTTGGACGTTCTCCAAGTTCTTGACGAACAGCCCACAGAACTGCTCGTCCTCCTCGCGTTCGAGCTCGGCATCGAGCGCGGTCCTGAACGCACCGTCCGCAGCCGCGAGCTCGTTCAGCGCTCGTTCGATCTGTTCCTGTTGCGCTTCGGAGAACGCAACGATGCCAAGGCTTGCGCCCGTGCGCTGCGCGAGCAGCTCGCGCACCAACTCAGCGATGTAGCGGGCTTCGCCGGGGTTGCACCGGTTCTCGTACGGCGATCGCTCGAGCCGATGAAAGCTGACGGCTCGCGCGAGCGCTTCGTGCGCACCTCGCTTGCCGTCTTCCGCGCTCTGCACGCGGATCTCGCCTGTCGCTTGCTGGCGCACGGGCGTCGGGATCGTGAGGAGACGGCCCGCGTAAAACGCGTCGTTACAAAAGCTGATCAGCGATTCGTCGCGGCTCCGGTAGTGCCATTCGAGCAACGTCGACGGCAGACTTCGGCCAGCATGGTTGAGCAGACTCTCGGCATCGAGCTCGTACTCCACGCTCTCGGCGTTCTCGTCGAAGACGACCCGATCTTCTTCCGTTCCACGCGTCGACGCGAAGAAGCTGGTCGGAGGTAGCTGCATCTGATCGCCGACGATGATGCTCTGCTCCGCTCGATAGATCGCCGGAATCGCGTCCTCCAACGGAATCTGACTGGCTTCGTCGAAGATCACGACGTCGAAGAACTCTGCAGTGCACGGTAGCGTATCGGCCACGCTGAGCGGGCTCATCAGCCAAATCGGCTTCAGATCGCGGATCACGCTGCCCGTTTGTTTGGTCATCAGATCGCGGATCGACTTGAAGCGCATGACTTTGCCGAACTCGTGTTCGAGCTCGCGCCGGCCCGCCGCATAGTCTTTCTTGAGCGCCTTTTCGTCGGGCGTGAGGCCTGCCGCAGGACTCCCGCTGACGCGCACATGGTCCAAGAACTGCCGCCGGCAGGACTCGACGATCGCGCCGGCGTTTGCCGCTCGAAAAGCGACGTGCTGCTCGCCGAGCACGCGCTGCGCGTTCGCAAGTGCCTGGGCGTCGAACTTCGCGAGGTCCAGCTGCAGGCGCAATGTGTCCGCGCTGGCCTTCTCACACACCGCTGCTTCGAGCGCGTCGACAGTGAGCGGCAGAGTCTTGGCCGCAGCGCGGAACGCCTCCGGCGCCGCCTCGAGCTCGCGCAACACGGGCACGAGCTCCGGGATGACCGGGATCGCTTGCTCCAGGCGCTTCAACTCGTCGGCGAGCTCAGCGGCGCTCAGATGTTCGTAGTCCTGCAGCAGAGAACCGAGCGACTCGCGCAGCGCCGTGACCTCAGCCGCCGCCGCGAGCAACGCACGGGCCGTGACGCCGCCGCCGTCCGCGGCGAGCTCCGCGCGCATCTGACGCTCTGCTGCAGCCACGGGCGCCTCCCCGTGTAGCTTCTCGACCACTTCGCGCACAGGCGCGAGCTCCTCGATTCCCAGCTCTTCGGCGACCTCACGTTCGAGCGTGACCACCTCCGCCTCGGCGGCGTATTGCGCCGAGAGTTGCTCGAGCGCTTGCACATAGGTGGGCGGCAGAACTGAAGCCGCAAAATCGTAGCGGCTCCTCAAAATGCCGCGCAGTTTCCAGAACGAGGGGAACACGAAGCGAAAGAGCATGCTGCGGAAGCGCTGCGCTAGCTCCAGAGCCGTCGCAAGGTCGGCTCGCGGGAGAGGGTCGCGCCACGCGCTCGCCTGCGACTTCGCGTGCGCGAACGCATTCACTTTCTTACCGACGCGCTTGAGCTCGCGTTGCCAATTTTTGTAAGCGCTACTGGCCGCATCGATCAACGACAGGAGCCCAGCTTGAATCAGTGGTCGCAACGCGATGGCGAAATCCACGCGAGCGTAGGTATCCCGCAACGCCAGAGCGTTTGCGTGCGGCAGTGTTGCGAGCTTCGGGCCGATCTCGGCGAGCTGACGCGTGAGTGCTTCGATCGGACGGTCCGAAGCCAGGATGTGTCGAGATAGTAGTCGCGCAGGATGCTTCGCCAATACGGGTTCGGCACCGACCGCATCGAGCGCGCTCGCAATCTTCGCCAGCAGCTCGCAGTGTCGGGCGAATTCGGCATGAGTCGGCAGTCGTTCTTTGTCTGCCGCCGTCAGCTTCGGCGCTATCGCCTGCAGCTCGACCACGCGGCGAATCAACGTTCCGAGTGCCGCGTTCGAATGCAGCGCGGGCGCAGTCATGGCGTCGGTCAAGCGGTCGAGCTTTTGGTACTCGCGCCGCAGCTGATCGATACAGCGCACCCGCGCCGAATCTCCGTCGCTCTGGGACTCGGCGATCCAAGCTTCGTACGTCAGCTTGAGGTCCTGGATGAATGCCTTCTTGTCTTCCTGCGAATCGTGGATGAGGCAGGCGAGCCGGTCGAGGTGGTTCTGCTTTAGTCTGTGGAAGACCACATCGATCGCGGCGCGCTTCTCGCAGACGAACAGAACTCGCTTGCCGCGCGCCGCGTAGTCCGCGATCAAATTCGTGATGGTCTGCGACTTGCCGGTCCCAGGCGGCCCCTGGATGATGTAGCTCCTGCCACCTCTCGCACGCGCGATGGCCTGCAACTGCGAAGGATCCGCCGGCACGACCGAGAACTGTTCTTCGAGCGGAAGGTCGGTCCCAGTGGCGTCGATCCGCCGCGCGTCCGCGCTGAACAACGCATCGAACGCCGCATTCGCACGACCGCCTTCCTCCAAGAGGCCCGCATAGTCTCGGACCAGCGTGATCTTCTGATAGTTGAAGCTTCCGAGCGTGACTCCACATAAATCGAACGCCCAACGATAGGGCGTCGCGTCCTCGTCATCCGATCGCAACGCGTATTGCTCGCGCTCGAGCTCGCGCACACCAGGCTCGGCAACCATCTGGAGCCGCTTCGGCTGCGGCGCCGCCACGAGATCGCGCATCGGTGCAGGCGAGGGCGACACGCGCGTGAGAAATAGTCGCAGTCCGAGCGGCTGGAAGTTGTCGTCGTGATAGCTGTATTCGATCGGTCCGAAGCGCCGCACGCCGCGTCCGCTGAGGTGGGAGCGCTTCTGGAACGTCGCCAAGCGCCGCTTCACCCGCGCCTGAATGAGATCGATGCGCGGCTTGTCGACGTACTCGATGTCGACACCCGGCTCGCTCGATTCGACTTGCCGCACGAGGACTTCGTAGAGCGCGTGCACACTGCCGGGTGTCGTGAGATCGACGGACTGCGGAAGCTCGATTCCGTAGAGCTGACGAAACACGTGACGCAACACCGGGTTGACCTCGGCGGTCTCGCTGGATGGCGTCAGCACGTACGAGTCGCGCACGCCCTTCTTCTTCGCGAGCGTGGCCGGCAAGAGTAAGAGCGGCGTGTGAATGCGTTCTTCCGGCGCGCCTCTGAGGTCGTGCCAGTGCAAAAAGCACAGCACCAGTCGCAGCGATGAAAACCCGTACTCGGTCTGATCGCGCGCGGCGCGCGTCCGAATCGTGTCGAGCACGGCCGGGACGAACGGATAGTCCTCGAAGCGCAGCCACTTCCCGAGCTGAACCGGCTCGAGCTTCGAAAACGCTTCTGCCGTGTCGCCTTGCCAGGTGAGCAGGTCGTCGACCGCGAGGTGCCGATAGTCCAAAAGCAGCGGAACCGAGACCTCCGTGAGGTTCAGCGTCTGTCCGCTCGGCTTGAAGTACAGGAGGCGATTGCGGCGCGACACGTCGAACAGGCGGTTTCGCAAGTGGTCGCAGATCACGGCCCGACGGCCTTCAGGGTCGGTGCTCTGCGTGAGGCCGGCGATTCCGGAGGGACTTAGATCACCCGCCGCCGTTTGCTCTCGATGGTGTTCCAGCGCGACGATGAGGCTTGCGAGATCCTGCGCGCGGTCGTGGCGATTGAGCTCCGTCATGCGCATGACGACGCGCGCAACCACCGGATGAACGCGTTCGTTCAGCGTTCGGATGTCCCGGCGCGCACGTACGAAGACTCTCAGTTGCTCGTCGTCCGCGAGGTCGAGATCAGTTGCGACCGATCCCAGGATCAAGCCGAGCACGAACACGTCGGTGAGCGCGTCGTGATGATCGACTTCGTGCTCCCAGCTCACGTATCCTGGCAAATAGACTGGGCGCGTGATCTCGCCGGAGCGCTGCGCCACGTCGAGACTCTCTCGCGAGTGCGTATCCCCGGACAGGTCTTGTTCGTGCTTCGCGTGTTCGACGACGGAGACCGCCGAGGACTCGGGGCGCTGCAGCGAGCGAACTCGCAGGTCGTTCGTCTTCGGCTCGCGCGCCCGAGCGTTTTCGAACCACACCTTGCCGTTCGTAACGAGGATGTCCTCGACTCCTGCCAGCGGTGCGACACGGCCGAGCTCGTGCACGGCTTGGACCTGACGCAGGAGCGGCAGAACGCTCGCTAAGATGTCCTCGGTTCCGCGCCGCGCTTCGGTGACACCCAAGATCTCGCGCAGCGTTTGGCGAGTTGGTGCAAGCGGGGTGCTGCTCGCGACCTTCTTCACTTCGAGCGTCATGCGCGCGCCTCGAGCTTGCGGTGCAGCGCCTGAAACTCAGACTGCGTAAGCTTGAGCTCTTTACGCGCAGCCTTCTCGAACGCGGGGCCACAACCGAGCTCAGCGGCGACTTGGAATGAATGCGCGATCGCGCGCTCTCCGAGCTCGGAATCGACGACAGCGAAGTCGAGAAGGACGTATGCCAAATACTCCGTGAGCGCGTCGCGGAGGGGCGGCCGCTCGCGATTCGGGCGTGCAGCCGAGGGCTGCGGAGCGAAGTCGGGAAAGAACTGGCGTGCGTGTGCGACCACGCGCTCCGTGCAAACCCAAGCGGGCTGCAGCAGGACTTCGAGCGCTCCGCGCGTGAGCGCCGTCACCTCGACTTGATCGAGTAGGTCCAGGTCTTCGAGCGATTTGACCTCGTGGATCAGCCGCGCGACCTCGGGATCACACGCTTCGCTCTGCTCGTGCCAGAGCCAGAGTGCTCGCGCGCGGATGAACGCTTCTGGATGTGTCTCATGGTCGCCCGCCGCCGCCCCGCGTTGCAGGACTTCTTCCGCTTGCTTCAGGTACGCGCGAGGCTCGACCTCGGTGAGACCCGTTTCCACCTTCACGAGGCACGCGATCGCGGCGAGCGGATCGCGCGACGCGCTCAACGCGCCGCGATCGGCATAGATTTCGGTGTAACGCCGGAGGCGGCGCGCGGTGTTGAGGTGGCTCGGCTCAGCACCCGGGTGTCGCGCCATCGCCTCGACGAGGTTCATCGTGGTGCGATGCGAGCCTTCATGTTCCGTCCACAGCTTGTAGTGGGCTAGCTCATGGCCCGCGAGCGCCGTCAACTCGGCTCGACTCAGTGTCGCGAGGATCGGTCCCTGAAGAATGATGTGAGCTTCGCCGGGCAGAAAGCACAACGCGGCGTTCATCTGTCCGGCTTGCTGCGCCTGGTAGAACGCGAGGGGTACGTCCAACTCCAGCGCGCGCAGCGCTTCGGCGGCTGCTGCGTAGAGCTCGGGGTGTGCCTCGGGCTCCATGCGATACGTCGATTTCAGGAGCTCGAGGCGCACCGAGTCCGCGTATTCCTCGCCAAATGCGTCTGATTCGAACCACTTCCAAAGTACGGCCTCAGCGCTCTTCACGAGGTCGCGTACTCGGCAGTGATACGGTAAGGGCAAAAGTTCCGACACCGAAGCTCCCGGGAGCGTAAGCATGTGCCGGCATCATAGCCTGCGACACGCGCAGACTCAGCCCGTCACCGTTTACGACCGTTCGCGCGGCGCAGAGCTGATCTCGCCGGAGCTTTTGGGCGAACGCGGCACTCGCGCAAAACGTTGAACCTCGTTGCCTTTTCATCACGGAACGCTTCGTGTTCGGCCACTCCGGGTCGTACGGAGGCACGCACATGACACGGACTGGTTCTGAGAAGACATTCATTCTCTTCCTCGGGTTCCTCGCGAGTTTGCCGTCCGAAGCCCGACGCGTGCACCCTCGAGTACGCTCCCGTGTGCGGTTGCGACGGCGTGACGTACGGCAATGCGTGCGGTGCAGCCAGTAGCGGCGTCAGCGTCGAGACCAAGGGTGAGTGCGCGGGCTCGGGCGGCGCAGTCTGCGGAACCCGTGGTGCAGCCGAGTGCAAAGCCACCGAGTTCTGCGCATTCCCGCTCGAAGCGCAATGCGGCGCGGCGGATCAGCCAGGCCAGTGCGAGACGAGACCGGACGTCTGCACCGACATCTACAAGCCCGTCTGCGGTTGCGATGGCAAGACGTACGGCAACGAGTGCGAAGCGAACGTCGCCGGCGTTGCGGCAGCGCACAGCGGCACCTGCGGGGGCGGTGACGGCGCGAACTGCGGCGGCATCGCAGGTTTGCAGTGCGCGGGCGAGCTCTACTGCAACTTCCCGATCGCGACGCAGTGCGGCTCGGGCGATCAGTTCGGGCAGTGCGCGACCAAGCCGACCGCGTGCACGAAGGAGTTGCGCGAGGTTTGCGGTTGTGACGGCACGACGTACGGCAATCCGTGTCTGGCGGCGGCAGCGGGCGTGTCGATCCAGAAGGACGGTGCGTGCGCGACTAACAACGAAGGGCAGACTTGCGGAGGCTTGATCGGAGCGCAGTGCCCGAGCGGGCAATACTGCAACTATCCGGAGGGCGCGCAGTGCGGAGCGGCGGATCAGACTGGTACGTGCAAGACGATCCCAGATGTCTGTACGGCCGACTACACGCCGGTCTGCGGTTGCGATGACAAGACGTACGGCAACGCGTGTGGAGCTGCCAGCAAGAGCGTCTCGGTACTCCACGCCGGCGAATGTTGATCCGGCAGCGATAGCTTCATGGCGAGGCGCAGCTCCAGGCCGGAGCTGCGCCTTTCTTTTTGCATCGCGTCGAGGCGGCAGGCTCCCGGGAGC
>DASRXR010000582.1:0-13595 GCA_035687405.1 Polyangiales bacterium
GGTTCGTCAGCCCGACGTGCGCATTCTGCTCGAGCAGCGCGCTCGGGATGCGCATCGCCGCCGCCGTCAGCAGCACGGGCCCAGCTGCGTAGCCGCCGAGGCCGAGCACGAGATCGGGTTTCTCGTGCCGCAGCAGTTGCCCGGCTTGTCCGAGCGAGAGCGGCAAGAGTGAGACGTTGCGCACGAGCTCGATCGGCGAGCGCCCCAACAGCGGCCGCACTTGAATCACCGACAGCTCTTCGCCGAGCTTCGGCAGCACGCGCCCCTCGATCCCGCGCGAGGTACCGACGAAACGCACCTTCACCTTCGGATTGCGGCGCCGCAGCTCCTCGACCACCGCAATCCCCGGGAACAGATGCCCTCCGGTGCCACCGCCTGCGACGACAACGCGCTCGATCATGACACACCTCCGGCAGCAACGTTCGGTAGTTTGTTCCGGCTGAGACCTTCGGACTGCGACTTCGCGAGAGCGCCGCCGACAGCGGCATCCGCGACCGAGATGCGCGGCCTCGAAACGTTCAACACGATTCCCATCGCGACGCAGTTCATCACGAGCGAAGAGCCGCCGTACGAGATGAACGGCAACACCAAACCTTTGGTCGGCAGTAGACCCACTGCGACCGCGAGGTTCGTCGCCGCTTGAATGCCGACGAGCAGCGTGAGCCCGATCGCGATGTAAGTTCCGAACTCGTCGACGCTCCGCAACGCCGCGCGCAAGCCGCGCGCGAGCAGGAATGCGAACACGAGCGCGAGCGCCAGAAAGCCGATGAACCCGAGCTCTTCGCCGATGATCGCGCTGATGAAGTCGGTGTGGGCTTCGGGCAAGAACAGCAACTTGCGGCTGCTGTAGCCGAGCCCGACGCCTTTCATGCCGCCGGTGCCGAAACCCATCATCGACTCCCAGAGCTGGTAGCCGATGTCTTGCCGATGCTCGTACGGCTTCAAAAACGCTTCCCAACGGCGCATGCGGTACTCGCTGCCATGGACGAGAACGAGCGCCGCCGGCACTGCGGCGAGCGCGGCGAGAAGCAGATACCCGAGGCGCGCACCTGCCGCGAACAGCATGCAGAACGTGATCAAGATGATCATGACGGCGCTGCCGAAGTCCGGTTGTTTCAAGCACAAACCCGCGAGCAGACCGGCGCCGATCAAGTGCGGTAGAAAGCCGACCGAAAACGAGCGGATGCTGGCGGTCTTGCGCGACAAGGAGTCCGCGAGCACACACACCCAGACGATCTTCGCGATCTCGACCGGCTGCACGTGGATCGGGCCGAGCTTGATCCAACGTGCGGATCCGCCGGCAGTGTGGCCGAGACCGAGCGCGACAAAGGCGAGGAGCCCGACCGTGATCATCATCAGCGGGTACTTCAGGGTTCGCAGGCGGTGGTAGTCCACGCGCGCGACGAAGTGCATCAGCGGCAGCGCACCGAGCGCGAACAAGCCTTGGCGCATCAGGTAGCGCGTGCCATCGCCATGGGCGCCCTGCGACGCGAGCACCGCGCTCGAGCTGTAGACCATCACGACCCCGAAAAACACGAGTGCCCACACGATCGCGCAGAGCACGGGATCGAACGGCCCGGTGACGATCGATCGCGGCTCGATCACGGGCTCCGGAGCCTTCGACACGCGCGCGTTCGGGGTGCTCAGCCGGATGCTCGGCGTGCTGATGCGCACGCTCGGCTCTCGACTGTTGCGCTGCGGCACCCCACTCGAACGAGCTGCGCGCGAGGGCTTGTCCGGAGAGCTCATGCGACTCGTGCGCGATGATTTCTCCGGCAGCGAGCTCGTGCGAGTCGTACGCGATGATTTCTCCGGCAGCGAGCCCGTCCGGCTCGCACGCGACGACTTCTCCGGCGCCAAGCTCGTCCGGCTCTGACGCACGTTTTGCGGCGGTTCTTTGCGGCGCGACATCACGCACCCCCTTCGAGTTGTCGAACTGCGGCTTGGAATACGTCGCCGCGATGGGCGTACGAGCGAAACATGTCGAAGCTCGCGCACGCGGGGGCGAGCAGCACGGCGTCACCGGCTGCAGCCAACCGCTGCGCGCGTGCCACGGCGTCTTCCATCGAGCCTGCGGCTTCGACGGGATACGGGGCGCCGGCGAGCGCGCGTTCGATGATCGGTCGCGCTTCGCCGATCAACACGACCGCACGACCGCAAGCTGACAACCGCTCACGCATCGGGCCGTAGTCGCCGCCTTTGTCTTTACCGCCGGCGATCAACACGATGCGTTTCACCTCGGGGGCGAGGCCATCCAACGCGGCGACCGTGGCGCCGACGTTGGTCGCCTTCGAGTCATCGTAATAAGAGACGCCGCCGATGCTCGCGACGTACGCCATGCGATGGGGCAAGCCGTTGAAGTCGCGAAGCGTCTTCGCGATGTCGGCCGACTTCACACCGGCAAGGCGCGCGCACAGCGCGGCCGAGCACGCATTCTGCAAGTTGTGAGCGCCGCGAATGCGAAGCTCGGAGATGTCGAGCACGGGACCCGTGACGTCATCGACGATCTGGTGCTGCTCGACGCGAACGGCTCCGCGATCGCCACCAAACTCGTATACCACCGCCGGACCCGCGGCCGCGAGGCGCTCGCACAGCGCATCGCCTTGCTGCACGACGGAAGCATCTTCGGGGCGCTGGCACTGAAACAGCTGTGCCTTCGCCGCGACGTACGCATCGAACGTCGGATACCGGTCGAGGTGATCTTCGGTGATGTTCAACAACGCGCCGACGTGGATGCGGAGCCTCTCGACCCGCTCGAGCTGGTAGCTCGAGAGCTCCACGACGACGTAGCCGCCCTTAGCGGCAGGCGTGCCGGCCACGTCACAAAACGGCGTGCCGAGGTTGCCGCCGACGAACGTGGGCCGCCCACTCGCCTGACACATCTCGCCCACGAGCGTCGTGACCGTGCTCTTCCCGTTCGTACCGGTGATCCCGATCACCGTGGCTTGCGGCTCGATGAAGTACGCCGCGAGCTCGACCTCACTCAAGATCGGCACGTCGGCCGCGTCAGCCGCTTCGAGCGCAGGCAGCTGCGGCACGCCCGGCGAGATCACGATCTTGTCGACCGACGTGAAGAGCTGCGGGTCGTGTGCGCCGAGTTCGAGCCGTGCACCCAGCCGCTTCGCTTCTTGCGCGGCATCTCCGAGCTGTGTTTCGTCGCGCAGGTCGTTCACGATCACGTTCGCGCCCGCACCGCGCAGTACACGCACGGCCGACAAGCCGCTCTTGCCGAGTCCCACCACGAGCACACGTTGTCCCTGAAGCTCCATGTTCACCTCAGCTTCAACGTGGATAGGCTCGCGAGCGCGAGCATGATGGAGATGATCCAAAAGCGAACGATGATCTTCGGCTCGGCCCAGCCCTTCTTCTCGAAGTGGTGATGGATCGGCGCCATCAAGAAGATGCGCTTGCCGAACGTCTTGAACGCGAACACTTGGCCGATGACACTGACGGTCTCGATCACGAAGATGCCGCCGAGCAGCAAACACAAGAGCTCGTTCTTCGTGACGACTGCAAGCGAACCGAGGCCTCCGCCGAGCGCAAGCGCGCCGACGTCACCCATGAAGACTTGCGCGGGGTACGTGTTGTACCAAAGGAAACCCACCCCCGCGCCGATCATCGCGCCGCAGTAGATCGCGAGCTCACCCGCGCTCGCGATCGAAGGGATGTCCAAGTAACGCGCGATATTGCGGTCGAACAGCGTCGCACCGGCGAGGTACGCGAAGATCAGGTACGTACCGGCATTGATGATCACTGGGCCGATCGCGAGGCCGTCCAAGCCATCGGTGAGGTTCACCGCGTTCGCCATGCCGACGATCAAGGTCGCGGCAAACGCGACGTATAGCCAGCTCGGCACGATGATCGGGTGCTTCTCGAACGCGAGGAACGGGACCGCGAGCCGGTCGCGCAACACTTGCCAGTCCTCCGGCAGGCCAGCGTCGCCGTACCAGAGATACGCGCACACGCCGATCGCGATTCCGAACTCGAGCACCAAGCGAAGACGCGCGGACAGGCCGGCACTGTTCTTCTTGCGAATCTTCGCGGCGTCATCGACGTAGCCGATGCCGCCGTAGGCTGCCGTGACCGCAGCCACGAGCCAGACCATCGTGTTGTGCGGATCGGCCCAGAGCACGGTCGAGCCGATCATCGCGAGCAACACGAGCGAGCCGCCCATCGTCGGCGTGCCGGCCTTGCTGAAGTGCGTCGCCGGGCCGTCTTTGCGGATCACTTGTCCGATCTGCTTCGACTGCAGGGTCCGGATGAACCACGGATACGAGCCGAACGTGAGAATCATCGCGGTCATCGTCGCCGCGAGCACGCGAAACGGGACGTACCGCAACACGTTCAAGAACGAGAGCGAGGGGTGCTCGTGTAGCGGGTAGAGCAGGTAATAGATCACCCGCCACCTGCCTTATCGAAGCGCAACGCGTCCACGACCACTTCCATCTTCATCGAGCGTGAACCTTTGACGAGCACGACATCCGACGCCGACAGTGACCGCATCAGCTCCGGCAACGCAGCGAGCGCATCCGAACAGTGCTCGACGCGTGGACCCTTCGCGCGCTTCTTTTTGACTTCACTCCGTGCAGTGCGGACCGCGTGCTCCATCATCGGGCCGCACAAAAACGCGTCTGCGACGCCGGCCGAGACGAGCTCGAGACCCAGGCGCTCGTGTTCGGCTTGCGAGTGCACGCCGAGCTCCGCCATGTCCCCGAGGACCGCGATCGCACGACCGCGTCGCAGCCGCGCGAGCTCTCGCAGCGCCGAGATCGAGCTGCGCATCGAGGCCGGGTTTGCGTTGTAAGTGTCGTCGATGATCAAGCTCTCGCCGCGACCGCGCACCGGACGCATCCGACCCGGAAGCGGCTCGACCGCGCTCAGTGCTGCCGCTGCGGGCTGCACTTCGTCCGCCGGTTGCCAGGCGAGAATCAGCGCGAGTGCGGCGGTGGCGTCGAGCGCGGGGCCGATCCCGAACTGCTTCAAGTCGAGCTCGAGCGAGCGCGGCGGATCGCTCAAGTCGATCGTGCAGTGCGTCGTCATGTTCGACCGCAGCTCGCGACGCGCGAGCCGAAACTCTGCCCCGTCGGTCTCGCCGAACCCGAGCACGCGGCCCGCAGTGAACGTCGAGCGGCGCGCTTCGAGCGGCGCGCTGTCGCGGCCATAGATCGCGACGCCATCGACGGGCAACGCGCGCAACAGCGCACACTTTTCGTCCGCGACGGCTTCGAGCGAGGTCAAACGCTCGACGTGCGCCAGCGCAACCGTCGTGACGACGCCCGCATTCGGCTCGCAAATCTCGGTCAAGCGCGCGATCTCGCCGGGGCCGCTCGTGCCGATCTCGACGACCGCGACGTCGTGCTCCGTCGTCAGACCCAGCAACGTCATCGGCAGACCGATGTCGTTGTTCAAATTGCCGACCGTTGCATGTACGCGTTTGCCGGTACCGGCGAGCGCAGCCGCCGTGAGCTCTTTTGTCGTCGTCTTACCGGCCGAGCCCGTGATCGCAACGAGCTTTCCAGCCCAGCGCCGGCGATGCGCCAGCGCCAGATCCCCGAGCGCACGCCGCGTGTCCGCGACGACGATCAACGGCAAACCTTCCGGCCCTGCACTCGCGTCGCTCACGATCGCCGCTGCCGCGCCAGCGGCTTGCGCTTGCGCGAGGTAGCCGTGCCCGTCGTGATGCTCGCCCTTGAGCGCCACGTACAGCTCACCCGGCACGATCGAGCGCGAGTCGGTCGTCACACCGTGCACCTGTCCGCCCGCGGTTGCACCTTGCAGCTTTCCGCTGCAGGCCTTCGCGACCTGGCCGAACGTGAAACGTGCTGTGTTCTTGGGAATCGGCGTAGCCATCAGCTGCCACCACTTCGCGATCCGAGCGCGGTTCGCGCTTCCACTACGTCATCGAACGGCAATCGCTGATCGCCGACGATCTGGTACTTTTCGTGGCCCTTGCCGGCCAAAACGAGCGTGTCGCCCGGGCGCGCCGCATCGATCGCGAGGCGAATCGCAGCACGCCGATCGACTTCCGCGACGTAACCGCGCGTTGCGCTCGCGAGCTGTGCTGCGGAGAGCTTCGGCGATCCGGCCGAAACTGCACCGGCTTCGACCATCTGCAAGATCTTGTCCGGCGACTCGGTGCGCGGGTTGTCACTCGTGAGAATCGAAAGGTCGGCGAGCTCAGCGCCGGCTGCGCCCATCAGCGGGCGCTTGCCAGGATCGCGATCGCCGCCGGCACCGAACAGCACGATCAGCCTGCCGGTCGTGAGCTTGCGTGCGGTCATCAAGACGCGGCGCAGCGCATCGGGCGTGTGCGCGTAGTCGACGAACACGAGGACATCGTCCGGATGCTCGACGCGCTCGAGCCTACCCGGCGCGCCCTGCGCCTTGCGGAGTGCGCTCAGCATGACTTCGCGCGAAAGGCCGAGCGCGATGCCGCAGCCGAGCACGAGCAGCAAGTTTTCGAGGTTGTGTTCGCCGAGCAGCGGGCTCTGCAAGCTCAAGAGGCCGATCGGCGTCTGCACTTCGGCCGCGATCCCGTTGCGCGTCGACTCGAACGAGATTGCAGCGATGTCCGCGCCGGCGTTGGCGCGCTTGCTGTAGCGCAACACCTTCGTCGACAGGCTATCGGCCAGAGCGCGCCCGCGCGGATCGTCGATGTTGATCACCGAACACCACGGCTGCAAGTCGGTGAACAGGCGCCGCTTCGCGGCTTCGTAGTGCGCGAAGTCGCCGTGGTAGTCCAAGTGATCCTGGGTGAGGTTCGTGAACGCAGCGACGTCAAAGTGCACGCCGTCCGCGCGATGCATCGCGAGCGCATGGCTCGAGACCTCGAGCACGAGGTGGGTTGCCCCGGTTTCGACCGCCCAGCGGACCAAGCGCATCATGTCGTCGGCCATCGGAGTCGTGTGCGTCGCCGGCAAGATCCCACCCGGCCCCCGAAAGTTCACGGTGCCGAGCACGGCCGGCTTCGCGCTGTCGGCCTGCAACATCGCTTCGACGAGGTACGTGCAGGTCGTCTTCCCGTTGGTGCCCGTCACTCCGACGGTCTTCAACGTCGCGCTCGGATCGTCGTAAAGCGTGCGCGCAATCTTCGCCAGCGCGAGAAGTGCGTCTTTCGTGAGCACGATCGGCACCGCCGCTGCCAGCTGCCGCTCGGCGAGCACCGCGACCGCACCGCGCGCCACCGCATCCCGAATGTGATCCGCACCATCGCTGCTCGCGCCCGCCACGGCGACGAACAGGTCTCCTGGCTCGCAACGGCGCGAGTCGTGCCGAATGCCGCGCACGTGGATCGACGCATCGCCGACCACGCGCTCGGCCCAGCCGCGCGCCACGAGCTCGGAGAGCGCAAGCTCACCCATCACGCCCTCCACGCGCCGCACTCGCAATCGGGCTCGGCGTGGGCGAGAGCACACTCTTCGCATCGGAGAACTCGGGCCCGATCTTCGGGGCCGGTAACGACGGAACCGTATCGCCCGGCTCGACATCCGACGGCGGGCGCAAGTGCAAGGTGAGCTGACTGCCGCGCACGACGTGGCTCTGTGCGATCGGATCCTGCCGCGCGACGACGCCACTGCCGACGATGCGCACCGCGAACTCCGACTTGCGCGCGAGTGTGAGCGCCGCGCGGGCGGTTTGCCCGACCAAGTTCGGCACGAGGGACTCGCCGCGACCCGGCGCTGCCGGTGCGTTCGCCCGCGTCGCCGCCTTTGGCTGCATCGGGCCGGCCGCCAGCAGCGGCCAGGGCAAACCGTTGCCGGTACCTTCCGCAGCTGCGAGCGACGGCGGCACCTGGGCGAGCGGCCGCTGGCGAGCGCGGACTTGCTCGGCGAGCGTGCTGTTGCTCTCCGCCGGCACACCGAGGTGCCGGAGCGAAGCTTGCATCACGCGCCGAAAGACCGGCGCCGCCGTGAGGCCGCCTTGATGCGCGATCATCGGCTCGTCCAACACGACCGCGAGCAAGAGGCGCGGCTTGTTCGCCGGCGCGTAGCCGATGAACGAAGAACTCCACTTGTCCTTGCTGTATCCGCCGCGCACCGGATCGGCCTTTTGCGCAGTGCCGGTCTTGCCGGCGACGAGGTAGCCATCGATCGCAGCTTCCTTACCCGTCCCGCCCTCGCCCGTCACGCCGATCAGCATGTCCGTGACCAACCGCGCCACGCTTTGCGGCACGACCTGCCGCCGCACCTGCGGCAGCGCTTGCTGGACGACCTGGCCCTGCGGGTCGACGATCCGTTTGACCAGAATCGGCTCCATCAAGCGGCCCTGATTCGCGATCGCACCGAGCGCCATCGCCAGCTGCATCGTGCTCGCGCTCATACCCTGGCCGAACGCGATCGTCGCGGCATCGAGGTCGTACCAGCGCTTGTAGTGACGCAGGCTACCCGTGGTTTCCCCGGGCAAGTTGAGCCCAGTCGGCTCGCCAAAGCCGAACCGTGTCAGCGCGCGGTGCAGCCCCGGGCGGCCGAGCTCGATCCCGATCTTCGCCGTCCCGATGTTGCTCGAGTGAACGAGGATCTCGGCCGGCGTGAGCATCTGAAAGCGGTGCGCGTCGCGGATCGTGTCCGGCCCGACGCGCCACACGCCGTTTTCGCAGTCGATCGTCTTCGTCGTGCCGATCGCGCCGGCCGCAAAGGCGCCCGCGAGCGTGAACGGCTTGAGCGTGGAGCCTGGCTCGTACTTGTCAGTGACCGCGCGATTGCGCCGCGATGCGCTCGGCGATCGCGTCGGTTCGTTCGGATTGAAGGTCGGGTAGTTCGAGATCGCGAGAACTTCGCCCGTCGTCGGATCGAGTGCGACGAGCGAACCCGCGCGCGCTTCGTAGGTTTGCACGGCGAGCTCGAGCTCGCGGTCGGCGATGTGCTGGATCGTCTTGTCGATCGTCAGTGTGACGTCGTTGCCTTGCGCCGCGCGCTGATCGAGCAGCTGCTGCGAGAACACCACTGCGCCGCGCCGATCGAAGATCGCGGGCGTCGGCCGCGACGGCCCGTGTAGCTCGCCCTCGAGCTTCAACTCGAGGCCTTCGATGCCCGCGCCATCCGCGTTGGCAAACCCGAGCAGGTGTGACGCGAGCTCACGGTTCGGGTAAAAGCGCCGCGACTCTTTCGAGATGAACACACCGGCGAGCTTCAAGCTGCGAACCGCTTGGCCCTCGGCGGCGGTCACGCGCCGCTTCACCCAGACGAATCCGCGACCTTTTTCGAACTTCTCTGCGAACGACTTCGCGTCCAAGCCGAGAAGCTCGGAGAGCTTGTGCGCGGCTTCGGACGTGTCTTGCTTCGCCTGTCGCATCGCCGCTGGGCTGACCCAGACGCTGTCGACGTCGATGCTCACCGCGAGCTCTGCTCCATCGCGGTCGTAAATTCCACCGCGGCGCGGGGCGAGCGTGATGTCGCGTTGGTTCTGCCCTTCCGCTGCTTCGCGCAGCTCCTCCGCGCGGTGCACTTGCAGCTCCCACGCTTTTTGAAGGATCAACAGCGATCCGACCCCGAGTAGGGCCGTCAATACGCCGATGCGCAGCTTGAGATAACGCTGGCGAGCCTCGGGCGTTTTCGTCATTGGACCCTCCCCGATACGCGCGCCAACGGCGCGCCCGAACCGACCATGATCACCTTCTGCGGCGGTGCAACTTCCATCCCGAGCGTGCCTCGCGCGACCGTTTCGACGCGGTCGAACTGGCGCAGCGTCGCCGCTTCCAGCTGCAAGAGCGTGCGCTGGTCTCGGAGCCCGCGTTCACGCTTGCGCGCGGCCGAGACCTTGTAGCCGAGGTCGTACGTCGCGAAGACGAGGGCGAGATGCATCAAGAACGCGATCGAAGTCGCCATCACCGAAGCCCACCAACTCGGTAGCCAATTCGACTTCATACCGTCGCCTCCGCCTCTTCACGCGCGTTGCGGCGCGCCGCTCGCAGCTTCGCGCTGCGCGAACGTCGATTGCTCGCCTGCTCTTCCTCGCTGGCGAGAACAGGTCGCTTCGTGAGGACCGACAGGCGCGATTCGCCGCGCAGCGTATGCTTCACGCTGCGATCCTCGAGCGAGTGAAAGGAGATAATCACCGCGGTCCCACCGTCCGCCAACAAATCGGGGAGTGCGCGGAGCAAGCTCGTGAGTTGTCCGAGCTCGTCGTTCACGAAGATGCGAAGCGCTTGGAACGTGCGTGTCGCCGGATCGATCTTCATCTTGGGCGGCCGGCCGACGGCCTTCACGACCGCGCGCCGCAGATCCGCCGTCGTGTTCAGCTCGCCTGACGCGAGCGCGTTGCGGATCGAGCGCGCGATCTGGCGCGACTTGCGCTCTTCGCCGTAGTTGAAGAGCACGTCCGCGAGCTCGCGTTCGGAGAGCCGCGCGATCACCTCGAGCGCAGTCTCGCCCGAGGAAGAGTCCATTCGCATGTCGAGCGGGCCGTCGTGTTGAAACGAAAAGCCGCGCGCTGCGTCGTCGATCTGCGGCGAGCTCACGCCGAGGTCGGCGACGATGCCGTCGACCCAATCGAGCCCTGCATCCGAGAGCAAGGCCGGGAGATCCTTGAACTCGCCGTGCACGACGATCGAGCGCTCGCCGTAAGCAGCGAGCCGTTGTTGCGCGTTTTCGACTGCGCGCGGATCGCGATCGACCGACAACACGCGGCCTTCCGGCGCACTCGCTTCGAGGATCGCAGCGGTATGTCCGCCCGCACCGAGCGTTGCATCTGCGTAGACGCCACCCGAGCGCGGCTGGAGAAAGCCGAGGGTCTCGGGCGTCATTACAGACTCGTGGACGAACTCCTCCATCACAAACCAAACCCCGCGAGCTTCTTCTTGATCTCCACCGTGCGCGCCGGCGAGGCGCTCGTCGGTACGGCGAGTGCGTTGAATCGCGCGAGATCCCACAGCTCGATGCGCGTCGTCATGCCGGCCCACAACACTTCGCGCTCGAGGTGCGCGTGCGCGCGAAGCCGCGGCGGAATCAGGACGCGGCCGAGCTTATCGAGCTCGATCTCGTGCGCACCCGACATGAACTGGCGCTGGAAGTCTTCGACCTCCTGATCGAACTGCGGCAGCCCGGCGATCTTCGCCTCGAACGCCATCCACTCTTCGTACGGGTAGACGGCGATGCACTCGGTCGTCCACGGCATCATGAAGACGCGCATGTCAGAGCGGCCTTCGAGCAAGGTCCGAAAGCGCGCTGGGAAGGACGTTCTCCCCTTCGCGTCGATCGCGTGCTCATGCTGGC
The DNA here is from genome assembly GCA_035687405.1 of Polyangiales bacterium. Classification (GTDB taxonomy): domain Bacteria; phylum Myxococcota_A; class Polyangia; order Polyangiales; family JAFGIB01; genus JADGRF01. Next base: position 11,211 of record DASRXR010000582.1, read on the forward strand.
CTCGAAACACACACGCTTACCTTGCCGCGGCCCGAAATGGCACTCTTTGCCACTTCTTACCACTTCTGGGGAAGCTACGGGCGATCCCGGCCTGGTGTCAACTTCTTTCGCTGAGGCCTAACTCTATGAAATCAGTCTAGTTTATGGGCTAAATCGACACCTTGTGGGAGCTACTAAGTTAGAAACCACCAATACTGATAGTTCTTACAGTTACTGAACGAATTAATAGTTTCCAAGCTGAACAGCTATACCAGTTAGTAGTTAAGTGTGGCCAGAAACTGACGTTTCCGACGCTTTGAACCGATCTTGCGTCGCTTCCAGCGCCTGACCTAAGCTCTTGAATTCACGGACCCTTAGGAGCGCGGATTGCAACTGGACTTCCAGGCTCGGGAGTTGACCGTGAAGCTCGTGTACTACGGGCCGGCTCTCAGCGGGAAAACGACGAATCTGCAAGCCATTCATCGCTTGCTCGTCGCTGAGGGTCGCGGGCGTCTGATGACGCTCGAGACGCGCGACGACCGAACGCTGTTCTTCGACTTGTTACCACTGACCGTAAATACGGACATGGGTCTCACGGTCAGAATCAAGCTTTTCACCGTGCCTGGACAGGTTATCCATAACTCCACGCGCCGGCTCGTGCTGCAAGGCGCCGACGGCGTGGCGTTCATCGCGGACTCGCAAGTGAACGAAGTGCGGGCCAATCAGGTCTCGTTCAAGGACCTGCGGCGCAACCTGCGCGAGAACGGCATCGACCCGAGCACGATGCCGATCGTCATTCAGTACAACAAACGGGATCTGCCGAACATCCGCAGCGAAGAAGAGATCATGCGGATGGCGAGTCAGGGCAAGGAGCGCACGTTCCTCGCGACTGCGACGCACGGCATCGGCGTGATCGATACGTTCCTCGGCCTGATCGCGTCCGCGTTCGAGCGGCTCGAATCGATGCACGCGCTCTCGCAACGTTTCGGGCTGACCCATCGGTCGGTCGTTCACGACTTACGCGATCGCTTTCACCAGGAGCTGGAAGCACCGCCGACATGAGTGAACCCACGCCGTCCGACATCGCGTACGCAGAGATCGCGAACCTCGAAGATCTGATCGATCGAGATTCGCTGCGCGAGGTCTGTCGCTCGTTTTACGACTTGTTCGGGCTATCGATTCGCGTGTTCTCCGTGCGCGGCGTGTTGCTCGCCAACGTCCACGAAGAGCGCAGCATCTGCCGCTACGTGAACAGTTTGCCTTCGGGTCGGGTCGCCTGCAGCGACACGGTCGCGCAGGCTCAAGCGCTGATCCCGACCGGAGCTGCGACGGCGACGCATAAGTGTTTCACGGGTGCCGTGTACGACGTGTTGCCGATAATGTACGACGGGCGGCAACTCGGGCGCATCGTGATCGGGCCGTTTCTGCCGTCCGACGTGAATGAGATTCCGCAGACTCTGCTGCGCGTCGACCCACGGCTCGAGCCGGATCGCGCGCGGCTGGCGCTCGCAGAGATGCCGCGAGTGCGCGCGCAAACCGCGCAGCGCATCGCCTCGCATCTGCGCGGCGTGCTCGATTTGATCTTGTTTTCAGGGCATCGCGCGCAGCTCACGAGCGCGATGCACCTGCTCACGGTGCGCGAGAACTATCGCGAGCTCGCCGAGAAAAACACGCGGCTTCAGGAAGCGTTCGATCGGCTCAAGGAGCTCGATCGATTGAAGTCGAACTTTCTCGCGACCGTCAGCCACGAGCTGCGGACTCCGCTGACGTCGATCATCGGTTACTCCGAAATGCTCGAAGCCGGCATCGCCGGTGAGCTCTCGCCGGAGCAAGGTGGGTTCGTCGAAACCATTCGCACCAAGGGCGAGCTGCTACTGCAGCTGATCTCGAGCTTGCTCGACTTGAACAAGCTCGAGCGCGGCCAGCTGAAGATCAAGCCCGAATACATCGATCCACGCGCCGTGCTCGCCGAAGTGAAAGAGACGTGTCTGCCCGAAGCGGAGAAGCGGCGCATCAAGCTCGAGCTGCAGTGGGATCCGGACATGCCGGTGGTGCAAGCGGATCCGGTGCGGCTGCGGCAGATCCTCACCAACCTGCTCAGCAACGCGATCAAGTTCAGCAAAGACAGCAGCAAGGTTCTGCTCCGCGTACGCAATGCCGAGCTGCACATGTCGGATGGCCTCGAAGACGAGGACGACGACGATCTCGACAGTGGCTCGCTCGGTGCTGCGCTGATGATGGCGCCGGAGCGCGCGATCGAGTTCTCCGTGCAGGACTCCGGGATCGGGATCGCGGCACCGGAGCTCGACAAGATTTTCGACGCGTTTTACCAGGTCGACGGCAGCTCGACCCGCGAGTACGGCGGCGCGGGGCTCGGCCTATCGATCGCGAAGAGCCTGGTCACGG
>DASRXR010000583.1:0-2776 GCA_035687405.1 Polyangiales bacterium
TTGCTGCGCCCGCTCGCATCGCGCTGGTGGATCTCGGCGATCGAGGCGGTTTGCGGCGCGAGTTTTCCTATGCCGCATTGGATGGGCTCGCGCAGCAGGTTGCAGCGCAACTGCGAGCCGCGGGCGTAGTGGCGGGCGATCGGGTCGGACTACTCGCGGAAAACTCCGCGGAGTGCGTGGCGAGCTGGTTCGGAATCGTATACGCGGGCGCGGCTGTCGTGCCGCTGCACGTGCTCTCTGCCGCCCCGGAGCTCGAGCGGCGGTTGCGACACTCGGGCTGCAGCCTGCTGCTCCACGATGCGGCCCGCACCGAGCTCGCGCGCGCGGCAGCCCAAGGTTTGACGACGCGCGTTTCATCGCTCGCGGCGATCACGCGCGCGGGTCCGCTGCTGCCGCCGCAAGACCTGCAGCCGTCGGCGGCAGCGATGGTGTTGTACACGTCCGGCACGACGGGCACGCCGAAAGGTGCGGTCATCACGCACGCATCATTGCTGTTGCACACGAGCATTCTCTCGCAGCGCGTCTTAGGGCTCGACGCCGGCGCGGTCGTGTTGTGTGGGCTGCCACTCTCGCACAGCTACGGTTGCCGCATGGCGATGCTCGCGCCGTTCTTCGCGCAAGCGCGGGTCATCGTGCTGCCGCGGTTCGAAGCGGCGCGCTCACTCGCGGTGTTGCGCGAGGAAGCGGTGACTTGGGCACCGGTCGTGCCGACGATGCTCGCTGCTTGGGGCGAATCGCCGCCCGCCGCTGACGGAGGTGCAGTAAGCACGCTTCGTTGGGTTCTGTCTGCCGGCGCACCGCTGGGCGAAGAGATCGCACGCCGCGCGGAAGCGCGACTCGGCGTCGAAGTCCGGCAAGGCTACGGCATGACCGAAGCGACCTTCAGCGCGATCAACGCGCCTCCGGACGAGCGCCGCTTCGGCTGCGTAGGCCGGCCCGTCTGGGGTGTCGAAGTGCGCATCGTCGATGAGGCACTTGCGGACGTCGCGCCGGGCGAGACCGGTGAAGTCCTCGTGCGCGGCCACAACTTGATGAGTCACTACCTCGACGATGCGGAGGCGAGCGCCCAACTGCAGGTCGATGGGTTTTTGCACAGTGGCGACGTCGGGCGGCTCGACGAGGCAGGGCGGCTGTACATCGTCGATCGCATCAAGGACATGATCATTCGCGGGGGCTACAACGTGTACCCCTCCGAAGTCGAAGCCGCGCTCGCCGAGCATCCGAGTGTGGCGCAGGTCGCTGTCGTCGGGCAGCCGGACGCCTACTATGGCGAGGAGATCGCTGCAGTTGTGGTGTTGCGCGAGCCGTGTACGGTCGACGCGCTCGCGCACTTCGCAAGTGAGCGGTTGGGGCGCATGAGGCGGCCGCGCAGCTACGGTTTTTGCGAGAGTTTGCCGCTTGGCCCCTCCGGCAAGGTGCATAAACGGACTTTGAGGGAGTGGATCGAACAGGGCCGGCTGCTGCTGGAAGCGGCACCAGCATGATCGGGACGACACAACTCGACAGTCCGGGGCGCTGCTGACATTCTGGCTATCCGAACGTTATGCGTATCGCTTACCTCATCAGCCAGTATCCTGCCGCGTCCCACACCTTCATTCGACGTGAAATCTTCGCGTTGCGTGCGCGCGGTGCGACGATCGACACGTTCAGCATTCGCGAGCCGAGCCCGAACGAACGGACTTCGGATGCCGATCGCTCGGAATACGAAGACACGTTTTACGTACTGCCCTTCAACGTGAAGAAGCTGTTCAGTGCGCACACGAGCACGCTCGCGAAGCGGCCGGCGAAGTACTTCGAGACGTTTCGTCTCGCCTTCAAACATCGCGTCCCCGGGGTGAAGGCGTTCGTGTGGTCGCTCGCGTATTTCGGCGAAGCGATGATCGTCGCGCAAGAGTTGGAACGGCGCGGCATCCGGCACCTTCACAATCACTTTGCGAATCCGAGTGCGAACGTCGGGTTTCTGGCGACTCGCTATTTGGACTTGGCCTGGAGCCTCTCGTTGCACGGCATCTCGGAGACGGACTACCCGTCCGGGAATTTGCTGCCGGCGAAGGTTGAAGCTTGTACGTTTGCGGTCTGCATTTCGCACTACACGAAGTCGCAGATCATGCGCGTCACTTCGCACGAGCATTGGCCAAAGCTCGTGCTCGTGCACTGCGGGATCGACCTGAACGTGCTGCCGGAACGCCGAATCGTCAGCCGCCCACGGCCACGCGTGGTTTGTGTGGGTCGGCTCTCGCCCGAAAAAGGCATGTACGGCTTGCTCGAGGGGTTTGCGTTCGCGAAGGCGAAGGGCGTCGACGCGGAGCTCGTGATCGTCGGCGATGGGCCGCATCGCGAGGGGCTCGAGAAGCGGATCGAAGAGCTCGGCCTGACTGGCTCGGTCGTGTTGCGCGGCCGGTTGTCGGAGCCGAACACGCTCGCGGAAATCGCGGGCGCAGATGCGATGGTGCTCGCGAGCTTCATGGAGGGTCTGCCCGTCGTGCTGATGGAAGCGATGGCACTCGGCTTGCCGGTGATCGCGCCGCGAGTCGCAGGCATCCCGGAGCTGGTCGAAGACGGCGTGCATGGGCTGCTGTTTGCGCCTTCGGACTGGCAGGAGCTCGCGGAGTGTCTGCATCGCCTCCTCGCCGACGATCCGCTGCGAGCAAAGTTGGCCGAGGGAAATCGCGCGAAGGTGGAGGCGGAGTTCGAGATCAGTACCGCCGTGATCCCGCTCGAAAAGCGGTTTCTGGCCAGCCTTGCAGCGAGTGCGGGAGACGCACCGACCAAGGAG
>DASRXR010000584.1:0-5379 GCA_035687405.1 Polyangiales bacterium
AGGCACACCCGTGCCACCACGGTCGTCAGCCATCCCCCGAGATTCTCGATCGTGCTCGCCTCGGAGCGGTTGAGGCGCAGCCACGCTTCCTGAACCGCATCGTCGGCTTCGCTGAGTGAACCGAGCATCCGGTACGCCACGGAATGCAAGTGTTTCCGGTTCTCCTCGAACCGCCCTGTCAGCAAGGTGCTTTCGTCCATGTTCATGGGTCATGCCTTCGCGATGGGTGTCTTCATCCGTATGACGAAACCCAGCCGGCGAATGTGACAGGCCGAGTCGGCCCGAGCAGCGTGTGGCGTCCTGCAACGCTGCGTCTGTCACATCGTGTCGCGCCGGCTCGTCAGACGGATGAGGGTCGCGCTTCTGCGGCTCCTCTTCACTGGAGGACGAGTCATGCTGACGAAGCTGCTGTACGTAACGCAGTTAGTAACGGATCAAGACAAGGCGCTCGAGTTCTACACAAATATCCTGGGCCTCGAGAAGCGTGCGGACAACCCGACCCCCGATGGACCGCGGTTCATTACGGTCGGGGTCGAGGGTCAGGACTTTCAGCTCGTGCTCTGGCCGGGAACTCCGGGGCAAGCTCAGCCAATGCAAGGCCGTGTGCCGGCAACCTGCACGATCGAGACGCCGAGTTGTCGAGAGGCATTCGAGGCGCTGAAGGCGCGCGGCGTGAAGTTCGAGACGGAAATACTCGAGTACCCGTGGGGTTATATCGCCGTTTTCAAGGATCCGGATGGCAACCGGCTACAGCTGCGAGAGGGCCGCCGCTAGTCGGCGCTCCACGCCCTTCGACCAACTTCCGCCGTTACGTTCAAGCCCGGTCTTGGGCGACATCACATGTTGGTAGACATGGAACACGTAACTGATTCATCCATGTCGTCACCAACCCCAACTCAATCGCAAGCGCAGACTGGCCGGAACGTGGGGTCGGACGCAGCAACCCGTGCGTCCGACCCGATGATTTCGCTCATGCGCTACAAGCGGTGGGCGGACGCGGATCTGCTCAATGCCGCGCTCGCTGTACCCACCGCCTTCCCCGCAAAGGAAGCAGGCTATATCACCGCCATCATCCGGCACTATCACACCGTCGATTGCATCTTCCGAGCGCACTTGCTCGGGATCCCGCATCACTACACCTCGCCGAACCCAGCGGAGCCGGCGACCCTCTCCGAGCTGCAGCAGCGTGTCGGCGAGATCGATGAGTGGTATGTCGAGTACGCGTCCAAGCTCGGCGAGCGCGAACGTGGTGAAGTGTTGACCGTGAGGTTTACGGATGGGCAAGAGCAAACGCTGACGCGTTCAGACATCTTGCTTCACGTGTCGCAACACGGGACAGGTCACCGCGGCCAAGTCAGCCTCTTCATGAAGCTGTGTGGCGTCGAGCCGCCACCGGATCGCATCACAAACTACCTGCGCAGCGTGACCTTGCGGGCCGACTAAATGAGAGGGCCGGCGAAGTGGATCGACGACAGTGCTTGGCTCGGTGCTATGCCGAACTGGGCCTGGAACACTCGCGAGAAATGAGCGCTGTCGGCAAAGCCACCTTCCAACGCGGCTTGCGTCAACGTGGCGCCGCGTTCGATCGATGCGACGGCTCGGCGTAACCTGCGCCAACGCAAATAGGCTCGAGGATTGATTCCGAGCTCTTCAGTAAAGCGATGCCGCAGCTGGCGCATCGACAGGCCTGATTGCTGCGCCAGCTGCGTAACGCTGATCTCTCGCTCGGAGGCGGTGCTGTCGAGTAGCGTGCACATGCGCTTCACTGCCGGGTGCTGCGGCGCGTGCGCGCGCATGCCGTCAGGCGCGACGACATCGAGCAGCGCCCGCGCAACCTCGAGGGCTTCTTTGGGCGAAAGTGGCTCGGAGAGTCGCGCGCCTATGGTCGCCGAAAGCCCTCGGGATAGATCTTGCGAGGTTTTGAGGCGATCCCACGCTAGATCGTCGCGGTCGACCCAGAGCACTGCGGCGGCAGCTGTGGCGCCGTGGCTGTGAGACGTGTCTGGGGGCACGAGGTGCGTGGTTACGCAGCGATGCGTGCCGTCTTCATCTTCGACATCCAAGCCACCGGGCGCCCACATCACTTGGCCTGCGTGATGCATGTGGCGCGAGGATGCGATCAGGGCGCCCACGTACAACACGTGAGTCTGATAGGTATACATGACCCCAGTCATTCTCACCGCCATGAGGTCATGATAGCAGCCCGCGTTTCGGCGCACGACCTGCGCGCACGGCTCGCGGCTTGCGCGAAGTCGCGATGTGCTCTGCTCTTCTCGACCGATCAGAAAGCTCGACGACTAACAGTCGACCCGCCGACAGCACGTGATGGTGGACGCCATGGCGTTCACCAGCACGATGGTCGCGTGCAGGCGATTTTACTCATGGGAGCCGCTCTGAATTGGCTTGGTGCAGCCAAGCTCTTCATGGAAGCCCTTTTGGCTGATGACTGAACGTTGAGTCTCGGCCAACGCTCGAGCTCGATGTGCTCCTACAGCCGGTGTGAGCACGCCCAGTCGGAGCACGTGTAAGACGCAATGGAGTCTATGTAACCCCAGCTTCCTCGCAATTCGCGCGACCGACAGATCTGCCGAGTCGAACACGCTATTCTCGAGCGGTCGACGCTGCCTACGGGCAAACGCGCCGGAACCGGTCGTATGGGGGACATCACGGAATCCATCGAGGCCGCGACCGTGATCGGCAATCGCTATCTCGTCGAGACACCGCTCGGCCGCGGGGGCATGGCCGTCGTGATGCGCGTGCTCGACCGGATGACCGGCGATCGGGTCGCGTTGAAGCAGTTGCTGGTGAAGGGTCCGCCAGCAACCGTGGATCGGGCACGCATGCTGTTCGAGCGTGAGTGTCGAACACTCGCGCTGCTCGATCACCCTCGCATCGTGCGGTTCTTCGACTACGGCGTCGACGACAACGTTCCGTACTACACGATGGAGTTACTCGACGGCGGAGACCTCACTGCACGCGCGCCACGTCCCTGGCGGGAGGTGTGCGCGATCGGCCGCGACGTGTGCTCCGCCCTGTCGCTGGTTCACGCGCGGCGCATGGTCTACAGAGACCTCAGCCCACGCAATGTGCGCTGCACGAGTGACGGCAACGCGAAGCTGATCGACTTCGGCGCGATGGCGCCGATGGGCAGCGCGGAGTTCGTCGTGTGCACGCCGGCCGTTGCCGCTCCGGAGGTGGTGAACCTGCAATCGTTGGACGGTCGCGCGGATCTCTACGCGCTCGGCGCCGTCCTCTACCTCACGCTCAGCGGACGCAGCCCGTATCCTGCCACCAGCTTCCACATGCTGCCTCAGCTCTGGGGCCAGCCGATCGCGCCTCCCTCCGCTCATGTGCACGACATTCCGGAGGCGCTCGACAGTCTGGTGATGGAGCTGCTGAAGCTCGATCCGAAGCAACGCCCCGCGAGCGCCTCCGAGGTCAGCGAGCGCATCTGCGCGATAGCCGACCTGGGCCACGACGAGCAGCTTGTGGAGTCACAGGCCTATCTCACGACGCCCGAACTGGTAGGGCGCGACAAAGGATTGAAGATCGTCCAGCGGCGACTGCGGCGCTTGAAGCTGGACCGGCGCGGCGGCGGTCTGCTGCTGCGCGGCGCGCAAGGCGCGGGCCGCTCGCGGATGCTCGACGCGAGCGTGTCGCTGGCGAAGTTGGAAGGCGTCACGATCTTGCGCGTCGGGGGCGACGATGGAGCGGGACGTCTCGAGGCGGTCTATCGTTGCGCCGAGCAGCTTCTGAGCAGCCTGCCAGACGCCGCGTCGTTCGTGCCGGACGACGCATGGCCCGTGCTCGCGCAGCTCGTGCCGTCATTGCCCAAGCTCGCGGCCGATCGTCCGGTGGTGTTCGTCGACGCGGCCCACGTTCAGTCCGCGGCGCCGAGCGCGTTGCGGGCGTGGCTGCTCGCGGTCACCCGTGAACACCCGCTCTTCATCGGCGTCGACGACATCGAACGTCTGGACGTCGAGAGTCGCAACTTGATCGCGCTCCTCGCGGAGCGAGCGCGTAGCCATGCGCTCATGGTCGTCGTCGCGAGAAGCGAAGACATCGCGATGGAGTGCGACGCCTTGCAGCTGCTCGCAGCCAAGAGCGGCGCGATCAGGGTGCACCCTCTCGACGCACGGGAGGTTCGCGCCTTGCTCGAATCGGTGTTCGGCGACGTGCCTCATCTGTCTGCGCTCGCGAATCGTTTGTACGCGCTTGCGGCCGGCAATCCGCGCCAGCTCATGCAGCTCGCACGACACCTGTTCGACCAGGGCGTAGTTCGGCATCAGCGCGGAGGCTGGACTCTCCCGGAGAACGTGACGGAGATCGGACTCCCGAAGAGCATGGCGGAGGCGACCGCAGCGATCGTGGATGGTCTGAGGGCGCCAGCGCGTGAGCTGGCCCAAGCGATTGCGCTGGGAGGCGTCGACCAGCGCTTCGATCTTGCGGACATTCTGCGACTGATCGTGAACTCGCGCGGGTCGACCCGTTCCTACGCGCGAGAGAGCTTGGCCGCAATCGCATCCGGGCGCCCGACTGCCTACCCCGCGTCGTTGCGCGCCGCGTCGCTGCGCGCCGCGCCGATCGCGGATTCCGCGGCACGCGATGGACTCCTCGCCGACCTGGGCGCGCTCAGCACCGCCTCGGTGCTGGTTCCAGCCGCCGGTACGTACCGGCTCGCCGGAAGAGAATGGATGGCGCCGCTGCTGGCGAGCATCGCGCCACCACGCGCGCGTGAAGTGCACGCGCAGCTCGCGGAGATCTTCGCGCTGCGCGGCGACGGACCGCGAGAAGCGTTTCACCTCATTCGCGCCGGCCGTGACCTCGAAGGCGTCGACGCGCTTGCTCGCTACGCGGAAGCGAGCTGTACGGCGACCGATGCCAAACCGGACGCGTATCTGCGCTTTCTCGAGGATACACCCGACGACTGGAGGGCAATGTACGGCGAGGCACTCGCCCTCGCGGTGAATCACCCGCGGCGCAAACACGTGGAAGTGTGTTGGCCGAGGGCGCGGACGCTCGCTTCGCCGGCAGATACGGCGAGAGCCGCCGCCTGTTCGTCGATCTGCTCGCGCGCCTTGCCCCACCGAACGACGTTGGGCTCGCCCAGAGCTACGTCGACGGGATACGCGTTGGCGTGGGAACGGTCGTCGGATTGTATACGGCGCAGCTCGGCGATGGGGCATGGGCGCAATCGGCTGCGGAGGTCTCGGTCGATCCCATCCACGCGACCAATGCACTGCTGGTGCGTGCCTTGGGAGAGCTCTGGAAGGGTGACGTGCTCGCATCCGATCGCAGCGAAGACGCGCGCAAGCTGCGACGACTCGAGCATCGGCGACCGCAAGCGTACGAAGGGCTCGGCGTGCTCTGGCGTTTCAT